>JAESQX010000039.1 GCA_016764875.1 Gammaproteobacteria bacterium
CCGGATGGAAAGCGGTGGCCATGGCGTTGGCGGACGAACCTCCTACGAGGCCTATATCGACCCGGCCGCGTGGCGAGCACAGACCGATGAGGCCCTGCGTCAGGCGCTGGTCAATCTTGAGAGCGTACCGGCGCCAGCGGGTGAAATGTCGGTCGTGACGGGCCCCGGATGGCCCGGTATCCTGCTGCACGAAGCCATTGGCCACGGGCTGGAAGGCGATTTTAACCGCAAAAAAACCTCGGCCTTCGCCGGGTTAATGGGCGAACGGGTCGCGTCGCCAGGGGTCACCGTGGTGGATGACGGCGCCGTTCAAGACCGGCGGGGCTCCATCACCATTGACGATGAAGGCACCCCCAGCGGTCGCACGACCCTGATAGTTTAAATACTAAATTCTATGGCAATATTTCCCTTGCATTTTCAGTTTATTTTAGCGAGTTAGAAACCCGAAAAAGCCGGGAATTTCCCCTTAGCGCTACGGTCTCTAACCAGGGAATTAAATACCTTCCCCATAGCGACTTGCTCCTCACACTAATATTGTACGCTCTACTGAGGATTTGCCGGTTCTGCAGCGAAGGGAGACCACGAAAACACCCGGGGAAAGCGTTAATCAGACACATTAATCAGGAAGACACACTACTTTTAAGGATTTTCACCATGAACGATAATTCCCCCGGCTCACGATTCCGACAGGCCCTGGAGGCAAACAAGCCCCTGCAAATTGTGGGCACCATCAACGCTTACTGCGCCATGCTGGCCGAAGACGTGGGTCATAAAGCTATATACCTGTCAGGTGGTGGGGTAGCCAATGCCTCCTATGGATTACCTGACCTGGGAATAACCAGCCTGAATGACGTCATAGCCGATGTTGAACGAATCAGCAATGCCAGTTTTCTACCTCTGCTGGTTGACATCGATACCGGCTGGGGCGGCGCTTTCAATATCGCCCGTTCGGTGAAAGCAATGGAAAAAGCCGGGGCCGCTGCCGTTCATCTTGAAGACCAGGTATCCCAGAAACGCTGCGGGCACCGACCGAACAAGGCCATAGTCTCGCAGGAAGAAATGGTTGACCGTATCAAAGCGGCAGTTGACGCTAAAAGCGACGACGATTTTGTTGTAATGGCCAGAACTGACGCCCTGGCGGTTGAAGGCATTGATGCCGCTGTTGAACGTGCTGTGGCCTGCGTCGAGGCAGGCGCAGATGCCATATTTCCCGAAGCCATGACGGAGCTGGAACAGTACCGGGTATTTGCCGATGCAGTTGAGGTTCCGATACTTGCGAATATAACCGAATTTGGGGCAACGCCCCTGTATAATTGCAATGAGCTCTCAGCGGCCGGGGTGGCGATGGTGCTCTATCCATTAAGCGCCTTTCGCGCCATGAGCAAAGCCGCGCTGGAGGTCTACCAGACAATTGCCGTGGACGGAGACCAGAAAGCGGTTTTAAAGAAGATGCAGACACGTACCGAGCTTTATGAAGTGCTGGGGTATCATGTCTACGAAGAAAAACTGGATAAGCTTTTCGACTCAGATGAGAAGTAATCCAGGGCCGGCGTAAAACCTTCTGGCAAGAAAGTCCAATTTAACTGACAGGTAATGAAAATATGGTAGATAAGAAACTTACGGGTGCCGGGTTACGGGGTCAGGTTGCAGGTGAAACGGCTCTTTGCACGGTTGGTAAAACCGGAACCGGTTTGACCTATCGTGGTCACGATATAAGCACTCTGGCAGAAAAGGCAAAATTTGAAGAAGTAGCTTATTTATTACTGAAAGGTAAGTTACCCAACCAACAGGAACTTTCAGATTATACGAACAAAATCATATCATTAAGAGAACTTCCTCAGAAATTAAAAGAAGTTCTGGAGCGCATCCCCGCCAGCGCTCATCCAATGGATGTAATGCGCACTGGCTGCTCAATGCTGGGCAACCTGGAGACTGAAACCGATTTTTCTCAACAAGATGATTCAATTGACCGGTTGCTGGCCATCTTTCCCAGCATTATCTGCTACTGGTACCAATACTCCCACAACGGCAAACGCATTGAGACAGCCCTGGACGACGATTCAATTGGTGCCCACTTTCTGCATATGCTGTCAGATCAGGAGCCGAATAATCTGTTTTCAGATGTCATGAACGTGTCTTTGATCCTCTATGCCGAGCATGAATTTAATGCTTCCACTTTTGCTGCCAGAGTGTGTGCATCCACCTTGAGTGATATGCATAGCTGTATAACCGCGGCTATCGGGACCTTACGAGGTCCCTTGCACGGGGGGGCCAACGAGGCAGCCATGGCGATGATAGAGAACTGGCGCAGCGTTGATGAGGCGGAGCGTGAAATCCTCGGCATGCTGAAACGCAAGGAAAAAATCATGGGGTTCGGCCACGCTATCTATCGCGAATCCGACCCCCGCAACGTCATTATCAAAAAGTGGTCAAAAAAATTGGCGGATGTGGCAGGTGATACTGTGCTTTACGATGTGTCGGAGCGATGTGAAGCAGTAATGTGGCAGGAAAAGAAGCTGTTTTGTAACGCCGACTTTTTCCATGCCTCGGCCTATCATTTCATGGGTATCCCCACCAAGTTATTTACCCCTATATTCGTTATGTCCAGGCTCACAGGCTGGGCTGCCCACGTCAAGGAGCAGCGCGCCAATAACAGAATCATCCGGCCCAGTGCAGAATACACTGGGCCAGACACGGCGCAGTGGGTTGATATTCAGCAGAGATAACCTGCTTAATCCACAACCGGGCAGATTAATTAGAAGTAATAGCCATTTTTTAATGTAATACATTAATTTTAATATTTACTTAACTGTTATATAAAGAGTTTTTAATGAGTAGTAATGTAGAATCGAATCAACGGCCAGAGCCGGACAAGGTGCTGGTAGACATCGCCGATTATGTAACAACATTTAAAATAGATTCCGACGAAGCCTACAATACCGCACGCAATTGCCTGATGGATACTCTGGGTTGCGGGTTGCTGGCTCTGCGTTTCCCTGAGTGTACAAAGCTCCTGGGGCCGTTGGTGGAAGGCACGGTGGTTCCCGGCGGCGCTCGAGTACCTGGAACCCAGCTTCGTCTGGATCCTGTTAAGGCTGCCTGGGACATTGGCTGCATTATTCGCTGGCTGGACTACAATGACACCTGGCTGGCTGCCGAGTGGGGTCATCCTTCTGATAACCTTGGTGGCATACTGGCGGTAGCCGACTACTTATCGCAGCAGAATGTGGCGTCTGGCAAGGCTCCTCTCACAATACGTGACGTGCTCACAGCCATGATCAAAGCCCATGAAATACAAGGGATTCTGGCCCTGGAAAACAGTTTTAACCGGGTTGGCTTATGCCACGTTCTGTTGGTTCGGGTCGCAACAACAGCTGTAGTGACCCATATGCTCGGGGGAACCCGTGAGCAAATAATAGATGCGCTTTCCCAGGCCTGGCTGGACGGGTCCAGCTTGCGAACTTATCGTCATGCACCTAATGCTGGCCCTCGGAAGTCATGGGCTGCTGGCGATGCTACCTCACGTGGAGTCCGCCTGGCAGATCTTACCTTGCGTGGAGAGATTGGTTACCCCAGTGTGTTAACAGCCCCGACCTGGGGTTTCTACGATGTCTGCTTCGGGGGAAACGCGTTCAAGTTCCAACGTAGTTATGGCACCTATGTAATGGAAAATATTCTATTTAAGATTTCCTTCCCGGCGGAGTTCCACGCACAAACAGCCGCAGAAGCCGCCGTAAAATTACACCCACTGGTCAAAGGCAGGTTATCTGATATCAAAAGCATAGTGATTCATACTCATGAATCAGCCATTCGGATCATCAGTAAAGTAGGCCCGTTAAACAATCCGGCCGATCGCGACCATTGCTTGCAATATATGACGGCCGTTCCGCTGGCTTTTGGCAATCTCGTGGCCGAACATTATGAAGATGACTTCCACAATGCCAATCCCATTATCGATGAGCTACGGAAAAAAATGGAAATTCACGAGGAGCCCCGCTACTCCAACGAGTATCTGGAACCCGCCAAGCGCTCCATAGCCAACTCAATTCAGATATTTTTTGAGGATGGCAGTTGCACTGAAAAAATAGACGTGGAATATCCAATAGGCCACCAACGACGCCGCGAGGAAGGTATTCCTCTGCTGGAGGCCAAATTCAGGAGCAATCTCGCTACCCGCTTTCCTGGAAAGCGTTGCGATGCAATTTTTAAATTGTGCAAGGATCAGGCGAAGCTCGAAACCACCGCAGTGAATGATTTCATGGACATGCTGGTGATCTGATCGCAATACGCCCCCACCAGATCAGCCAGCTTCTATTGATGTAGTTGAAAATCAGTTACTTACCCTCATATTAAACACGTCACCAATAAATTTTATTATTTTTGAATTAAATATAAAGTTTTTACTGTCTTTGTAACTATCAACAGCCAGGATAAATACTTCAGGCAAGCACCGCCTGATGAGAAAACTTCAACCAGGGGACTACACAGATGAACCTATTTGACAAACTGCTGCACAATCTAGCAATGACCTATTGTCATTACATAGCTATGCGTATGCATTTCCGAGCTGTTGTGATGGCAAGGTCAGTGCCGGATATAAAACTGTTACCCTGTTCCAATCCATGTGCGAAACAACCTTCTGAAGAGGACTGTTGTTTACATAATTGATTTTATCAAAGGCTCGCAAATCCAACCTGATCTAGTCCAGCACATGAACAATCAATCCACTTTTTAATTTGGGTTCAAACCAGGTGGATTTCGGAGGCATCACTTCGCCCGCATCTGCAATTGCCATCAGGCTTTGAATCGAAGTGGGATACAAAGCGATTGCAAGGGCCCATTCCCCCGAATCCACCTTTTTTTCCAACTCTTGCAGCCCGCGTATGCCCCCGACAAAATCAATTCGTGAGTCTGTTCTGGGATCGGTTATGCCAAGCACCGGCCCCAGCAGATTATTCTGTAAAATACTGACATCCAGGCTGTTAACCGGATCAGAACCATCAACAACCGAATCCCGTGCCCTCAATTGATACCAGCACCCTGACAGGTAAAGGGCAAATTCATTCATACGTGAAGGTTTCGCCTTATCCATAGTGGAAACACGACTAAAATGAAAACTATCCCCTACTTTTTCCAGAAAAGATTCATTGTCCAAACCATTTAAATCTTTAACAACTCTGTTGTAATCAAGGATTTGCATTTGATCATCCGGAAAAACCACCACCAGGAACCAATCGTAGGACTGGTCTGAAGTCTGACCAGCATTACGTTTTTGATAAGCCTTACGTACCCTGGTAGCCGCCGCAGAACGATGATGACCATCGGCAACATACAGGCAATTCACCTGATCAAAAGCCGCCTCTATATCAGCGCTCAAAACATCATCGTTAATTACCCAGAATACATGTCTGGTTCCATCATCCGCTTCAAAGTCGTATTCGGGTTCCGTTGCCGTCACCTTATTTATCAGATTATCCAAATCATTCCGGGCCCGATAAGTAAGGAAAACCGGCCCAACCTGAGCCCCAAGGGCTTGCATGTGGTTTACCCTGTCATCTTCTTTCTGGGGACGTGTAAACTCATGCTTTTTTATCAGCCCGCGTTCATAGGCTTCCACCGAAGCCACCGCAACCAGACCCACCTGCTCATGGGAACCCATTACCTGTTTGTAAACGTATAGTTTGTCTTTGCTGTCACGGACCAGGACTCCATCATCGATAAAGCGCTGTAAATTTTCGCCGCCTTTTTCATAAACCTTCGGGTCATACGGGCTTATTGAATCAGGCATATCGATTTCCGGTTTGTTTATATGGAAAAAACTTAACGGATTACCTGCTGCCAGATCTCTTGCTTCTTGACGATTTAAAACATCATAGGGATGAGATGCAATCTGCGCAGCCAATTCTGGTTTTGGCCTCAGACCGCGAAATGGTTTTAACAACTTCATGTATGTTCTCAGTATGTGGGAGGAATCTCTGGCTAGTTATATGAACGTATTGGCAAGCACGACAACAACTCGAAAGAGTGCGGCACACTTGTGCAGAATAGCCGTATAACTGCCTAGGGGTTCGTTTAAATAAATAAGCCGGTATTGTCGCATTTTGTCTCACTAATTCGTAGTAAGGCGAAAAGCTTCTGCGAACCTTATTAGATCGCGCTAATGACTGATGTGTTTTGCCAGCACTGCCTGAGTCAGTGCAAGCTGAAAGCCCCGGCTGTTGAGGAATCTAACAATTTTTCGATGCGCCTTACTGCCATACTCCAATGTCTGGCGATCCGGCAATCGTTTTGATATGAGTTTGTTAACCAGGCTTAGCCAGTCTTCATCATCGTCAAATAGATGCTGGCTAATCAGGCTCTCTGATACAAATCGGTTTCTTAAATCCTGGCGGATATGCAGATAACCAAAACCTCTGGATTTACGGTATCGAATAAATGACTCTACAAAGCGTTTGTCATTTTGAAGGTTTTGCTGCCGCAGCTTTTCCAATTCCTGCTGGATTTCCTCGGGATCAACAAAGGGTAATTTTTGCTGCAATTTCGTTTTCAGTTCGAAGAAAGAGTGTTCCCGGCGGGCCAGGCAATCCATTGCTACCCGCCGGACACTACGGGGACTTTTCGGCTTCGCCCGAGTCTCTTTGTCCGGATTATCAGACTTAAGATTTTTATCAGTTTCGTCGCCCGACATTCCCGGTGCCCCAATAACGTGCGAAAGTGATAAACGAGGAAACCTGTGATTAATCTACCCGGCTTTACTGGTGTCTATGGAAGCAACTATTTCACCGTCGTTGGCTGGTTCCTTGGCGACATCATGAAGTGCGTCTTCCTCTTTATCCTTCTTAGTGAGTAATTCCGCACGTATAGCTTTTTCAATTTCTGCCGCAATTGTTGGGTTCTCTTCCAGGTACCGGGCTACATTCTTCTTACCCTGGCCTATCTTCTCTCCCTTATGGGCATACCAGGCCCCGGACTTGTCAATCAGACCAATCTTTACTCCCAGGTCAATCACTTCACCCAGGTGATAGATACCGGAGCCGTACATGATCTGAAATTCGCTTGTCTAAACGGTGGCGCCACTTTGTTCTTAACCACTTTGACCCTGGTTTCGTTTCCCACCACCTCATCGCCATCTTTAACTGCGCCTATACGGCGTATATCCAGGCGTACAGAGGCATAGAACTTCAGAGCGTTACCCCCGGTGGTGGTTTCCGGTGAACCAAACATCACGCCGATCTTCATCCGAATCTGATTAATAAAAATCACCAGAGTATTGGAATTCTTGATATTTGCAGTCATTTTTCGAAGGGCTTGTGACATCAGGCGCGCTTGTAATCCCATATGACTATCGCCCATATCCCCTTCAATTTCTGCCTTGGGCGTCAAGGCGGCAACCGAGTCTATTACCACCACATCCAATGCCCCGGAGCGCACTACCATATCGCATATCTCAAGTGCCTGTTCTCCGGTGTCGGGTTGGCTGACCAGTAGGTTTTCTACGTCTACGCCCAGTGTCTTGGCGTAAACCGGGTCAAGTGCGTGCTCCGCATCAATAAAAGCACAGGTACCGCCGGCTTTCTGGGCTTCTGCAATTACCTGTAGGGTAAGGGTTGTTTTACCGGAGGATTCCGGGCCATAAATCTCCACAATTCGCCCTTGGGGCAGACCCCCAATACCTAATGCTATATCCAGGCCAAGAGAGCCGGTGGAGATAGAGGGCATAGTGCCACCCACAGAGTCTCCCAACCGCATCATGGAACCTTTTCCGAACTGCCTTTCGATTTGTGTCAACGCGGCGGCAAGTGCTTTTTCTTTGTTAGTATTACCTTCAATCATAGTTATATCCTTTCTTTGTACAACCGAAGCTGGCTCCATGAGTAATGCAGTTGTTTTAGGTGCCCTTTTTTAATTACTTACTTTTTAACTACTCACTTAGCCGCAAACCGGCCCGATGTAATTTTAAAAAGGTGTCTTGATATAGTAGCCCGTCCCTGGCTACTTGCTAAATTTCCAATCTATTTCATTGGATTTACAATTTTTCGTACTACTGTATATCCAACCAGTGCTAATTAAATCAGACAATCACTGTATATTCAACCAGTATATTGGCGGCTGACAAAGAATCTTTAACAACACGCTACGGCAATCCAAAAAACCCCGAGTCATACAGATACTTCAGTCATCATGGCACTATCAAGAAGACCTGAAATCCCCTTCAGGCACTCCTCTACGGTGGCCAAGCGCACACTGTAACGATCTCCCTGGAATTGATAAACACGGGCCGCAATTCTACCGTCCCGATGTGCCCAGGCAATCCAGACGGTACCAACAGGTTTTTCCTCAGAACCGCCATCGGGCCCGGCTATTCCACTGGTGGCAACGGCCACATCGGCATTGGACTTTGCCAGTGCACCGGCGGCCATGGCCCTGACCGTCTCCTCGCTCACA
>JAESQX010000040.1 GCA_016764875.1 Gammaproteobacteria bacterium
ACGGTACCAACAGGTTTTTCCTCAGAACCGCCATCGGGCCCGGCTATTCCACTGGTGGCAACGGCCACATCGGCATTGGACTTTGCCAGTGCACCGGCGGCCATGGCCCTGACCGTCTCCTCGCTCACAGCACCGGGAGCATCTTCTTCAAACAGGGAAGCAGGTACGCCCAACATTTCCTGCTTGGCTTTATTTGAATAGGTTACAAAACCGGAGTCGAACCAATTGGAACTTCCCGGCAAAGAAGTAACCACCTGTGCCACCCAGCCACCGGTACAGGATTCCGCCGTCGTCAATTTGAAATTTTTATCAAGTAGCCTCTCAGCTACTTCCTTGATAAGTTGGCGGACACTTTCTTCTGTAGACTGAGACATCACTAAACTCATATGGTTTGATTATCCCGATACGGGATAACTGCAACTTAAAGATATTTAATATAGAATTTGCCTTGTTATAACAAGTAAAACAATTCTCTCGTAGTAAAAATTAAATTGAGCACTAATCAATCACACACCCCCATGATGCAGCAGTTTCTGCGCATCAAGGCCCAGCATCAGGATAGCCTGTTATTTTACCGAATGGGCGATTTTTATGAGCTGTTCTACAAGGATGCTGTCCAGGCGGCGGAGATTCTGGACATTACACTCACATCCCGGGGGAAATCTGCCGGGGAACCCATTCCTATGTGTGGTATCCCCTTCCACGCTGCAGATCGCTATCTGGCCAAACTGGTGGCAGCGGGTGTATCCATTGCTATCTGTGAACAGATCGGTGATCCGGCAACCAGCAAGGGACCCGTTGAACGCCAGGTCATGCGAATCATTACACCGGGCACTGTAAGCGACGAAGCTCTGTTGCAGGAACGGCAGGACAACCTGCTGTTAGCTGTTACCGGCAGCAGCAATTCGACACCTATAGACCAGCAACATTTTGGTCTGGCCTGGATGAACCTCACCAGCGGTCGCTTTGTTATTAGTGAAGTAAACGGCACGGAAGCTTTTTATAGTGAACTGGAGCGGCTTAAACCAGCCGAAATCCTGATTAACGAAGAGCTGGGCAGCCTCAGTGGAGTTTTTGACCGGCCAGGCTGTCGACGACGTCCGCCATGGGAATTCGAGCCAGACAATGCCAACCGTTGCTTGAATCAGCATTTTGGCACCAGGGATCTAAGTGCTTTTGCTTGCGAGCATCTACAGTTAGGAATAGCCGCTGCCGGTTGTTTGCTGGCCTATGCCAAGGAAACCCAGCGCTGTGAATTACCCCATATTCAACGACTGCAACTTGAACAGCCCGATGACAGCGTAGTTCTGGATGCCACCAGCCGACGCAATCTGGAACTGGATGTTAACCTGGGCGGTGGCCGCCAAAATACCCTGCTATCCGTTATGGATCAATGCGCCACCACGATGGGTAGCCGGTTACTTGTACGCTGGCTGCATAGACCGCTACGGAACCGACAACAACTTGAAAATCGCCAGCAGGCTATTGCCGCCTTGATAGAACAGTATCACTTTGAAAACCTCTCTGGAGTTTTAAAACAAATCGGCGATGTAGAACGTATTCTGGCTAGAGTGGCCCTGCGTTCAGCACGTCCCCGTGACCTTGCCAGGCTGCGCGATGCCCTTGGCCTGCTCCCGGATTTACAGTCAAATTTACAGCCGGTCTCGTCAAGCCATATCCAGAATCTGGCACACTCTATCAGTGAGTTTCCCGATCTGGCGGAACAGTTGAACCGGGCACTGGAAGAAAATCCACCCGTGGTGATCCGCGAGGGTGGCGTAATTGCCACCGGTTATGATGAAGAACTGGACGAGCTTCGCAACCTGAGCAGTAACGCCGGCCAGTTCCTGGTGGATCTTGAAATCTCAGAGAAAGAACGTACTGGCATCCCTACTCTCAAAGTAGGCTTTAACCGGGTCCACGGCTACTACATCGAAATCAGCAAGGGTCACTCTGAAGCTGCACCAGCCGAATACATCCGCCGGCAAACCCTGAAAAACGCAGAACGCTATATCACGCCCCAGCTCAAGGAATTTGAAGACAAAGTACTCAGCTCCCGCAGCAAAGCCCTGAATCGTGAAAAGATACTTTACGATCAACTGGTGGAATCACTGGCTCAGCAACTTGCTCCATTACAGAGCAGTGCCGATGCCTTATCCGAACTGGATGTTTTAAACAATTTCGCCGAAAGAGCTATTAACCTGGAATATTGCCAGCCAGTTCTGACTGATGAACCCGGGATCCATATAGAGCAGGGTCGGCACCCGGTGGTGGAGCAGGTACTGGAAAATACTTTTGTGCCCAATGACATCTGTCTGGATGAGAAACAGCAGATGTTGATCATCACCGGGCCAAATATGGGTGGCAAATCCACCTATATGCGCCAGACCGCCTTGATTGTACTGCTAGCCTTCACCGGAAGCTTCGTCCCTGCCAGCAAGGTAAAACTGGGCCCGGTAGATCGTATATTTACCCGCATCGGATCTTCCGATGATCTTGCCGGGGGTCGTTCCACCTTTATGGTGGAGATGACAGAAACCGCCACCATTTTGCACAACGCAACCAATCAGTCGCTGGTGCTGATGGATGAAATCGGACGGGGAACCAGCACCTTCGACGGCCTGTCCCTGGCCTGGGCGGCGGCCGTCTATATTGCCGATCAAATCAACGCCTTTACCCTGTTTGCCACACACTATTTCGAGCTTACCAGTTTGCCCGAAACCCACAGCAATATTCACAATGTACACCTGGATGCCGCTGAGCATCAAAACGGCATTGTTTTCCTACACTCGGTAAAACAGGGCCCCGCAAGCCAGAGCTATGGTTTGCAGGTAGCACAATTAGCCGGAATCCCAGCAAAGGTGATCGACCGTGCACGAGACAAACTGGCCAGCCTCGAGCAGGAATCTGTCATCAACAGGCAGCAACAAACTCCTCCGCTGCAGAACGAATTATTTAACAGTATCGAACACCCGGCCCTGACCTGTTTACAACAGCTGAATCCGGATGAACTGACAGCCAGAGAAGCGTTGCAGATACTGTATGAACTGAAACAGAAAACCTGAAACATTTAATGAAAACTGGTAGACTCCGGTTCGATTTGGCACCCTGGAATCCCGCGTACGGTGTTACAGAAAGGTTTTTAAGTGATATTAGGCTGGAGAGAATATGACATTCGTAGTTGGGGATAATTGCATACGCTGCAAGCACACTGACTGTGTAGAAGTATGCCCGGTAGATTGCTTTTATGAGGGCCCGAATTTTCTGGTAATACACCCGGATGAGTGCATAGACTGCGCGCTTTGCGAGCCGGAATGTCCCATAGATGCTATTTACGCCGAAGATGAACTACCGGAAGACCAGCAGGAATTTCTACAACTGAATGCCGATTTATCAGAGCAGTGGCCCAATATTACAGAAAAGAAAGATGCCCTGCCTGAAGCCAAAGAATGGACTGATAAAAAGCCGAAATTACAATACCTGGAGCGTTAGTCCTCTGCCAGGGAATCTTCAGGGAACCTCTGATTAAAGCCGCGGCAGGTAGCGCAGCGGATCAACCGGCTGACCGTCCAGCCGAATTTCAAAATGCAACATGGGAACTCCTTCAGGATTTGCCCCCACTTCGGCGATTTGATCGCCGGCACCAATCCGGTCACCTTCGGTAACAGCCATGGTGCTATTATGAGCATAGGCGCTTAAAAACCGGTCACTGTGACGAATTATAATCAGGTTCCCTGACCCCTGAATTCCATTGCCGGCATACACCACCTCACCGCTCGCCGCCGAACGAACTGCCTGTCCGTTAACAGCACTTATATCAATGCCTTTGCCTGCCCCCGAATTAGTCTGAAAGTTATTAATTAACCCTCCTCTGACCGGCCACTGCCATTGTGGATCTCTGCTCACAGCACGGCGGGTAATAGACTGTCTTGTCACACCACTGCCAGAACTGCTGGCCCCTTGTGACCTGGCAACGGTATTGTTGCCCACAACCCTCCCGGCTGAGGTGCCTGATGGCGTCACTGGTGTCATCTGGCGATTGATATCCAGACTTAATTGCTGGCCTATTCGTATGGTGTATGGCGGCCTCAGGTTATTGGCAAGTGCCAGGTTACGAAAATCCAGATCGTATTGAAAAGCAATTGAATACAGCGTGTCTCCCCTTGCTACCCGATGAAATCGAGTTTGTGTGCCTGCACTCGAGCGCACTTCCCTGCTGGGGGAATTTGTTGCCCCGATGTACCGGCTGGGCCGGTCGTCACTATCGGTGACGATGATAACCGCCTGGCGATTGATCGCCTCACTATTATCCGTTACCGGCGCCTGATAACCGCCGCCGGTACAGGCTGAAATCAGCATTAACACAGGCAAACCAAGCGCGATGCAAAAGCGCCCACTGCTCTTTGAATTATCTATAACCATGCTCATTAATCGTTCAGAAAACCAGGCCCAATAGCCGCCCTTATGGATTTAATCGACCGGATCGCGGAAAAGTTTGTTAAAACCGACGATTACTACACATCCGCCAACCAGACATAGCAATACCAGGACAAGTTGCGGATCCAGACCTGTTAGCGACTCATAGTTGCCAGGCCATACATTTGCCTTTTCAAGCATCTGCGACTGCCCCTCTCGATCCGTGTAATAGCTCAAGGCCATTTGCCAGGGCCACAGCACATACGCGGACGCTAGCAGCATACCGCTAAGGAAAGCGTAGCTCAGATTCCGATAGTGCTTCAGGGCCCAGGCCAGTACTCTGGAAAAGAGCAACAAACCGGTAACACAGCCGGCTATAAACACGGCTATTGTTACGATTTCCAGGCTAACTAGGGCACCAAGCATATAATCATACACACCCAGCAGGAGTAACAGAAAAGCTCCCGATAAACCCGGTAGGATCATGGCGCAGATCGCGATTAATCCGCAAAAATACAGATACCAGTTAGAAACAGAGGCGCTCTGGGGTGACAGCGATCCCACCAGGAGCGTCAGCGTCATTCCCAGTGCAATAGCCAGTACAATCTTGCCATTCCAGCGCCCGAATTCGGCTTTGAGAAACCAGCAGGAAGATATGACCAGGCCGATAAAAAATGCCATTAATGGCTCAAAGTAATTATCCAGTAATACCAGCACTATGCCCGCTGAAATCCGTAAGCTGACAACAATACCGCATAGCAATACCACCAGAAACGTTCCGTTGATATAGTCCCATGCCGGTTTGATTCCCTCACTAATGAGCAATTTTAATGCTCGCGTATCGATCGAGCGGATAGAGTAAATAAGTTCGTCATAGATACGGGCAATGACGGCTATGGTGCCGCCGGAAACACCTGGCACTGAATCAGCCGCCCCCATGGCCATACCCTTGAGCAGCAGCAACGGATAGTTTTTTTGCAGCGGTTTGCCAGATTTGTTTTCCACCATGGTGCTAGTCCCGTGACTTCCCCGCCAGTAATGGTACAAAGCGCACTTTATCGAGCACTTCAATGACAAACTCGTCCCCGCGCCGGGTAATTAATTGAAGTTCCTGCACACCTTCACCACCTACAGGAATGATCAGCCTGCCGCCCTCATTCAACTGCTTGAGTAATTCCTTCGGCACTTGCTGCGGGGCCGCTGTGGTAATAATAGCGTCAAATGGGCCTTTCTCTGCCCAGCCCAGGCTCCCGTCATCGTGCTTGAGTTCGATGTTACGCACTTTTAATAGTTTGAGGTTTTTCCTGGCCCGATCCATCAGCGGCTTAATTCGTTCGATGGAATAAACTTCGTCTGCCAGCTGCGCAATTACGGCCGTTTGATAACCACACCCGGTACCAATCTCCAGCACCGTGTTTACCGGCCCTGAATCAAGCAGGGCCTCAGTCATGCGGGCCACTATAAAGGGTTGGGAGATAGTCTGGTTATAACCAATTGGCAGGGCCACATCCTCATAGGCACGGTGAGAAAGTGCTTCGTCGAGAAAGATATGCCTCGGCGTGGTTCGTATGACATCAAGCACTTGCGTGTTTTTGATCCCTTGTTCTATCAATCGCCCCAGCAAACGCTCTCTGGTTCGCTGTGAAGTCATCCCGATTCCATTAAGATTTGGCTTATTCACTCTTGGTACTCACACATTTTGTTAAATCGCTAATCCTGAAGCGCTCGGCTCATGGGTTTGACAAATTTCCCTCAGTACTGCAGTAGCATAGCTGCCCGTGCCAAGGCTGAATTGGAGTTCAACGGTATCAGGATTGATGGTTCGAATTCTCAAATCCCCGGGAACCAGTCGCAGTGCTCTCCTTGATGCATCCACACCAAGGGTGACCAGCCCCTGACACATCTCGGGATATTGACTGACAATGCTGTTCTCCAGTTGCGCTACCGCCCCGGAAGCAAGATATCTGTCTTTCGGATTAATCTTGCCAAACAATAAGCCGGTGGGATGCACATCAAGTGCCTCGAGCCTGCCGCGCAACGCTTTTTCCTGCAGCGCGGCATCTGCTTCTTCCGCTTCGCTACCCGTTTGTCCAGAGGCATAAGGATCAAAAAACCTGCCTGTCCCATCCAGATTAAATATCTCGCCATCCATAATCTGATTCCAGCTTCCATTTTCGACTCGGCTGGACAATATCTTGTTAAATAAGAAGCTACGCACTGAGGAGAGCATCATGCTTTTCCTAAAACCTTTCCTGAACTTTTTAGACAACCTGTCCGTTGCCGGTTCGCCCAAGTCTGCAAAGTATTCACGGGCGCGATGTAAATTTGCCATGTTCCTTCCGAAGCGTTGAGGCCCAAAATAATTTGGCACCCCCTCACTGGCAATTTTCGTAACCCGCTCTCTCAACTTGATTTCGGCCCCCTTTAGTTCGCGCAGGCATATCTTGAACAAGTTGGCCCGGTGGCTGCCAATCCTGATTTTCCGGTCGTTGTCCCTGGCATCAATAACCGTGAGGTTATCGTTTTCCAGCTTTGCCGGATCGATCCGTTCATTCCCGGTCCTGGGAATACTGAACCACTGGGTGCATACACCTCGCCGGTCTTTCATGCCCCCGTATCCAATATCAGCAAGCCTGACTCCGTAGACCCTGGCGATAATCTTTGCCACATCAATTGTGGTTAGATCAATTTTCCGAATTTGCAGGCAAAGATGGTCACCGCTACCAGAAAACTCAAATCCGATAATTTCTTCAACCTGAAAATCCTCAAAATCCTGCTTTAAAACGGCGTGGCACTCGGGTTCTGTGTAAACATAAGCAAGCTGGGAAAAATCTGTTATCGGCGCCACCGGGTCGGTCATGAATCGGGTTTCCCCAGCAACACCACGGCGTAGCAGGCAATGCCCTCTTTGCGACCGGTAAAGCCCAGACCTTCAGTGGTAGTGGCCTTGATATTCACGCAACTGCGGTCAACCACCATCAAATCAGACAGCCGGTCTTTCATGGAATCGATATAAGGCGCCAGTCTCGGTGCCTGCGCCACCACGGTTATATCAGCGTTGACCAACTGCCAGTTATCCCGGGTAGCCATTACAATAACCTGCTTCAGAAGTTCCGTACTGTCGATGTTGTGGTACTTCTCATCCGTATCCGGAAAGTGCTTGCCGATATCACCCGCACCGAGCCCCCCGAGGATGGCATCACACAATGCATGTATTAACAGATCACCGTCGGAATGCGCTAATAGACTATATTCGCAAGGAACTTCAATTCCACCCAGAGCGATAACCTGCCTGGCGCCTGGCGAAATTTCATCACTGAACCGGTGGACGTCATAGCCATGGCCAATTCGTATATTCATCGTCTTATGAATCCAGAGCCTGGGAGCTAAGAATCTGCTCCGCCAGATTTAAATCCTCAGGCTGGGTGATTTTAATATTGTCGCGATTGCCCAGCACCATTCTCGGTTTATGACCCAGAGCTTCAATCGCAGAGGCTTCATCGGTTACTGTTTTCTCACTTCGGCCTATGGCGGTAAGCGCTTCAAATAGAAGACCAAAACGGAATACCTGTGGAGTAAAGGCGTTCCAGACATTTACTCTGTCAATACTGTGCAGAATATCTTCGTTTTCATCCACCAGCTTCATAGTGTTATCCACTGGCGCACCAAGCAACCCACCCACAGGATGATCGGACAGTTGCTTAAACAGGTTGTTTATATCCCGTATTCGCACGCACGGTCTGGCGGCGTCGTGTACCAGCACCCAGTCGTCGTCTGCCGCCGAAGGTTCAAGATAAACAAGGCCGTTTAACACCGACTGGTAGCGATTATCACCACCGGTTTGGCACACAATTTTCTCGTTACTCTCAAGTCCCAGGGTTGGCCAGACTTTGTCTTGTGGGCTAAGCATAACTACAATTTGTCTTACGTAGTTAAGGGCGCTGATGCGCGCCAGAGAGGTCTCTATTACAGGTTTGCCGTTAACGTTTAAATATTGCTTCGGGATTTTCGTCTGCATTCGGCGCCCGATACCAGCGGCGGGAACTATTGCCCATACTGTCATAATAGTTACTTCTTACCAGAGTGATCATACGCGTTGGGGTTGATGCAACACTGCAATAGCGAATATTTTAGTCAACTATCAAATAGAAGGTTTCGTCCTGACCGATCAGTCCCAATTCTGCCCGGGCGCGCTCCTCAACGGCTTCAAGGCCGTTTTTCAAATCAAGCACCTCTATTTCCATTTGATGATTTCGTTCTTCCAGGGACGTATTGTTAACCCTTTGATTTTCCAGCTCAGTTTCCAGGGCATTAATCGCCCTGACACTGCTTTTGCCAAACCAGATCTGGTATTGGAGAACAACCAGAACAAGCATTAATATGGCTGAAGTTGCTTTTCTCATTTGCGATAATCTTAATTCAATTCCATTCCAGACAGCCCCGAACAACCCATTTACACGCCCTGCTTGAATTCGGCAAGCCCATTGTATCTGCTGGCGGCGCCGAGTTCTTCTTCAATTCGAAGTAAGCGATTATATTTCGCTACCCGGTCAGACCGGCAAAGGGAGCCTGTTTTGATTTGCCCTGCAGAGGTGCCCACAGCCAGATCTGCAATGGTGGTGTCCTCTGTTTCCCCGGAGCGATGGGATATGACAGCGGTGTAATTTGCCGCCTTCGCCATGGCAATAGCAGCCAGGGTCTCAGACAGCGTTCCAATCTGGTTGAATTTTATCAGGATAGAATTCGCGATCCCTTCCCTTATGCCTCGCTCCAGAATATCTGTATTGGTGACGAACAAATCATCTCCTACTAACTGAACTTTATCGCCTAATTGAGCCGATAATTTAGCCCAACCATCCCAGTCGCTTTCATCCATTCCATCTTCAATGGACAATATGGGATATTGCTCCGCCAAATTCTGTAGATAATCAGCGAACCCTGCGGAGTCATAACGGCTGTTTTCACCTGCCAGTACATACTGGCCGTCGTGGTAAAACTCCGAGGCAGCGCAGTCAAGAGCCAGATGAATATCTGTACCCATCTTTAAGCCAGCATTTTCCACCGCTTGTATAATTGCCTCCAGTGCAGCCGCATTGGATGGCAGGTCAGGCGCAAATCCTCCTTCATCACCTACTGCGGTACTCAGCCCCTGCTGCTTCAACACAGACTTCAGGGCGTGGAAAATTTCCGCACCATAACGCAGCGCTTCGGAAAAACTACCTGCCCCGGTTGGCTGAATCATGAACTCCTGAATGTCCACATTGTTGTCTGCATGCTCTCCGCCATTAATTATATTCATCATCGGTACTGGAAGAGAGTAATCGTTGCTCTCTCCGGTTAAATCCCTGATGTAGGAATAAAGGGGAACATTCGCCTCGACTGCGGCCGCTTTCGCTGTCGCCAGGGAAACTGCAAGTATGGCATTGGCACCCAGGCTAGCTTTGTTATCAGTGCCATCAAGGGTAATCATAGCCTTATCAATAGCCTGCTGATCTGAGCCTTCTTGCCCCAGCAAATGATTCCGGATAGTCGTATTAATATTATTGACTGCTTTTAAGACCCCCCTGCCCAGATAACGATTCGGGTCCTTATCCCGCAACTCCAATGCCTCACGGGAGCCGGTTGAAGCTCCGGAGGGAGCGCAGGCGCTGCCACGCGCACCACTTGCCAGGGTTACATCCGCCTCTACAGTTGGGTTACCTCTGGAATCAAGAATTTCCCGAGCCTTTATTTCTTTTACTTCCGACATTTCTTTCCCTTTTAGTTACTTGTGTGTCTTTGCTATCAAGTATTATTCTGTATCAATCTCTGGCAATGATTTA
>JAESQX010000041.1 GCA_016764875.1 Gammaproteobacteria bacterium
GGCTTAACGCTACTTTTTCTGGGGGCGCGTTAAAAGCACCTACAGGCTCAAGGGGGCCGATAATCCCCTTCTGTTCCCATGGCTTGACGGTTACATCTTTAACAAGACTCATATGTCAGCCTTTGATTGATCGTGGTCTGGATCAAAGTGCTGCTCATCTACTGTTGGTTCGCTATCTTCCGGAGTATTTTGAGGAATAAAGTCCTGATGTGCCCCAGGCACGCTGTAATCGTAAGCCCATCGATACACCGAAGGTAATTCATCGCCCCAGTTGCCATGTTTCGGCGGAGTATCGGGGGTCTGCCATTCAAGAGATGCCGAACCCCAGGGGTTTGGATCCGCTTTCTTGCCATTTTTCAAACTCCAGAAAATATTGATGAAAAACAGTAGCTGGGCCGCACCTACAATTAATGCGGCAATGGTGATATTGGCATTGAGCGCTTGCGCTGATTCAGGAATAAAATCTGTGGTCCCCAATGCGTAGTACCGTCGGGGTACACCGAGGAAACCAAGGTAGTGCATGGGCAGGTAGATTGCGTACGCGCCAATGAAAGTAATCCAGAAGTGCGCTTTGGCCATTCCCTCGTGATACATTTTGCCGGATATCTTTGGAAACCAGTGATAAATAGCCGCAAATAACACAAGTACCGGAGACACTCCCATTACCATATGGAAGTGAGCAACTACGAAATAGGTATCAGAAAGCGGCATGTCAATCACCACATTGCCCAGAAACAGGCCCGTTAGGCCGCCATGGATAAAGGTGAAAATGAAGCCGATTGCAAAGTACATTGGCACATTCATGCGAATGTCGCCTTCCCACAAAGTTAAAACCCAGTTGTAGACTTTCAGTGCTGTAGGTACAGCAATAATCAGGGTAGTAGTGGCGAAGAAGAAGCCAAAATAGGGATTCATTCCACTGACATACATGTGGTGAGCCCACACGATAAAACTCAGTCCGCCGATGGCAATGATCGCCCATACCATCATACGATAGCCGAAAATATTTTTTCTGGCATGGGTGCTAAGCACGTCCGATACCAGGCCAAAGGCAGGAAGCGCTACTATGTATACTTCCGGGTGACCAAAGAACCAGAACAGATGCTGGAACAATATCGGACTGCCACCATTATAATCAAGCGCTTGTCCTGCTTCTATTACGGCCGGCATGAAAAAGCTGGTTCCTAACAGAACATCGAAGGTCATCATGATGCCCGCAACGAGTAGTGCCGGAAACGCAAACAGACCCAAAACAGTAGCGACAAATATTCCCCATACCGTAAGCGGAAGGCGCATCATCGTCAGGCCGCGGCAGCGAGATTGCAGTACAGTGGTCACATAATTCAGGCCGCCCATGGTGAAGGCGACAACGAAAAACACCAGTGATATCAACATAAAAACGATACCCAGGCCATTACCTGGTGTACCGGCCATGTTGACTTGAGGTGGATAGAGTGTCCAGCCGGCCCCGGTCGGCCCTCCAGGCACAAAAAAACTGGCCAGCAGGATCAGTACAGAAAGTAGATATACCCAGTAACTGAGCATATTCAGGAATGGAAATACCATGTCTCTGGCACCGACCATTAATGGGATCAGATAATTTCCGAATCCGCCCAGGAACAGGGCAGTTAACAGATAAATCACCATAATCATGCCGTGCATGGTTACCGACTGATAGTAGGCACTGGGATCTATAAGGGTAAACGATTCAGGGAAACCCAGTTGCATGCGCATTAACAAAGACAGCACCAACGCCACAACACCAACTGCTATCGCTGTGCCTGCATATTGAATTGCGATAATTTTATGATCCTGGCTGAATACATACGTGGTAAGCCAGCTTTGCGGATGATGGAGTTCTTGCTCCTGGTCGGCTAAAGGTACGTAAGCCATTAAAACCTCCTGATAAGTACTTTAAAACTTACACTAGCTGTCTTTTTCAGATGATCCTTCATTGAAATGACAGCAATGTAAAAACGAATAAACCAATGTAATTAAATTATCTAAGCGAGTTAATGTAGGCCGCTACATCTTCTATTTCTTCAAGATCTGCCATTGCAGTCGCCATGTGAACCATTTGTTCACCATAGTCATCTGCACTGTGCTCGCCTCGGATCCTGTTCCTGAAATTGGTAATCTGCTTGACGAAATACCAGTCACTCATTCCAGCAAGTGCCGGAGCGTCTGTGTACCAGGTTCCTGATGCATCATCCAGGTGACAGGCTGCACAGTTGCGGCTATAGATTCTCGCTCCGTTACGAACATTGGCATCCGCAATAGTTGACGCGGCTGGCACATCAGACAAGCTGGCTACGTAAGCAGAAACATTTCTCACCGCATTATCATCAGCCAGAGCTATCGCCATTGGACGCATCATAGCGCCTGCAGAGTCGCCGTCGTTGACGCCACGGGCCCCTACCCTGAAGTGCTTGAGCTGCCGCTGAACATACCAGGATTGTAATCCCGCCAGTTTCGGTGCATTCAAAGCTTGATTGCCCTCGCCCTGTTCGCCATGGCACGAAGCACAGCCAGCGTACAGTTGCCTGCCTGCATTGAGATCAGGTGCTGCCGCGCTCTGGGTTTGTGCGAAAGTTGGTTGCTGGGCCAGCCAGGCGTCAAAGTCCGACTGCTCTTCCACTACCACCTTGCCGCGCATCATGAAGTGCGCAATACCACACAGCTCTTCACACAAAATATCGTAAGTGCCGATTTTAGTGGGCGTGAACCACAGAAAGGTAACCATTCCCGGCACCAGGTCCATTTTTACCCTGAACTGCGCAACAGTGTAATTGTGCAAAACATCCTTGGAACGCAGCAATGTCTTGACCGGTAAATCTACCGGCAGATGAAACTCCGGGCCATCGATTACAATATCATCCTGGCCCGCAGGATCTTCCGGATTCACACCCCAGGGGTTGATTTCGGAAATGTGCTTGACATCGGCGGAACCAAGTTGTCCATCGGCACCGGGATAGCGATAGCTCCATTGCCACTGCTGGCCTATAATTTCGACCACGTGAGCGTCTTCCGGGGGAGAAACGAAATTTGCCCACACAAAAAGGCCGGGGGCCAGCATCAAAACTACACCTATAGATGTAACAACAGACAAACTGACTTCCAGCTTGGTGTTTTCCGGCTCGTAAACAGCCTTGTGCCCATCTTTTTGGCGAAATTTGTAAATGCAATAGGCCAGGAACAGGTTTATGGTAATGAAAACAAACCCGCTTATCCAAAAAGTTAAGTCAACAACAAAATCCACCGATCCCCAATCTGCTGCAATATCGGTGAACCACCATGGGCTGGCAAAGTGGAAGATGACTGAGCCCACTACCAAAATAACTATCACAACTGCTAAAGCCATAAGCCATTAGTCCTTCGATTTCTAACTGTGAACATTTAAGCCACAACGCAGGCTAGCCCTTATCGCTGTGTCTGGTATTCTGTTAATTCTGTATGTAAATAACGGTTCGACTCCGGATTGTTATGCACAATCTCACGCCGGACCTTGGTATCAGAGGGTATGTAATCAATGCACCGTGGTTAAGCGGATAATTCTTGGATGGGGCTCGCAGGCGATAGCTAACTGAGCTGTCAACGACCTTCCCCCTGGACCTGTCCCCAAGTATTTTATTGGTATTAATTATCTCTAACCGAGTGGGCTTTCGCGCTTCTCTAATTGTGTTTTACGAAGCAATCTCTACACACCTTTTAATCCAGCGCAATCCTATAGATTTTTCAATTTCACCGCAAGTCATTTTAAGCAACAAACACGCTATATATTGCGATAAATCAACAGTTTTTGCAGTGTCGGTACCCTTCTATCAATTTGGCTCTTGCCCAGGCGTATCTGGTATTGATCGGGGAGTATTAACGGCTTATAAAATAGGTAGAGTTCTTGAGATTGACAGCAAAACATGGTTGAATGCCCGGCGCTTTGACTAGGCGCAAAATATCCTTTTAACGTTAAGCCATAATCATTATTTTTCAGTGCTTTCATTCAATGAAGCCTGATATCTGCGTAAGAGACCATTAGTGACTGAAATTACCTCTACACAGCCAGCTAGCTGGCGTGATTACTACGAGATGTGCAAACCCCGGGTGGTTTTGCTGATGATTCTCACTTCACTGGCCGGAATGTTTCTGGCGGTGCCGGGAATGGTGCCGGTGGATATATTAATCCTGGGCAATCTCGGGATTGCATTAGTGGCAGGTTCCGGTGCAGCTGTAAATCACCTTATTGATCGTAAGGTTGATTCACTGATGAAGAGAACCCACAACCGCCCACTGCCTCAGGGTCGGGTGGAACCTCTGCATGCATTTGTGTTTGCTACCGTTATTGGCGTGGCAGGCATGGTCATTCTGCTTTTCTGGGTGAATCCACTGTGCGCGTGGCTTACCCTGGCATCCTTTGTCGGTTATGCGTTTATTTATACTGGTTACCTGAAACGAGCAACCCCGCAGAATATCGTTATTGGCGGGCTTTCGGGTGCCATGCCGCCTTTATTGGGGTGGGCGGCAGTAACAGGCAGTATCGAGTCAGGCGCCTTGATTCTGGTATTAATAATCTTTGCATGGACACCGCCCCATTTCTGGGCTTTGGCGATTCACCGTAAAGACGAATACGCCAAAACAGGCATTCCCATGTTGCCAGTTACCCACGGCGTATTTGTTACCAAGGTTCATATCATTATATACACGGCCATCTTGCTGCTGGTCAGCATATTTCCTTACCTGTCAGGCATGAGCGGCCCCCTTTATTTAGTGACAGCCGTGATACTGGGCATCGTATTTCTAGCCTGGTCGTTAGTGTTGATGTTCAAACCGACGCCCCGAACCGCAATGGAAACTTTCAGGTATTCTATTGTCTACCTGGCGGTATTGTTTATCGCCTTGCTTGCTGATCATTATATTTTCTGATCCAGGCTTTAATCCGTTATGCAAAGAATAAAACAAGGCGAATACTTGTGGTTAGACAATAGGGATTGTCCCGCCTGAAAACGCTAATTTTGCTGGCTGGAATTTGAGAAGAAATATAAAACGAAGAAAGTTACTGTAGCCACCACGACGATTGAAGGCCCGACCGGAGTGTCAGCCCGGAAGGCTGCGAAAAGCCCTACAACCACCGAAAAACACCCTAATGCACTGGCTATAATCGCCATTTGTTCGGGCGATTTTGCAACTTGCCTGGCGGCCGCCGGCGGGATGATCAACAAAGAAGTTATCAAAAGCACGCCGACTATTTTCATAGCCACAGCGGTTATCAGCGCCATAAGAATAATAAGTAAATAGCGCAGCCTGTTAACGTTTACACCTTCAATACTTGCCAGCTCTTCATGCACGGTAACAGATAAAAATTGGTTCCAGAACAAGAAAAGCACGGCCATTATCAGGGCGCTGGCCACAACTACCCACACCAGATCCCATGTGGCTATAGTTAAAAGTTCGCCAAATAGATAGGCTTCCAGGTTAATCTGGGCAGTATTGGAAATGGAAAGCACAACAACACCGATAGCCAGAGTGCTATGAGCCAGAATTCCAAGCAATGTATCAATTGCCACTGCCTTTTGCTTTTCCAGAAAGATCAGAAATATCGCAACGATGAGGCAGATGACAATAATGCTAAATTGCAGATTCAAGTTCAGTAGAATGCCAAGGGCAATACCCAGCAAAGCTGAATGGGCAAGCGTGTCTCCAAAATAAGACATTCGACGCCATACAACAAAAGAACCCAGGGGCCCTGCGACCAGCGCCAGGCTTAATCCGGCTATCAGAGCATAGAGGATAAAATCAGCCATCATCTGTTTCCCGAGACTCTGTTACCACGTTACCGGTAATGTCATGACTGTGATTGTGGTTATGGGTATAGACGGCAATGTCGTTCATCGCGTTGACACCAAACAGATCCAGATAGGCAGGGTCAGTACTCACATGCTCCGGTTTGCCATGACAGCAAATATGATGATTCAGACACACTACCTCGTCGGTTGCAGACATCACTAGATGGAGGTCGTGAGAGATCATTAAAATGCCACAGGAATATTGCTGGGCCATTCTCACTATGAGCTGATAAAGCTCTGCCTGACCAGTTACATCAACACCCTGGGCTGGCTCATCAAGAATCATCAGGCTGGGCCTTCTCAACAAGGCACGGCACAATAGAACCCTCTGCAGTTCACCGCCGGAAACATTACGCAACTGCTGATCCTTGAGATGGCTTATGCGCAACTCATCGAGGAGCTCCTGAATAGCCCGGGCATCCTTTATCCCCGTGAGCATAAGAAAGCGCTTCACGGTAATGGGCAAATTGGGCTCAATTTGTAATCGCTGCGGCATGTAACCAATTTTCAGACCAGGCGCTTTCCAGACCGTTCCGGAGTCTGGCTGTAACAGTCCAAGAATGATTCTTACCAGGGTGGTTTTGCCGGCTCCGTTGGGCCCAATCAGAGTCACAATGCTACCTTGATTAACCTGCATGTTAATGTCCTGAAGGATTTGTCGATCCTCGAACTGGATACTGATGTGGCTGGCCCTTATCAGGACGTTTTCACTAATCGCGGGATTGGGCATTTCTGTTGGACAACTTCCTGGCTTGGCTATTCCGTCCTGAGAATTCCGGATAGGGAAAACAGGCCGCACAATGGTATATCATACCATCTCTTTTAAGTATTCAGCTCACCAGAGGCCTCCCATGTTCCGACGCCTGCTTTGCATTCTTGTCGTGCTGGCTTTTTCGCCCGGCAGCTTTGCAAACGTTAATGTAGTGGTCACCATCAAACCCCTGCAACTCATTGCCCAGTCCATTATTGGAGACGCTGGTTCGGTTAAGGTTTTAATGGCGCCGGGAAATTCCCCGCACCATTATTCGTTATCACCCTCGGATAGAATTGCTATGGAATCCGCTGACCTCATTGTTTACGTTGGCGAAGAACTGGAAACCCAGCTTGACTCTGTCATGGGGCAGATTGGCTCACGCAAAAACGTTTTGAAATTACTTGATCTTGAAACCCTGGTGAAAATTCCGCTTGATGGCGATGGGCCGGCTGCTCAGCATCAACGCTACAACCCCCACATCTGGTTGAACAGCAACAACGGAATAATAATAGCGGAAGCCATTCGCGATCGGCTTATTAAAATAGATAGTGCCAAAGCCGCTGAATACAGTAACAACTTTAGCCATTTCAGCAACAGACTCGTCAATCTGGAAGAACAATGGCACTCTCGACTGCTGTCAGCTTCGACCGGCCCTTATGTCGTATATCACGACGCCTTCAGTTATTTCGAATCTCAGTTTGGCCTTGGTCATGGTCTGGCTTTGGTGGTAGACCCGGAGATACAACCTGGTATACGGCAGATCCTGAATGTCAGAAAAGAAATCAGTGCTATCCAGCCAGTGTGTATATTTACCGATGTGAGTGCCAGCGAAGCAACCATCAATACCATGCTTTCAGGGTATCAACTTAATTCCGTGCAGTTGGATCTGCTTGGAAAAAACCTGGGAGAGACCCAGGGATACGAACAGCTTCTGGATAATCTGGTGAGTGATTTTATTAATTGTTTTCAGGCAAGGAGCCATTAATGGCAAATGAATCTGCCCCATTGATACTGGTTGACGGATCATCCTATTTGTTCCGAGCGTTTCATGCCTTACCTCCATTGATCTCTTCGCGCGGACAACCTACCGGTGCCGTAAAAGGGGTCATTAATATGATCCGCAGCCTGATCAAAAACTATCCCCAGAGTAATATCGCCATCGTGTTTGATGCCAAGGGGAAAACCTTCAGAAACGAAATCTACTCTCAATACAAGGCTCACCGTCCGCCTATGCCGGACGAACTTAGAAGCCAGATCAAGCCCATTCATGAAATAGTACGGGCAATGGGATTGCCGCTACTTATAGTTGAAGGGGTGGAAGCCGACGATGTAATCGGTACGCTGGCTAACGAAGCCAGTAGCACCGGGGTTGATACGTTGATCTCTACTGGCGACAAGGATTTGGCTCAGCTGGTTACAAAGCATGTGACCCTGATGAATACCATGACCAACGAGGTTCTGAACGAAGACGCAGTAAAGAATAAATTTGGTATAACACCCGGCCAGATTGTTGACTACCTGGCGTTGGTTGGTGATAAAGCCGACAACATTCCCGGTGTACCAAGTGTGGGACCCAAAACAGCGGTTAAATGGCTTACAAATTTTAAAACCATGGAAGGGGTCATAGAACATGCTGGCGAAATATCCGGCAAGGTGGGTGAAAGACTAAGGGAAAACCTGCAACAACTACGATTGTCCTACGAACTGGCAACTCTAAAGCTTGATGTTGAACTGGACTTCACTATCAACTTTCTGGTTCACGCCGAGCAAGACAACCAGGCACTGCACAAACTTTTTACCGAACTTGAATTCAAGACATGGGTAGCCGAGCTGGAGAAAAATGGCATTAGCGGGGACTACATTCCCCATGAAGACCCTGGCCTTGCTAACGAGCTTGACGCCCAGCCGTCTATCAGTCCCGAGAAGATTGACTATCAAACAATTACCTCTGAACAGAAACTGGATCAGCTAATAAAAGAACTGACAGGGAAAAATCGTTTTTCAATTTCCCTGGAACACGATACAGAACATTTCATGGAATCAGCCTTAATTGGCATAGCCCTGTGTACGAATGCTGGACAGGCTTATTATATACCTGTAGGTCATGAATATTTGGACTGTCCGCCGCAGCTTGATGAAACACTAACCCTGGAAAAGCTGCGACCCCTTCTTGAAAGTAAAAAACATATTAAAGTTGGCTATGACCTTAAGACAATCAGCCATCTTTTAAATCATCACGGGATTAAATTTGCGCCTTTTAAAAGCGATGTGCTGCTTGCTTCCTACGTGCTGAACTCGGTAGCCGTTAAGCATCTGTTGGTGAACATTGCCCGACACTACCTGGATGTACAACCGATTGAAATAGAAACTCTGCTTGGAAAAGGAAGAGGAAAACTGGCTTTCCAGCAGCTGGATATTGAGCAAGCAACAAATTATGCGGCGGAAAAAGCAGACCTGATTTTAAGGCTGGGAATATTATTGGAACAAAAGCTTCAAAACACCGGGCATCTGTCAGGATTATACAATTATTATGAGCTTCCATTAATTCAGGTGCTTGGAAAAATGGAGCAAACTGGTGTCAAGGTCGACGCCGAAGCACTGGGAAAGCAGAGTGCTGAGATAGGCGATAAGCTGAGCGAAATAGAACTCTGTGTCTATAAAATAGCCGGAGAAGAGTTCAACCTGGCTTCTCCGAAACAATTGCAGACTATCTTGTATGAAAAACTGCAACTGCCGGTATTGAAAAAAACCAAGACAGGGCAGCCTTCTACCGCCGAACCAGTGTTGCAGGAAATGGCACTGCAACATGAATTACCCAGGCTTATTCTTGATCATCGAAGTTTAAGTAAACTGAAATCCACCTATACCGACAAACTACCCCTGGAAATAAACACACACACCGGGCGAATTCACTCCAGCTACCAGCAGGCCATAGCGGCAACAGGAAGATTGTCATCTACAGAGCCCAACTTGCAGAATATTCCTATACGCACCAGCGAAGGCCGACGAGTGCGCAAGGCCTTTGTGAGTAAGGCAGGATACAAGCTATTGGCCGCCGATTACTCCCAGGTAGAGCTTCGTATCATGGCCCATCTCTCTCAGGATCCGGGCCTGACTACTGCCTTCTCAAATGCTATGGATGTGCATAAGGCGACGGCGGCAGAGGTCTTTGGTATTGAGCTTGAAGAGGTAAACAAAGAACAGCGCCGCAGCGCGAAAGCCATTAATTTCGGACTTATATACGGGATGTCGGCGTTTGGCCTGGCCAATCAACTGGGGATAGGCCGGCACGAAGCCCAGGAATACGTTGACCGCTATTTTGAAAAATACCCGGGTGTGCGTACTTATATGGACCAGACCCAGGCCCTTGCCGATGAGCAGGGATATGTCGAAACCCTGTTCGGTAGACGGCTCTACCTGCCAGATATTCACGCCGGAAACGGCATGCTGCGCAAGGCGGCTCAACGCACTGCTATCAATGCCCCCATGCAGGGCACGGCTGCCGACATCATTAAACGAGCCATGATCGATATCGATCATTGGCTGCATGCCAGCGACCTTGACGCAAGGATGCTGATGCAGGTGCATGACGAACTTATTTTCGAAGTATCAGAGCCGGATGTGGAATTACTGGCCGAGGGAGTGAAATTTCGAATGGCCTCCGCGGCAGCACTGAACGTGCCCCTGGTAGTTGACGTGGGTTTAGGAGATAACTGGGATGAAGCCCACTAGAGTGTATTAATCGAGGCAGAACAGGTAGCTTCCCAATGCCCTGCTAGGGAGCCTCTGCCGCTGGTGAGCTGGAAAACCAGCCCTCCAGTTTCTTAGTCAGGGATTCAATCGCTTGCTGTTGCTGAACTGAAAACAGTTGTACAGAAACATCGGGGAATTCCCTCAGCTCTTTTTGCACCGCTAACAAGGTGTTTCGGGCCGCCCCCCGCTTCAATTTATCTGACTTGGTGAGCAGCAGATGCAAGGGGAGTTCTGACTGTATCGCCCATTGAATCATCATGCGATCGAATTCCTTTAAAGGGTGTCTGACATCACTGAGCAATACCAGGGCCACCAGCGGCTCTCTTTTACGCAGGTACTTTTCAAGTTCACGCTGCCATTTATTCCTTACAGACAGGGGCACCTTGGCAAAACCATATCCCGGTAGATCCACCAGAAAACCGCCCGGCTCAATATTGAAGAAATTGATCAATTGAGTACGGCCCGGGGTTTTACTGATGCGAGCCAGGCTATTTTGCCCCGTTAGTGCATTGATGGCACTTGATTTTCCGGCATTGGAACGGCCGGCAAAGGCTACCTCAACCTTGCTTTCAACCGGACACTCTGCCAGTTTAGAGGCGCTCACAGTAAATTGGGCGTTTCGAAAATTCATATTCTGAGCCATGGGATCCCGTCAAAGGGAACGAATACTAGCAAATCTGCATTTGATGGTCTTGTGGATAGAGACCGTTTGGGAAATAAGTTATAATTCGCGACCGTAAAATGTGGCGATAAACAATATTTTAAGCGTTAAATGAAACCCTGGAATTAGCAATGAAAAAATCAGCTGTCTTTTTAACATCTCTACTATGGCTTGTAAGTCTGGGCATGGCGCAAACAGTCGTTGCCCAGGGTAGTGCATCCGCAGGTGAAGCCAAAGTTGCACTGTGCGCTTCATGTCATGGTGCCGGTGGCAATAGCGTAATCCCCGAAAACCCCAAATTGGCAGGGCAGAACGCAAAATACATTATTAAGCAAATAATGGATTACAAGTCCGGTGCGCGGGAGAATCCTACTATGACAGCCATGGTGGGAAGCCTTTCAGACCAGGATGTTGAGGATATAGCGGCCTATTATGCATCCCAATCAAGAGCAGTTGCCGGAGCTAATGCCGAGGGATTAGACCTTGGACAGACCCTTTATCGAGGGGGCAACAAAGATATTTCCATTGCAGCATGCACAGCTTGCCACTCTCCAACCGGCCAGGGCAATGCCCCTGCTGGATTTCCAGCCCTAGGGGGACAGCATTCAGCCTATACACTGGCTCAATTAAAAGCTTTTCGATCAGGTGATCGCAGCAATGATTCCAACGGGATGATGCGAACCGTCGTGGAGAGACTCACCGATAAAGAGCTTGAAGCCGTGGCCAACTATATTTCCGGATTAAACTAGGGAACCCTCTGGTAATTTAATAAGCGCGCTTTCGATGTCACTTCAAGTTTAGTGCCCTCGATGGCAGGATAAATCACAATAACGCCGTGATGCAGGGTATAGAAAGGGCCTGTACCGTGTGGTACTGTCAAAGACAAGAAATCCTGGCAGTTTTTTAACTTTAACCCACTAAACAGCCGACGACGGAGCACATTAATGAACAAGCGATTAAAGCAGATTTTTGCGATTCTTATTCTGATGCCCCTGGCATTTTCCACTTTCGGACAACCGGCAAGGTATGTAGCAGGCACTCATTACGTAGAGCTTAACAACCCGGTGAGAACCAATGATGATTCCAAAGTAGAGGTTGTGGAAGCTTTCTGGTACGGCTGTAGTCATTGTTTCAGATTTGAACCCCTGCTTCACGACTGGGCTTCCAACCAGGCGGGTGACGTTGATTTTGTTCTGTTTCCAGCCCAATGGAATCAGCTGATGCAGATACATTCACAGCTTTACTACACGGCAGAGTCGCTTGATGTGGTTGATGTGATCCATGAGCCCGCCTTTAACGCCATTAATGTTGAAGGTAATCGATTACAGAACGAGCGGCAGATTCGTGCCCTGTTTGAAGAGCACGGCGTCAGTGAAGAAGATTTTACCGCGGCTTTCAATTCATTCTCTGTGCGCACCAAGGTGAATCAGGGAAATCGACGCATGCAGGATTACCAGATTCGCAGTACGCCCAACATGATAGTAAATGGCAAGTACATAATTACTACCGGTGAGGCCGTTCCAACTCAACAGGATATGTTGAATGTCGTTGATTTTCTTATAGAAAAGGAACGGCAGGCAATGGCCTCAGGGGGCGAGTAAGTTTAAACTTCAGCCTTGAAAATTAAGGCCGGCCCAGGGTATCCCGGACCGGCCTTTTTTGTGCCTGTAGAAAAAATAATGCCTTGAAATCGGTACCGAGATTTAAGAGAACTGACCGCCATTAACAGGGATCCCTTTCTGCTCTAATAAAGCATCGATCTCCGGCTCCCGCCCCATAAAGTCCTTGAATAATTTCAGTGCCTTAACCGAGCCACCGCGACTCAGAATTTTTCCCAGAAATTCTCTGCCTGTCTCGGCATTAAGAACGCCTTCTTTTTAAACCGGGAAAATACATCGGCTGAAAGCACCTCTGCCCAGAAATAGCTGTAGTAACCCGCGGCATAGCCACCGGCAAAAATATGGGAAAAACTGTTTTCGAAACGGTTAAATTCCGGCGCCGGATAAACCGCTGTTTTTTGCCTGGCCTGGAGAATGGTTTCCCGTACGTAACCTGGCTCCAGCTGGTCGAGCCCGACATGGAGACTAAAGTCAAAAAGACCAAACTCCAGCTGTCGCACAATTTTCATTCCCGCTTGAAAGTTTCGCGCAGCCAGCATTTTTTCGAGCATTTGCTCTGGCAGTGGCTGACCCGTTTCATAATGGGATGATATTAATTGAATCGCCTCCTTGTCCCAACACCAGTTCTCCATTAACTGGCTGGGGAGCTCAACCGCATCCCAGGCAACGCCGTTAATTCCTGATACCCGCAAGTTGGATTCAATTGTTAATAAATGATGCAGCGTGTGCCCGAATTCGTGGAATAGGGTGGTTACCTCAATATGGGTTAACAGCGATGGCTGCTTATTCGTACCTTCGGTAAAATTGCAAACCAGATAGGCGGCGGGAAGTGCAATGGTGCCGTCATCAAGTTCTCGGCGTGACCTGCATTCCGCCATCCAGGCTCCACTTCGCTTGTTCTCCCGAGTATAAAGATCCATAAAAAACCGGGCAATTAACTTATCATCTCTGTAAATATCATAGCCCTTTACCGATGGGTGCCAGGTATCATACTTGCCGTTGGATTTAACCGTGACGCCATACAGCTGCTCAACAATGGAAAACAGGCCTTGTTTAACTCTGGTGATAGGAAAATATTCCCTGATTTCTTCAGAAGAAACATCGTATTGCTTTTTCCGTAGTTTCTCACTGTAATAAGCAACATCCCATGCCTGCAGTTCTGATTGACCCAAACTACCCGCGTATTCCTCTAATTCTTCAAACTCTTTTTCTGCGACAGGCCTGCCTTTTGCGATAAGGTCGTTGAGAAAGACAAGCACCTTGTCAGCACTACCTGCCATTTTTTTGGCTAACGAAAGCTCGGCGAAATTTTCATAACCGAGGATTGCTGCTTTTTCTTTACGTAGCTGCAGAATTTCATTGATAACCGCTTCGTTGTTCCACTCATCGTCATATTCACTTTCTGCAGATGCCCTGGTTACAAAAGCGGTATAAATTTCTCGTCGCAGTTCTTCGCTATCGGCATATGTAGTTACGGCGTTGTAGCAGGGGAAATCCAGTGTTAGCAGATGCCCATCAAGTCCTTTTTGTTTGGCTGTGGTGGAAGCGGTTTCCAGTGCGAGTTCAGGTATTCCCCTGAGCTGCTTTGCATCTGTTACATGTTTACTCCAGGCGTGGGTTGCATCCAGAACATTGTTACTGAACCGGTTAGATTGCTGGTTCAATTGTTTCTCAATCTGTTTGAACTGTTGCTTTTGCTTGGATTCCAGGTCGACGCCAGCCAGGCGGAAATCCAGTTGATAATCCTCTATCACCTTTTTCTGGCTTTCTGTCAGGTTCAACTCTTCGCAACGCGTTGCCAGGGCAATAATTCGATCATAGAGCGGTTTGTTCTGGGATAAATTAGTTGAATACTCAGTCACCATGCTCTGGCAACGGTCATAAATGATCCTGAGCTCGGAGCTGTTTTTGACACTATACAGATGACTTATGGTAGACCAGATATTGGTCAGGCGATCCTCCATATTATCCAGTACAGTAATTAAATTATCCCAGTCCAGTATCACATATTCTTCTGCGATCAGGGCCTTCAGCATTTTTTCATTTTCTGCAATGACCTGGCACATCGCCGGTTCTATATGATCGACTTTTATTTTAGAAAATGAGGGTAATACCTGATCAGACAGGAGCGGATTTTCCATATTTCACCTGAGTGGTTTAAGCCGGCCTACTAGCCCGACGGTTTAGTTTGCGTCCCTTAAATGGCGAATTACCGGGGCGGTATCCGGCCTCATGTGGCACCAGATATTGAAAGATTCAGCGGCCTGCTCAACCAGCATCCCCAAGCCGTCCAGCGCCAGGGAAGCGCCATGGTTTTTGCTCCAGGTCACGAAGTCTGTGTCACGGCTTGCGTACATCAAGTCATAACAGCAGCATCCGCCTCCGATTAAGGACGGCGAAATAGGTGGAACCTTACCCTGCAGCCCAAGAGACGTGCCATTGATTATCAAGTCATACTGCCTTTGTGGTAACTCACTGTATGACCCGATCTCAATGGGTAACAGGCTTTCAAATTCATGCTGAAGATGGCGAGCTTTTGATTCGGTCCTATTCAGCAGGGTAATGCGTTGCGGCGGCTCCTTCGCCAGCCCACTGAGAACACCTCGAACGGCGCCTCCGGCGCCCAGAATAAGAACATTCCGACCCTTTAACACTACGGAGTGATTGACAGTTATATCAGTCACAAACCCGACTCCATCGGTGTTATCCCCCACCAACCGCTGTTGCTTATCCAGGAAAAGGGTATTGACCGCCCGGGCAAGCTGGCAGCGACTTGAACAGTTTTCCACCAGATGAAATGCCATTTCCTTGAATGGCACGGTTATGTTTAAACCATTGCCACCGCCTGCAAAGAAATTTGTAACAAAGTTTTCAAATTCGCCATGCTCAACTTTTACCCGGGAATAATCCACAGACAAACCTATCTGCTTTGCAAACAGCGAATGAATCAAAGGGGATTTGCTGTGGCTGACAGGATTGCCCACAACGGCAAAGCGTAACAAGACGAATTATCCTTTTTGATTTGAGTTGAACGGAAAAGTTAAAACAATTGTCCGCTCATTTTACTCACAAATCTTTGAAAACCGATAGAGCCTGGCAATTTTAAACCCACTCTTTTGTTACCAGGAAATCCGTGTATAGCTTTTCTTCCGGGGTCCCGGGTTCCGGGTTCCAGTCATAATCCCATCTTACAACCGGTGGCAGTGACATGAGAATAGCCTCTGTTCTACCCACACCGGATTGCAGGCCAAATACAGTACCCCGATCATAGACGAGATTGAATTCGGCATAACGCCCGCGACGATATTCCTGAAAATATCTCTGCGCTTCAGTGTACTCATGATTTTTATGTTTATTGATAATAGGGACATAAGCCGTCGTGTAAGTACTCGCAATACTTCGAACCATGGCAAAACTTTGTTCGAAACCCAGCTCATTAAAATCATCGTAAAACAGACCGCCAATCCCACGGGGCTCCTTACGGTGCTTCAGGTAAAAATATTCATCACATTCCTTCTTGAAGCGGGGATAAATATCTGCCCCAAAGGGATCACAGGCATCCTTGGCCGTCTGATGCCAATGTACACAGTCTTCTTCAAAACCATAATAAGGGGTCAGATCATAGCCACCCCCGAACCACCAGACCAGTTCCCCGTTTCCTTTTTCCGCCACAAAAAGTCGAAAATTTGCATGGGAAGTGGGAACAAACGGATTCATCGGGTGGATCACCAGGGATACGCCTAACGCTTGATAGGCACTACCGGCGAGATCCGGGCGAGTAGCCGAAGCAGACGGCGGCAGGGATTTACCAAACACATGGGAAAATGCTACACCGCCTTTTTCCAGCACCGGCCCGTTAGCGACGACACGGGTAATACCACTACCACCGGCATCCCTTTCCCAGCGATCAGTACTGAATTTTGCTTCACCATCCGTCTCTTCCAGGTCGCTACAAATTGATTCCTGAAGTCCTAACAAAAACTCTTTTACCCGTAATACATCGTCAGCGATCACTTTTAATTCCCCTTTTCCTGAATTCGTCTTTTACCTACCGCAGCACTTTCCCGGATACCAGGTCCCTGATCGTAGAGGGCTTCGTCTTTAAGCCAAGTTGCCCGGGAAGAATGTAGTCAAGTTTATCCCCAAGGAGCCTCTGCAATTTTAATCTGGATCTAATTTCCGGCTTTCCAGCCAGATTTGCAGAAGTAGATACAATCATTCCTTCAAACGACTGACAAAGCTCTTTTACAAGTGGGTGAGCGCTTACTCTAATTGCGACACTATTATGAGAGCCTTTCAGCCAGGAAGGCAGGAGCTTGTCCGAGTCAGGTAATAACCAAGTCGTTGCTCCTGGCCAGCTATTTCCCAGAGTTACTCTTTGCTTTGTGGTTAAGCGATCAAACAAAGGCCCAAGCTGCTGAATTGAGGCTGCCACCAATATCAGACCCTTTTCAACCGGCCTCTGCTTTATAGCCAGTAATCTCATCACGGCCAGCTCGTTCCATGGGTCACAACCCAAGCCCCAGACTGCCTCCGTAGGATAGGCAATAACGCCTCCCTGAAACAGACTGTTTCGAGCTAGTTTGATAGGTAGCTTGATTAGAAATACCCTGGCTGGTTTTACGCCTGAATTGATCGGTCCTGTTCCAGCACTTTTTCCACATTCGCCTCTCGTTCCTGCCGTAGACGAAGCGCCAGATCAGAGTCTTGTAACGATAGAATCTGAGCCGCCAGATAAGCCGCATTTTTTGCCCCCGTTCGGCCAATAGCCACCGTGGCAACGGGAATTCCTGCCGGCATTTGCACTGTGGATAATAATGAATCCATCCCTTGCAGCGAACCCGACTCTATAGGCACGCCGATAACTGGTTTCAAGGTGTGGGCGGCCGTGGCACCAGCTAGATGCGCCGCAAGCCCGGCTCCGCAGATAAATACCTGGCAACCTCGCCGATCTGCATCTTTAATATATTCCTGGGTGATTACCGGGGTTCTGTGAGCCGAAGTGATTTTGATTTCATAAGGAATCTGCAGCTTTTTAAGAATATCTGCGCCCGTCTGCATGGTTTCCAAATCTGATTTCGAGCCCATTAGAATAGCCACGAAAGGTTCTGACATGGGGTGCTTCCCTCACATGTTTAGTGAATTAGAGAAAACAGCGGAAGCTACCCTAGTCGGGCTCTTCTTGCAAGGGGGTTGTAAGCTGCATGATACGACCCGCCTTTCTGCTAACAAAGCCTTTCACTTCAAGACCCATCAGCATTGTGTTGACTGTCTGGACATCATACTTTGATTGCATTACCAGCGTGTCCATATGACAACCGTCAAATCCAACCGCTTTCAACAGTGTTATCTCGTCCTCACCCAAGCCGCTGCGGTTAACAGGAGCGAATAGCTGATGTAAGTCCCCACTATTACCCTTGATATGCGCCAGCTGAAACGAAAGAAGCGGGTCTAATTCCTCCAGTATAGAATCAATAGAATCTACCAGCTTGGCCCCGTCCCGAATGAGGCGATGACAACCCGCAGTTAACGGGTTATTAATAGCGCCCGGTACAGCAAATACTTCCCGACACTGTTCCATTGCCTGTCTGGCGGTTATTAAGGAACCGCTTTTCAGTGCCGCTTCAACAACAATTACCCCAAGGCTCATACCGCTGATAATTCGATTTCTTCGCGGAAAATGGGCCGCAGCAGGCGGACTGCCCAGGTTAAATTCTGATATCAACGCTCCCTTACACTGAATCTGTTTTGCCAAAGTAGAATTCGCCTGTGGATAAATCCGGTCAGCACCGGTTCCCATAACTGCAACCGTAGTTGCATCGACAGACAGGGCGCCGCGATGTGCCTGGGAATCGATCCCCGCCGCCAGGCCACTGCTGATGCCAAACCCCCGCGATGCCAATTCCTTCGCCAGCCAGAAAGCAATCTGTTTCCCCGTGGTGCTTGCATGTCTGCTACCCACAATTGCCAATTGAGGCTTAAGCAAAGCCGCCGCGTTACCAACCAGAAATAACACCGGTGGCGGGCAATTTATTTCTCGCAGCAAAGATGGATATAGAACTTCTTCATAACAAACCAGTTGATGCGAGTCAGAGCATGCAAGCCAATCGAGGATTTGTTCAGTTTTTCGGGGAAGGTTGGTAACGGCGGGGATTTTCCTGACAGCCTCTATTTGCTCACAATCCAGCCCCATAGCAGACAACTCAGCGGTGCTGGCTTCAGCTATGGCTCTGATAGAGCCGAACTGCTTGATCAAGCGAGAGAATTGATTGCCCGGCAGGCTGTCGAGGTGGAATAGAGCGAGATATTGGGAAGTTAAGGTGGTTGCCATTTTGATCGTCCTTGATCATGATGGATGAAACACAATGAATTAAATACGCCCTGCCACAGCTTCCGCTATTGACGTTTTTCAACCGCCTGTTATGGATTTACAGCCAAATCACCGATTCGCATTGGCTCTGTACTGGTAAGAATCACACCATAACTCATATTGTCAAAAACTTTATAAATTAACAGGCTGCCAATACTTCTACTGGGCATCTCCATCATCTTCTCTGTTCCAAGGCCTAAAACTCGCTGAAAGAAACCCTTATTTTCGCCAGTTGTGGTGTCCACAATTTGCGGGCCAGGTTGATGTATGTCCAGTATATTCCCCATCACCAGATTTTCACGCGCGCCCACATTAATCAGTACTGTATCCAGTTGAGACGCTACTCTTTCCGTATTGGTCATGGCGATTATTTGTCCGTCTATGTCGCTGGAGGGCTCTGAGGGATAAATAGTCGAGTCGAGCCGCAGATCTTCCCGAATAAGTAAACGATCACCTACCAGTATTTCTCTTTTACTGCTGTTTATCACCAGCTTCTTCAAATCGTCTGCTTCAATACTCACAACTCTGGCGTAGCCAACCGTTTCCAGCTCGATTCCCAGTGACCCATCGCCGCCGGAGCCCGGAAAGCTATTGATCTGGCGGTAGATTTCAAATAACTCCCCATTGGAGGGCCATGAACCTCTGGCATACACCTCATCTCCTGTACCAATAATGAGATTGCTACTTATGGGTGAAACTATATAAGGGGCCGAATCGAACATTTCCCCGGGTACAATACGGTTGGTGGTAAAGCTGCTTTGTATCGAATTCAGCGGAATAGCCGGAATAGAGCCTAATAGCGCGATTTCTCTCATCTGAGGGCTTAGACGCTCAACAATCACACCTCCTCTTTTAGAAATCAGTTTTGGCCTTCCCTCAATAAATTCGACTTCTATAATATCGCCGGGATTTATAGACGCATCACTTCCCTGAATCGGAGAGGGCATCCAGAGATCCGACCAATTGCCCGGATCTACCAAAAATTGACTGGCAACAGTTCTTATCGTGTCGTCTTCTTTCACGATATAGCTAGATGGATAATCTTGTAATAAAAGTGAGCTCGATTGCCCAAATGCGATTGTGAGCGGAAACAGTAGAGCACCAAGTAAAATACTGGAAAAAGTGACTGATTTTGCTGTAAGGGTCTTCATTGATAATTTTCCACAGGCTACAGGATTGATAATCTTAGCAATAAGGTATAATCAGAACCGGTTACAGTTCACAGAACCAGCTTATTCGACAATTAGGCATAAATGCCAGGTTAACCGCTAATTATGGCCGTTTTACAAATTCTGGAGTTTCCAGATCCCCGCTTACGCAAAATCGCCAGCGGAGTTACCTCCTTCGATTCCAACCTCAACCATCTGATAGATGATATGTTCGAAACGATGTACGAGGCCCAGGGAATTGGCCTGGCTGCAACTCAGGTAAACGTTCATAAAAGACTGCTGATATTAGATGTATCGGAAAATAAGGATAGTCCTCGAGTATTTATTAATCCAACATTCGACATTCTGGACCATGAATTGTCAGAATATGATGAGGGTTGCCTTTCTGTGCCCGGCTTCTATGAGACTGTCTGTCGGCCCAGAGTAATAATGGTTGCAGCCCAGGACCGCGATGGAGCTCAATTTGAATTCGAAGCCGGAGGTTTGCTTGCTACCTGTCTGCAGCATGAAATTGACCATCTTGAGGGCAAATTATTTGTAGATTACATCAGCACCCTGAAACGTAATCGAATACGCAGCAAACTGGAAAAAGAACAAAAGAATTCTGCTTGAAAAAAATGCACCCCCTCAAAATCATTTTTGCCGGTACCCCTTCCTTCGCGGCAGAACATCTTCACGCTATTCTCGATAGTTCGCACCGGGTGGTTGCTGTTTACACACAGCCTGACCGCCCATCGGGTCGTGGCAAAAAGCGGCTGCCCAGCCCGGTAAAAGTCGTTGCCACCAAGCAGGGTATCCCCGTGAAACAACCTCTGAGTCTGAAAGGTGAGTCTGCGCAACTAGAGATGACAGAGCTGGATGCTGACCTGCTGGTTGTTGTTGCTTATGGCTTGATACTCCCCGAATCAATTCTGCAGGTTCCGAGATATGGGTGCATCAATGTCCATGCGTCTTTATTGCCTCGCTGGCGAGGTGCTGCGCCAATTGAGCGCGCAATCATTGCCGGCGACAAAGAGACAGGTATCACTATTATGCAAATGGATGAGGGCCTGGATACCGGCGACATGTTGCTTAAACGGCCGGTGGTTATAGAAAAAACCGATACCCGTGTTAGCCTGCAAAACAAGCTTGTAACGAAAGGAACTGAAGCACTGCGAACAGTTCTGGATGATTTTTTTGAATTTCAAAGCAAGGCGAAATCCCAGGATAACGCCTTAAGCACCTATGCGAGCAAAGTCGCTAAAGATGAAGCTCTTATTTCCTGGGACAGCGAAGCAATGCATATTTGCCGACAGATCAGGGCTGGTATTGGCCGCAATCCTGCGTACAGTTTTATAGATAAGTCTCGTGTTAGATTGCTTGAAGGTGTTGTAAGCAGTACAGAATTAAATGGTTTACCTGGCACCATAGCAGGTCTGGGTAACAATGGTATGACCATTATTTGTGGCAGAGGATCGATTACAATAACAAAAATCCAGATGCCCGGTAAAAACCCCGTCAGAGTTCAGGATATGCTGAATTCCAGTCAATCCCTTTTTACCACAGGCAAACGCTTGACCAAATCAGAATCAGCTGACTGATGGATAAAGTCAACTCGCGAGCTATTGCTGCCACTACCTTGAGCAAGGTTTTATCCCATCAGGGCTCTCTGGGCACTCAACTCGGTAAAAATAATACCGTCAAAGATTTCCCCTTGATACAGGAAATCTGCTTTGGCGTGTGCCGGCATTATCACCGCATTCAAGCCATTATTTCTCACTTGCTTGATAAGCCGTTGCGTGCCAAAGACCTGGATATACAGTGCCTGTTAATGGTTGGGATTTATCAACTCTTCTATATGCGGGTTCCTGATCACGCCACCATTAACGAAACAGTTAATGCAACAGGATTTCTCAAAAAGACCTGGGCCAAGGGTCTGGTCAATGCCGTACTCAGACAATGTATTAAACAGCGCTCCGCGCTGGAAAAAATGCTGCAATCAAGTGACGAGGAAACCCGATTTTCCCACCCCGCCTGGTTAATCGCACAATTAAAGCATGACTGGCCTGATCACTGGCTTCAGATTCTGCACAATAACGATCTTCGGGCGCCCATGACCCTGCGGGTTAACCTGGCAAAAAATAGCCGTGATGAATACCTGGAGAAACTAAAAGCCAAAAACATTGAAGGCTCGTCAGGCAACCTCAGCGATTCTGCAATTTACCTCGCTACTCCCTGCCAGGTTACCGATCTTCCGGAATTTTCCCAGGGCAGCGCCAGTGTGCAGGATGAAGCCTCCCAGTTAGTCCCCTCTTTAATGAATTTGCTTCCCGGCTTAATGGTACTCGATGCCTGTGCCGCGCCTGGCGGGAAAACCGCTCATATGCTAGAAAGTGAGCAGTCACTTACAAAATTAGTCGCGCTGGATAACAGCGCCAGTCGTCTTAACAAGCTACAGGAAAATCTTTTGCGACTGGGTTTACAAGCTGACGTTACCGTAGCGGATGCCTCCCAACCCGACGCATGGTGGGACGGCGAACCATTTGATCGAATTCTTCTCGATGCTCCCTGTTCAGCCACTGGAGTAATTCGACGACACCCCGACATCAAGCTGCTACGCAGAGAAAGTGATATTGGTGAGTACAGCGATCGTCAATTGTCATTACTTTGCGCCCTGTGGAATTGCCTCAAACCCGGAGGGGTTCTGCTTTATACTACTTGCTCAGTTCTTCGACTGGAAAATGATGACACTGTGCAACGGTTTCTGCATCAACACCAGAGCGCTAAATTTCACGCCATTACGGCCGATTGGGGAGTAGAATGTCTCTACGGAAGGCAACTGCTTCCAGACAGTGAAAACAGCGATGGGTTTTATTTCTCACTGCTTGAAAAGAGTCAGGGAACCTCTTATCCGCTCCCCATATAACACCTGCTGAGATAGTTAATGAAAATCATTATTCTCGGTGCCAACCCGGTTGGCTCGACGCTGGCCGAAACCCTGGCCAACGAGGCAAACGATATTACCGTAATTGATACGGATGCGAACCTTCTACGGGAGTTAAAGGATCGAATAGATATCAGCACTGTTACTGGAATGGCATCCCATCCTGATGTGCTCGAACGTGCCGGTGGTGAAGACGCTGACATGATAATCGCCGTCACCGAGAGCGATGAGATTAATATGGTGGCCTGCCGCGTAGCCTACTCTCTTTTCCACACTCCAAAAAAAATATGCCGCCTTCGCTCTACATCCTACCTCGCTACCGATGAGCTTTTCGGCAAACTTGGTATAGCAGTTGACGTGGTCATAAGTCCGGAACTTATCGTATCAAACTATATCAGCCGACTACTCGATCTGCCTGGTTCCCTTCAGGTTCTTGACTTTGCCAAAGGAAAAGCTCAATTGGTCGCGGTAAAGGCTCACTATGGTGGGCCATTGGTAGGACAGGAAATTCGCTTGTTGCGGCAACATATGCCATCGATAGATACCCGGGTAGCGGCAATTTTTCGTCGCGACAGACCCATCATTCCAGAAGGGTCCACCGTCATTGAAGCTGATGATGAAGTATTTTTTATTGCCGCAAGGAATGACATTCGCGCTGTCCTGGGCGAATTGAGACGCATGGATAAACCCTACCGCCGAATAATGATTGCCGGAGGCGGACATATAGGATTGCGCCTGGCTGAAGATATTGAGAATCGTTACCAGGTAAAAATTATTGAGCGTAACCAGGAGCGATGCGTTTTTCTTTCCGAAACCCTGAACAAAGCTATTATTCTAAATGGAGAAAGTTCTCATCGGGAATTACTGATTGAAGAAAATATAGAAGATACTGATGTGTTCCTTGCGTTAACCAATGACGATGAGGCAAATATCATGTCTTCCATGTTGGCGAAACGACTTGGCGCGAGAAAAGTCATGGCCCTGATTAATAACCCGGCTTACGTTGACCTGGTTCAGGGTGGCGATATCGACATAGCACTTTCCCCCCAGCAGGCCACTATTGGCAGCCTGTTGACACATGTTCGTCGAGGTGACGTAGTAAATGTCCACTCTTTGCGCCGCGGGGCTGCCGAAGCAATGGAAGCAATTGCCCACGGTGATTCGCAGTCATCAAAGGTTGTAGGCAAATCCATCAGGAACATTGAGTTACCGGAAGGCACGACCATTGGTGCCATTATAAGAAACGAGGAAGTGTTGATTGCACATGACAACACCGTGGTCGAGACTGATGACCATGTCATCTTGTTCTTGGTAGACCGCAAGAAAATCCCAGAGGTGGAACGGTTGTTCCAGGTTGGTTTCAGCTTCTTTTAGGTAACTATTCTTAATAAATCATGCACTTTTCAATAATCATAAAGATTCTTGGTATTTTGCTAATGCTGTTTAGCGGCCTTAGCAACCTGCTGCCCATTATTGTTTCCTTTATATACAAAGATAATACCGCGTCTGCCTTTGCTTATTCGTTTTTAGCTACATTTACCATTGGGTTCGTTCTCTGGCTCGCAACTTCCAGATCAAAACAGGAACTTCACACCAGGGATGGCTTTCTGATAGTAACCTTATTCTGGGCTGTCCTTGGAACCATTGGCTGCCTCCCTTTTCTTCTGGCAGCAACTCCTGAGCTATCGATAACGGATGCGGTATTTGAGGCCCTGTCTGGTTTAACCACCACCGGCGCCACCGTAATATCGGGCATTGATACATTACCAAAATCGATACTGTTCTATCGACAACAGTTGCAATGGCTTGGTGGTATGGGAATCGTCGCTCTGGCCGTAGCCGTTTTACCAATGCTGGGTATTGGTGGAATGCAACTATACCGTGCCGAAAGTCCAGGGCCGGTGAAAGATCATAAACTGGTTCCCCGTCTTGCTGAAACGGCCAAAGCTCTCTGGTACATATATTTGGCGTTAACAGCCGCCTGTGCACTGGCTTACTGGGCGGTGGGCATGACCTTTTTTGACGCCATAAGCCATAGTTTCACCACTATCGCCATTGGCGGTTTCTCAACCCATGATGCCAGCCTTGGTTACTTTGATAATCCGGCGGTGGATCTGGTTGCCATAGTCTTTATGTTCATTGCCGGTATTAATTTTGCGCTACATTTTACCGCCTGGGGGCGTCGAAGCCTGAAGCATTATCTTGCTGATCCGGAGTTTCGATTTTATGCTTTTATTCTATTGTTCGTTTCTGTGGTGACAGTACTCACTTTAGTCCTGTCTGAAAGATATGGCCTATTTGATTCTTTAACAAAAGGTGTTTTCCAGGTAGTTTCTATTGCCACAACTACAGGATTCACCACGGCCGACTATACTTCCTGGCCAACATTTTTGACCTATATGCTTTTTTACGCCGCCATAATCGGCGCCTGTGCCGGGTCAACCGGTGGCGGTATGAAGGTAATAAGAATACTGCTCATTTTTAAGCAGGGCATCAGGGAAGTGCAGCGTCTTATTCACCCCAGAGCGCAAATACCAATCAAACTGGGCAAGAATCCGGTGCCCGACAAGGTAATTGATGCTGTATGGGGATTTTTTGCTGTTTACGTTATGGCTTTCATGGCGATGCTACTGGCGTTATTGGCAACCGGAGTGGACATAATCACGGCATTCAGCGCCGTAGGTGCGTGTATTAATAACCTCGGCCCCGGCCTGGAAAATGTCGCCCAGAATTATGGCCATTTGCCCAATACCGCAAAGTGGATTCTATGCTTCGCCATGTTGCTCGGCAGATTGGAAGTCTTTACTTTGTTGGTCCTGTTTACACCCATGTTCTGGCGAAAATAGCGCGACTAAAGAACATTAATCGCAGGCCTACTTTAAATAAAACCGGCTTCCATCAGGCCGCCGTTTAAAACGTTTATACTCCCACTGGTATTGCTCTTTCGCCTGGTTCACGCATTCTTCCACGGAACGATTCAGCCCTTCCAGCGATTTCTTTGGATCACTGTGGTAAATCAACGGATCTGCACGTTTTATGATTATTTTGAAACCCTGGCCTTTGGGAAGTCGCTCAGCATATCCGCAAATTACCCTGGCACCGGTTCTGTTTACCAGCCTGGTCACCAGTGTCATAGTGAGCGCCGGAACACCGAAGAACGGCGCAAAATCGCCACTTTCAACAGCGGGTTCCTGGTCTGGCAATATGCCCACCAATTCACCCTTTTTCAACGCCTTTAACAGTACTCCCACACCCTGACTGCTGGCAGGCGCAAGGCGGGCATGGCCACGACTTCGTGCAGATTTAATCATCATGTCAAAGTGTTTGTTCTTCGGGGCTTGATACATGAAAGTGCTGGGGATCTGCTCGGAAAAATAGTAACCAAACAATTCCCAGTTCCCCAGATGGGGCCCCAACAAAACAACTCCCTTACCTGTTGACCTGGCCTCTTCAAGCACCTCTTCACCCTCAACTTGCACGATCATGCCCATGGTTTTTTCCACCGGCCAGAGCCAGCACTTGCCCATTTCCAGGGAGGTCATGGCGGTGTGTTGCAAGCTGAGCCTGGTCAGGTTGCCAAGCTGTTCTGCTGTTAAATCCGGGAAACATTCTGACAGGTTTTTCACCGTGGTTTGCTTCATCCGGGTTGGCCTCCAGTTCATCAGCTTACCAAGGGCACCCGCTACAGCCTGCACCATGCCAAGGGGGAGCCAGGCACATATTCTGAGAATTAGTTTTGCCAGAGTGAATTTGAGAAGATTTATAGTAAAGCTCCTGAATAGTGAGAGCTTATTAAAGCTCATTTGTAATATTAAAGATGGACAAAATGGAATCACAAATCCATAAACTAAACAACTTTCGCACGGAGCCCTGTGGATGGCCGACCTGCTATGGATAAGTTCAATGGAATCTAGGATAATTGCAGCCCTTTTTAGTAACCCCATATAATAACTCCACAGGTACGGGAGCCCCGGAATGGGCAGTCAGCCAGATGTCAAAACCTTCCAGGGATTAATCCTGGCACTACAACAGTACTGGGCCGAGTGTGGCTGCATTATATTGCAGCCGCTGGATATGGAAGTGGGTGCCGGTACATTTCACCCGGCCACCTTCTTGCGCTCGATTGGCCCTGAAACCTGGAATGCCGCCTATGTTCAACCCTGCCGCAGACCAGCTGACGGGCGCTATGGCGAGAATCCTAATCGGCTACAACACTACTACCAGTTTCAGGTCATCCTGAAACCATCCCCTGATAATATCCAGGATCTTTATCTTGCCTCCCTCGAAAACCTCGGCATTGATACCTCTGTCCACGACATAAGGTTTGTCGAAGATAACTGGGAGTCGCCCTCTCTGGGCGCATGGGGTCTGGGCTGGGAGGTTTGGCTCAACGGCATGGAAGTTACACAATTTACTTATTTTCAGCAGGTTGGTGGCCTGGATTGTTTCCCGGTAAGTGGTGAGATTACCTATGGTATCGAGAGAATTGCGATGTACTTGCAAGGTGTAGACAGTATCTATGACATTGTCTGGACTAATAGCCCTGAGGGGGCGGTTACCTACGGCGATGTTTTCAAGCAAAACGAAGTGGAAATGTCCGCCTATAATTTCGAGCACGCCGATACCGGAATGCTTTTCCAATATTTTGACGATAGTGAAAGCCAATGTAACAAGCTAATTGAGGAAGGCCTCGCACTTCCTGCTTATGAACAAGTTCTTAAAGCGTCTCACTATTTTAATTTACTGGATTCACGGCATGCTATTTCCGTTACCGAAAGACAACGCTTTATACTTCGGGTAAGGGCTTTATCAAGAATGGTAGCCGAAGCCTATTTTGCCAGCCGAAAAAGCCTGGGGTTTCCATTAGCGCCCGAAGCCCTGAGAAAAGAATTCCTGGATAACTAAGTTACTACTGATAATTTAATGACTATGTCCCGAAAAGATTTACTTATCGAAATCGGCACCGAAGAGTTGCCGCCAAAGGCTCTCAAGGCATTAAGTGTCGCGTTCTCGTCCGGTATACGTAGCGGATTAACCGGTGAAGGTTTGCAGTACGATTCCATCAAGTCATTCGCTACCCCCAGACGTCTTGCTGTGGTGGTTAATGCCCTGGCCGAGTCGCAGCCTGATAAGCGTATTGAAAAATTTGGTCCTGCTCTGAAAGCCGCGTTGGATGAATCTGGCAACCACACCCCCGCCGCGCTTGGATTTGCCAGGTCATGTGGTGTAGATGTCAAAGATCTTGAAACGGCTGAAAAAGACGGTGTGGAAAAACTTGTATTTCGAAGCATTGTCCAGGGGAAAAATACCTCTGCGCTTTTAGCCGATATCGTTTCCAGTTCTCTTAATAAATTACCCATTCCCAAAAAAATGCGCTGGGGTAGTTCCAGAGTAGAATTTGTTCGTCCCGTTCATTGGATCGTGCTTTTATTTGGCAGTGAACCGGTTCAAGCTAATATCCTCGGGAAGGATGCAGGACGGTGTACTTATGGCCACCGCTTTCACCATCCAGACGCGATTATTCTTAGCTGTGTTGAGGACTATGAGAAGAGTTTAATCTCCCCTGGTTATGTAATTGCAGATTTTGAAACACGCAAAGAAAAAATTCGTTTGCTGATTTCAGATCAGGGCAGAAATATTTCGGCGACGGTTGTCATCGACGAAGATTTGCTTGATGAAGTCACTGCCCTGGTAGAGTGGCCCGTGGCACTGACCGGAACTTTTGATTCAGAGTTTCTTCTTGTCCCGGCAGAGGCCATAGTGTCGTCACTGAAATCTCATCAGAAATGTTTTTATGTTACCGATGATGAGGGTAAGTTGCTGCCTAACTTTATTACGGTCAGCAACCTTGAAAGCAAGGACACCGCCCAGGTAATCAAGGGCAATGAACGGGTTATCCGACCTCGTTTATCTGACGCCGAGTTTTTCTATCAAACTGATAAAAAACAGACACTTGAAAGTCGACTTGAGCGACTTAAAAGTGTTGTATTTCAGCAAAAACTGGGCACCGTCTACGAGAAAACGTTACGCGTTGCTTCCCTCTCCAGAGTCATTGCCGACCTGCTTGAAGCGGATGCCGATGCCTGTGAACGCGCCGCCATGCTTTGTAAATGTGACCTCGTTACCGCCATGGTGGGGGAGTTTGCTGACCTGCAAGGGGTAATGGGTAAGTACTACGCTCTTCACGATGGTGAAGACAGCGAAGTAGCCAGCGCTCTTGATGAACAATATATGCCCAGACACGCCGGTGACAATCTACCCTCTACTGTAACGGGCAGCGTTCTTGCCCTGGCTGACAGACTGGACACTATGGCCGGCCTATTCGCTATTGGGCAACCACCCACCGGTTCTAAGGACCCCTTTGCTTTACGACGGGCGGCCATCGGTGTCCTTAGAATTCTGATTGAAAAACAGTTGGATCTGGATATTCGCTTTTGTATTGAGAAAGCAGTTGAGCCCTATAAGGACCTTACTGCAAATTCTGACGTTGCAAATGAGGTGTTCAATTTTTGCCTGGACCGATTCAGATTCTGGTATCAGGATGAGGGTATCCCGGCCGAAGTATTTCAGTCCGTAATGGTCCTTAGGCCCACTAATCCTGTTGATTTTGATATTCGGATTAACGCTGTTAATCATTTTAATAAACTTCCTGAAGCAAAAGCGCTTTCAAGTGCAAACAAACGAGTGGCTAATATCTTGTCGAAGCTGGACCAGAATATTGATCAATTGACCCTGGATACGTCATTACTAACCGATACGGCTGAAAAAGTACTGGCTGAAGATATCCGCCTTAATGAATTAGACGTGGCGCCTTTATTTGAATCCAGAAAATATCAGCAGGGCCTTGAGAAACTCTCTGGCATGAAAGACAACATCGATACCTTTTTCGATGAAGTATTGGTAATGGCAGATGATCCGATAGTGAGGAATAACCGTATCGCTTTGTTATCGAGGCTCAGAGGCCTGTTTCTCCAGGTCGCCGATATCTCCTGTTTACACAAGTCCTGATAACATATTCCGGGCTTCTCAGCACTGTCAGCCATTCTATTTTGCCGAACCTGAGGCGATACATTGAAACTTGTTATTCTTGACAGAGACGGCGTAATAAACGAAGACTCTGACGATTACATAAAGTCCCCTGAGGAATGGATACCGATTGACGGCAGTATCAATGCCATTTGTGAATTAGGCCGCCACGATTTTATAGTTGTTGTAGCCACCAATCAATCCGGAATTGGCCGAGGGCTATTTGATGAATACGACCTCGCCAGAATTCATCAGAAAATGTGCTCTGCGATTGAGGACGCTGGTGGATTTATCCACGGCATATTTTTCTGCCCCCATGCCCCGCATGAAAACTGTAATTGCAGAAAACCGAAAACCGGGCTACTTTCAGCAATTGCCAGTGAATTTAATCTCAGCCTGGAGGGTATTCCGTTCATTGGAGATAGCCTCAAGGATATTGAGGCCGCAAGATCCAGCCATTGTGACCCCATTTTAGTGAAAACAGGGAATGGTGAAAAAACTCTTGCCGCAATAAGCGGGAAAGATTTAAAGGGAATAACCATTGCAACCGACCTTCGCCATGCCGTGCCGAATATAATTGACAGATATTCCTGATGCGACAATTGATCCTATTTCTACGCGCTGTGTTGTTTTACCTGGGCTATTACCTGGGAACAATTGTAATTACCCTGGTGTGTTTTATAGTTATCTGGTTCATTCCTGATTCAAAACGATACCTTTTCTACTCTGTCTGGTGTCGATTTATTCTTAGCTGGTTAAGAATTACCTGTGGCGTGCGCCATGAAATTCAGGGCCTTGATAATATTCCAGACCAGGCTGTTGTAGTGCTGTCCAACCATCAAAGTGAGTGGGAAACAATTTTTTTATATCTTTATCTTGCGCCTATTTGCCCGATCCTAAAAAAGGAGCTGCTTAATATCCCTTTTTGGGGATGGGCAATGAGCCTACAGCATCCTATCGCTATAGATCGAACGAAGCCTCACGAAGCGGGCAAATCTATTCTTACCCAGGGAATGGATCGGATTAAAAATGGACGATCAGTGATTATTTTCCCGGAAGGGACACGAACCCATGTCGACAAGGTTAAAAAGTTTACCCGGGGAGGAGCCAAATTAGCCATTGCAGCAGGGGCTCCTATTTTACCGATTGCCCACAATGCGGGTCATTGCTGGCCGCCACACAAGATGTTGAAATACCCTGGCACAGTTCAAGTTTATGTAGGTAAGCCCATTGCGACAGATTCTGCGGATGCAAAGGAATTAACCGAGTCAGTAGAAACCTGGATTCGGCAACATATTGTCTAAATCCAGCTTTTTATGATACAGACGATACCTATACATCCAGGTTTTCAACAGCAAGAGCATTTTTCTCTATAAATTCCCTGCGTGGTTCAACCTGGTCTCCCATCAACGTAGTAAACAGCTGATCGGCCCCTATGGCATCATCAATGGTCACCTGCAGCATACGCCGGTGTTCCGGATCCATGGTGGTTTCCCATAATTGGTTCGGGTTCATTTCTCCCAGCCCTTTATAGCGCTGTAGATAATGTCCTTTCATGGCATCGGCAATAAGCCACTGTATCGCTTCCTCAAAACTTGATACTTCCCGGGTTTTCTCTCCACGTTTTATATAGGCGCCAGATTCCAGAAGTCCATCCAGCGTTTTGCCGAGTTCAGTGATAGCGCGGTACTCCCCGGAATGGAAGAAATCCCTGGAAAAAACGTAAGTTTTTTCCAGACCATGAAAACTGAACTTAGCCTGGGGTAAATACTCGTGTCTCTCAGAATCCTCTTTAATTGTTAACTGATAGTTAGTGTTAACTATGGGATGATGCGTTGCGAATTGTTTAGACAGCTCTTCTATCCAGGATGCCACCTCTTCTTGTGAGTTTAACTGGTCTTCACTCAAGGCCCTGGTAAAAATCATTGTTTCCAGTAATTCCTCTGGATAAAGCCTCGACAGGCGGCTGATAATTGAAGAGGTTTTGTTGTATTCATTTACAATCGCTTCGAGGGAATCTCCCGATATTGGCGGTGAATCGGCGTTTACATGGAGACTGGCCCCCTCTAATGCCGTTTGCGTCTGATAAGCTGCAAGCTCCATATCGTCTTTCAGGTATTGTTCTTGCTTACCTTTTCGGACCTTATACAGAGGCGGCTGGGCAATATAAATATGCCCTCTTTCAACCAGTTCGCGCATTTGCCTGAAAAAGAAGGTTAGAAGTAAGGTTCGAATATGAGAACCATCCACGTCAGCATCCGTCATGATGATAATTGTGTGATACCGCAGCTTGTCAGGATTAAAATCTTCGTTGCCGATTCCGCAACCTAGCGCTTTAATCAGGGTTCCAATTTCGGCCGAGCTTAACATCTTGTCAAAGCGCGCCTTTTCCACATTAAGGATCTTACCTTTGAGGGGCAAAATAGCCTGATTCTTACGGTTTCTACCCTGTTTCGCAGAACCTCCCGCCGAATCTCCCTCCACAATGTATATTTCGGATAGCGCGGGATCCTTTTCCTGGCAGTCTGCCAGTTTGCCCGGTAAACCAGCAATATCCAATGCGCCTTTTCGCCTGGTCATTTCTCTTGCCTTCCGAGCAGCCTCCCTGGCACGAGCGGCATCTATTATTTTACCGACAATTAGTTTCGCTTCTTGCGGGTTTTCCATCAGATAATCAGTAAGATGGCTGTTCAATTCCTGTTCAACAACTGCTTTCACCTCAGACGACACCAGTTTATCTTTTGTCTGGGACGAAAATTTTGGATCTGGTACTTTTACTGAAACCACGGCCGTCAGCCCTTCCCGGGAGTCATCTCCTGTAGTGTTCACCTCTTTATTCTTGCGTGCCGCTGTTTCCTTATCAATATAATTGTTCAAGACTCGAGTAAGTGCCCCGCGAAAACCTGCCAGATGAGTGCCGCCGTCCTTTTGTGGAATATTATTCGTATAAGCAAATATGTTTTCTTGATAGGAATCATTCCACTGTAATGCCACTTCCACAGTGATACCGTCTTCCTCTCGCTCCGAAATAAAATAGAGCATTTTATTAATAGGCGTTTTATTTGTATTTAGGTATTCCACAAATGCCCGCAGGCCACCATCATATTTAAATAATTCTGATTGGCCAGACCTCTCATCCGTTAGGCGAATAGACACTCCGGCGTTTAAGAATGCCAGCTCTCTTAGTTTTTTCGCGAGGATATCGTAATGAAATTCAACATTGGTGAAAGTTTTCTTGGACGGCTTAAAATGACACGACGTCCCAGTGGTATCCGTTTCTCCAACCACAGCCAGTGCTCCCTGAGGAACGCCATGTTCGTAAAACTGTTCATAAACCTTGTTCTCCCGCCTAATCGTGAGTTTTAGTTCTTCTGACAACGCATTTACTACCGAAACTCCCACACCATGCAGTCCCCCGGACACCTTGTAGCTATTGTCGTCGAATTTTCCTCCTGCGTGCAGCACCGTCATAATAACTTCTGCCGCCGAAACGCCTTCTTCATGCATTTCTGTCGGGATACCCCTGCCGTTGTCAGTTACGGTAACGGTTTCACCGACATGAATAATTACCCCAATTTCATCGCAATATCCCGCCAGAGCTTCATCAACAGAATTGTCTACTAATTCAAATACCATATGATGGAGCCCAGTACCGTCGTCAGTATCACCGATGTACATCCCAGGTCGTTTTCTGACAGCATCCAGCCCCTTCAGAACTTTAATGCTATCCGAGTTGTAGTTCGATTCGTCACTCATTTATATACTCCAGAAATACTACAATATCAGATCGATATTTTACCATGTTCCACGTGGAACTGAGCTACTAAAGCTGTTGATTCCCATGAATTTTCCAATGATTCTCTATCCACGCAGGTCATAAAAATCTGGTTCCCCAGCCCTTGGAGGAATCGACATATATTTGCCCTATTATTCTTATCAAGTTCAGATGGCAGATCGTCTATAAGAAAAATGCACCGCCTGCTTTCTGTTTTCGATTGAAAAGCACCTTGCGCCAATTTGAGGATGCTGACCAAGATTTTTTGTTGCCCCCTCGACAAAACGTCAACCGCGGAGATGCCACCACTTTTAACGACAATGTCAGCACGATGAGGGCCGTTTTGTGTAGAACCGTATTTTACATCGATGCTTAACGAGCGCTCCAGCACCTCAGCAAGGTCTAGCTCATTGTCCCAACCCCTGCGATAGGTAATTGAAATGTCTCCAATTGCGCCTATCTTGCATAGAACATCGTTAAATATCGGTAAAAAATCAGTAAAGTACCTTTCCCTTGCCCTGTCCACTAGTGCCGCCTCTTTGCACAGTTCAATATTCCATGCCCGGAGTTGGCTCATATCAGGACGCCCGCTTTTTAGTAGCAGGTTCCTGTGAGCGATACACTTTCTACTATTACGCCAATGAGATACAAAAGAGGGTTCCACGTGAAACACTCCCCAATCCAGAAATTTTCTTCTGTCCTTTGGGCTTCCTTCCAGTAGGCGGAAGGTATTTGAATCAATTACCTGAACGGGTATCAAGCGGGCGACTTCAAGCCAATTGGGCTGTCTTTCCCCTTGTAACTTGAGAAGAGGTTTTTGATTTCGGCCCTTCAGTAGGCCTACAGCAAGACTGTCATCCAGCTTTGCGAAAATGGAACATTCCTTTCTGCCGTTTTGAATCAACGGGGCTATTTTGGTGCTTCTGAACGACTTTCCTGCCGCAAGCAAGTAAATTGCTTCGAGAATACTGCTCTTGCCACTACCATTAATACCGTGAAGAAGATTTATCTGTTCACCCGGACAAAAAGACAGCTGGTCGATATTCCTTACCCCGGAAATATCAATTCTATTAATCACTGTCATATGTCCTGGTCAGCGCTGCCTTCTGAAGTCAGGCACAGCCTCTATCCTCCTTTACAACCGCATGGGCATTACAACATAGAGCGCTTCGTTACTGCCCCCACCTTCTGCCTCTAGCAACGCGCTGCTATTAGGGTCAGAAAGGGTAAGCCTCACGTTACTGGTATGCAGTGCCGTCAAAACATCAATCAGATAACTTACGTTAAACCCTATCTCCAGATCATCACCGGTATAATCGACCGATACTGTCTCCTCGGCCTCTTCCTGTTCGGGGTTATTCGCCATAATCCTGAGCTCTCCCGACGAAAGCATGAGTCTCACTCCTCTATACTTCTCATTGGATAGTATGGAAACCCGGGAGAAAGCCTGGCGCAACTCTTGTCGGTCTCCAATTACATTCTTGTTACCACCTTTTGGCAATACGCGATTGTAGTCAGGAAATTTCCCGTCAACCAGTTTTGAAGTGAAAGTATAATCCGGCATTCTTGCTCGAATGTGGCTGCTGCCGAAAACCAGCGTTAGCTCACCGTCTTCCTCACCAATAAGTCGAACCAGCTCCATTATGCCTTTTCGCGGTAATATTAGTTGCTGCGTCTGGTCTGTTTTATTATTCATCGACACTGTTTGCATGGCCAAACGGTGCCCATCTGTAGCGACAACCCTCAAATAATCAGTCGCTACTTCGAAAAGCATACCATTCAAATAATAACGTACATCCTGCTGCGCCATAGCAAAACTGGTGCTGTCCAACAGATTTTTGAGTTTAATCTGGTCAATCGTAATAGAAAATGTACCTGGCTCATCATCGACCTGAGGAAACTCTGAAGCTGGTAAGGTGGCTAGCGTAAAGCGGCTGCGTCCAGATTTAATAACCAGTTTTTCGTCTGAAAGATTGAAATTCAGGGTTGAGCCATCCGCAAGTGATTTACAAATATCCACCAATTTCCTTGCCGGCACAGTTATCCCACCCGGTTGGCTGCCCTTTTCTACAACTACCCGCCCCACCAGTTCGACCTCGAGATCCGTACCGGTAAGAGACAGTTCATCATTTTCAAGTGACAGCAGTACATTGGATAACACAGGTAATGTCTGTCTTCTTTCTACGACACCACTCACCAATTGTAGTGGTTTGAGCAGTGCTTCCCTGGCTACGACAAATTGCATTTTTTTACTCTTTTTCTGTTTTTAATTTAACCGGACAAAGACCTTAGCAGGTTGTTGTAGTCCTCTTCGATATCCGATGTTGTTTTGCGAAGCTTGCTGATTTGTTTGCAGGCATGAAGTACGGTGGTATGGTCCCTGCCCCCAAAAGCGTCCCCGATTTCCGGTAAACTATGGTTTGTGAGCTCCTTTGACAAGGTCATGGCAACCTGCCTTGGCCGTGCAACAGATCTATTGCGCTTTTTTGACAACATGTCGCCCATTTTGATCTTATAGTACTCCGCAACAGATCGCTGGATGTTATCAATTGACACCATCTTGTCTTGAACAGCAAACAAATCCCTCAGTGCTTCCTTTATTAGCTCAAGGTCGATAGGACGCCCGACAAACCCTGCATGGGCAATCACCTTTTTAAGCGCCCCTTCGAGCTCTCTGACATTAGAGCGCAGCCGCTGGGCAATAAACATGGCCGCTTCATTTGGCAAATCAACATGGGAGAGTGCCGCCTTTTTCATAAGGATCGCCGCCCGAGTCTCCAACTCTGGAGGCTCCACCGCTACGGTGAGGCCCCAACCAAATCTCGACTTTAGCCTTTCTTCTAACCCTTTGATTTCTTTATGAAATCTATCGCAAGTTAGAATTATTTGCTGCCCTCCCTCTAATAGCGCATTAAAAGTATGGAAAAATTCTTCCTGGGAGCGCTCTTTCCCGGCAAAAAACTGAATATCATCTATCAACAACGCATCTGCCGAGCGATAAAATCGCTTGAATTCATTAATGGCATTCAGCTGCAACGCTGAAACCATGGTCCCCACAAAAGTCTCAGAATGCAGATACACTATTTTTGCGTCAGGTTTCCTGGCCAGCATGTAATTTCCAATCGCATGCATCAAGTGTGTTTTACCAAGCCCAACACCGCCGTATATAAAAAGCGGGTTGTAAGCTTTGCCGGGATTTTCAGCTACTTGCATGGCGGCGGCTCTCGCCAGCTGATTTGATTTGCCAACAATAAAATTGTCAAAGGTGCTGTCTTCGTTAAGCTTGCCCCTATGACGTAACTTACCTTCAATTATAGTGTCGACGTTGCGCTGTCTGCGCTGATCAGCTCCGGAACTCGCCCTGGAGATAGTCGGCTTAACCTCCAACTTCCTGGAACCTCTATAGACGGGTAGTGATTGGCTGGACAACCTTGGATCAGCATTAAACCCGGTACTTACGGAAGGCAGAAAATCCGGTTGTTGCGGATCATTGTATTCGACTTTCACCTTTTGCTGTACTGTGAAGCTGCCATTACCTGCGACCACATCCAACACTACTTCTACCGACTCATCACCGCTGATTTCCCTTAATAACTCGTTGATTCGATCTAGAAATTTATCATTTACCCAATCCATTACGAATCGATTGGGCGCAAAAACAGTTACACTGTCAGGCCCTGATTCAGCCTGCAGAGGCCTTATCCAGGTGTTGAACTGTTGATAGGGAAGCTCACTTCTTAAACTGTTGATACACTCTTGCCAATTTCCCGCCAGCACGCCGATTCACCCCAGATCCCAGATTGATTTTTTATTTTGCTTTTATAACAACACAACGCAATTCTAACTCATAAGAAAAAAACTTATCCACAAGGGGAAGGCCAAAACACAAAACTTTTACTCCTCTTTTTTCTTTTATTAATCAACCCATTATATAGAAGTGAAAAAAAACACCCGATAAAAACAGAGGTCAAAATAATTATCAATTAACTGGACACCTAAAAAAGTAAGCTGTGGATAACTTGTGACTAACAAGGTGGCAAAAATCTCCGATTACAATTAACCTGAAATGCAAAGACTACCCCCTTCCGCTTACAATTTTTCATATTTCCCTGGATAAAGTCTTTCTGCAATTCTCCCAAGACTCCCAGCCACAAAGACCACTACACATAGATTCTTTTGCATTGCATCTTATTGTTAAAACCACTAGAATTCGCGATCACTTTTCGAACCTGATTTATTCTGGTTTGCAAGAGACTTAACGGAACCTTCGATTATGAAAAGAACATTTCAACCTAGTTTGATAAAACGGGCCAGAGTCCACGGGTTCAGGGCAAGAATGGCGACAAAAGGCGGCAGACGGGTAATTAAAAGACGTCGTTCAAAAGGCCGCGCCAAGCTGTCCGCCTAGAGTACCCTTTTCTACCTAACCCAGCAGGAAAGAGAGTAACGTGCCTGACTATGGCTTTCCCAAGGAGCTAAGGCTTACCAGGGCCGCCGAATACAAGGCTGTATTCAGCAAGGCAAAATATAAAGTTTCCTGCCGCTTCCTGCTCATTTTTGCCATCCGCAATGATCTACCGCAACCACGTCTGGGAGTAGTGGTAGGCAAGAAAAACGTAGCCAAAGCAGTACAGCGCAATAGGATAAAACGCGTACTGAGAACTTCTTATCGGCTTAATCAGGATTTGCTCAGCGGTCTCGACATCGTTATTCTTGCTCGCAGTAACCTTGATTCGCTGGATAATCAAAAATTGGCAGAACAGATTCAGTCTTTATGGCGAGACCTCGTAAAGAAACATACTGCTGACACCTGAGAACACGCAACGCTCTGCGTCTGGTTCACTATATAACAATGATTACTAAACTGACTTTAAAACTAATTACTGCTTACCAGTTCAGTTTGAGCCTGTTTATCGGAAACCAGTGCCGCTTTTACCCCAGTTGTTCCCAATATACCAAACAGGCCATAGAAACCCACGGGTTGATCAAGGGCAGTGGACTGGGAATAAAAAGAATAGCAAGTTGCCACCCATGGCATGAAGGGGGCTATGACCCGGTTCCTGATTCAACTCAAAAATGCTGCGATAAAACCAATATCACTATAGAGAACTAAGTAAAAAATGGACCTTTCCCGATTCTTTTTATACTCAGCCCTGGCGGTAGTCACCTACCTCCTTTTGCTGGCCTGGAATGAAGACTACCCACGCCAGATCGCTGAACAGGACTCAAGCCCTGTAACCTCGCTTTCTTCGGTTCCCGACACGGCTGTGCCTACAACAGCCCAGAGCGACATACCGGCACAGGTACCTCAGGCCCAGGCCCTGACGACTGGCAACACCGAAAATCCAGCCAATATCGACGCACCACAAACAAACCCGCAAATATCTCAATCCCGGCTAGTTACCATATCCACGGATACCCTGGAACTCAGTATAGATCTCAATGGCGGCGACATAGTTGGCCTGGCGTTACCACAATACCTGCGCCAGATTGATGTACCTGATGAGCCTTTCGTTCTTCTTGAATCTGGCCCAGGGCGAGATTATATTGCCCAATCCGGTCTTATTGGCGTAAATGGCATTGATAACACCAGTCGTGCCCGCTATAGAACATCATCCTCATCTTATCGCCTGGATCCGGATCAGGACTCCCTGAGTGTGGACTTACTTACTACTGATGCCAATGGCGTAGCGGTGTTAAAGCGGTTTTCATTCGAGCGGGGTAGCTATGTTATAGACGTCACCTACGAAGTTACCAACACTACAAACAGCCAATGGCAGGCCAATGTCTTCGGACAGATCAAACGCAGTGGTTTTGATGATCCCAGTGATGCTGGTGGCTTTTCCCGCACCTTTCTCGGATTTGCCACCACATCAGACGATGATCCCTACAACAAGGTAGAATTTGAAGACATTGATGATGGTATTGCTCCCCACGATATGACAGGAGGCTGGATTGCCTTTAGCCAGCACTATTTCCTCACCGCCTGGATCCCGAACCAGACCCAACGAAACAATTTTTCTACCCGTAAAAATATCGCTAATCAATATATTGGTGGCTTTGTCAGTCCGGCTTTTGCGGTTGCACCAAATACCACGGCCAGCCAATCCTTTCGCCTCTATGCTGGCCCAACAGACCAGAATTTACTGGCAGAACTCGCCCCCAACCTTAATTTGACCATTGATTATGGCTTTCTCTTTTTCCTGGCTGCACCAATCTACTGGTTGCTCACTCACATAGAGCCTTTTGTCCATAATTATGGCCTGTCCATTATCCTACTGACTGTTCTGGTCAAGGGTATCTTCTATAAGCTCACTGAAACACAGTATAAATCCATGGCTGGTATGAGAAGAGTCATGCCAAAAATGCAGCAGTTAAAAGAGAGTTATGGTGATGACAAGGTAAAACTGCAGAAAGCGACCATGGAGCTCTATAAGAAAGAAAAGATAAATCCGTTCGGCGGCTGCTTGCCAATGCTGGTACAAATGCCGGTTTTTATCTCTCTATACTGGATGCTGATGCGCAGCGTAGAATTACGTCACGCGCCTTTTTTCCTGTGGATAAATGACTTGTCCGTGATGGATCCCTATTTCGTTCTGCCACTTCTTATGGGTGCATCAATGTTTCTTCAAATGTCTCTCAGCCCTGCCCCGGGTGATCCCATGCAGGCTAAGGTAATGAAGTTTATGCCAATTATGATGACCTTGTTTTTCCTCTGGTTTCCAGCAGGGCTTGTTTTATACTGGTTGGTTAATAGTGTCCTGGGTATTCTTCAGCAGTGGTATATAACGAGAAAAATCGAAGCAAAATATGCTGCTAAGAGCTCCTGAGCCGAATTCAACTTCCTGGCCAACTCTGCCACACTATGTCGAGCACTGATAACGATACCATTTGTGCTATCGCTACCCCACCGGGTAAAAGTGGTATAGGTATCGTCAGGGTTTCCGGCTCTTCCTGTAAAGAGATTGCAAACAAAATACTTGGTTTCTATCCGAACCCAAGACATGCTTATTTCTCTAATTTCTTCGGCAAAAATTCTATAATTATTGACAAAGGTATCGCCCTTTTTTTTGAAGCACCAAATTCTTTTACTGGCGAGGATATACTGGAATTACAGGGACACGGCGGATCTTTCATATTAAATTACTTGTTGAAAGCCGTAATTGACAATGGTGCCAGAATAGCTAGACCAGGTGAGTTTTCTGAACGTTCATTTATGAATTCAAAGATGGACCTAGCGCAGCTAGAGGCAGTAGCAGACCTGATTGAAGCAAGCACTGAGCAAGCGGCAAAGTCAGCACTACGCACACTGGACGGAGAATTTTCCAGATTAATTGATGAACTGGTTGCCAGGATTCTGGAGCTGCGTGTTTATCTGGAAGCGTCCATTGATTTTACCGAAGAGGAAATCGATTTCCTTTCGCAAGGCCGCTGTATTGAAAGGCTCCAGAGTATTATCGATCTACTGGAAAGTGTTCTTGATCAGGCAAAGCAAGGCGCCATTTTAAGGGAGGGAGTGACGGTTGCCATAGCAGGAAAACCAAACGCTGGTAAGTCCAGCCTGTTGAATGTCTTATCAGGAAAAGATTCCGCCATTGTCACAGATATTCCCGGTACCACCAGGGATGTCCTTTCGGAGGTCATTGAAATAGATGGATTACCAGTCCATCTTGTCGACACGGCCGGATTGCACAACAGCCGGAATATTGTGGAAAAAGAAGGTATTAAACGGGCACATAAAGCCATCAACGCGGCTGACCTCATATTGTTGGTAATCGATGCCGAAACGTTTACCGTTAACTCCCAGACCGTATCGACTATCTTTAATGAAACAGCTCTGGACGAGACCATTTTAAGTACCGATAAACTCATAGTGGTTTTTAACAAGATAGATCTACTACCGCAGAACAGCCTTCCTTCATCCAGGATCTGTATCAATGACCAGCGTATCCACAGCGTCGGTGTTTCAGCAAAAACACATTACGGTATTGACCAGTTGCGAGATCAACTGAAGAACCGTGTTGGGTTTAGCATGACCGGAGAGGGCCACTTTATTGCCAGAGAAAGGCATATCATCGCACTAAAGCAATCCAGGGAAGTCTTGTTAAGCGCGCAAATTCAGCTACAAAATAGCGGTGCTATCGAACTCGTAGCTGAAGATTTACGCCTGGCCCAGAATTTTCTCGGGGAGATTACCGGGAAAGTGACCAGCGATGACCTACTGGGTGAGATATTTTCGAGTTTTTGTGTCGGCAAGTAGCTTTTTTAAACACAAATGATATTTTTCATAGTTAACAAGTTGTTTATTTGTGGCACTTTTCTGTGAGTAAAAGCGGCCTTGAACTGGATAACAAGGGGATAAATTTAAGCGGGTTTGGTGAGTCTTATTTTGTGCACAATTGATACATACGTTTAAGGCTATTTAAACAGTACTTATCAATAACCTTATCATTATGATAACTATTTGAAAACAAAGGCTAAATAATGGTTATATACAGAATTTAGCGACCCTATCATTATCAGTATTAATACTTATATTTATCTATTTATATATAATTATTAACTAGTTTTTATTAATAAATAAACAGTGCTTTTGGGCTCGAATTGATCACTTTTCTTTTGATTTTGAAAGCGTATACTTGTCGGCCCTTTTTCCTTAATAACTGTTGATTAATCGAAGCCTCCCAGGGGCCAGGTAAATAAATATAACTATGAGCTACTTTCCTGAATATGATGTGATTGTTGTGGGTGGCGGTCATGCCGGCACCGAAGCAGCCCTTGCTTCTGCCAGGACCGGGGTAAATACCTTATTGGTTACCCACAATATCGAAACTCTGGGTCAGATGTCCTGCAACCCGGCCATCGGTGGGATTGGCAAAAGTCACCTGGTGAGGGAAATCGATGCCCTCGGTGGCGTCATGGCCAGGGCAACAGATCAGGCAGGCATTCAATTCCGGGTACTTAATGCCAGCAAGGGGCCGGCCGTGAGAGCCACCAGGGCCCAGACAGACCGGATTCTGTACAAAGCAGCAATCCGCCATGTGTTGGAGAATCAGCCTAACCTGCATATTTTCCAGCAGGGCGTAGATGATCTCATATGCGATTCAGGCGAAGTGGCAGGTGTTATCACGCAAATGGGTTTACGTATTATGGCCCGGAAAGTGGTTTTAACCACCGGGACTTTCCTGGGAGGATGTATTCATATCGGTATGGAACATTCTTCCGGCGGCAGAGCGGGTGATCCGCCGTCCATAACACTTGCCCGGCGGCTCAGGGAATTACCTTTCAGGGTTTCCCGGCTTAAAACCGGCACCCCACCGCGTATTGATGCGAGAACCGTGGATTTTTCAGTAATGACTCTCCAGAGCGGCGACAAACCTGTACCGGTAATGTCATTTCTGGGCAGTGAGGCTGATCATCCGGAGCAGGTGAATTGTTATATCACCTCCACCAACGAACGTTGTCATGAAATTATACGCAGTGGCCTCGATCGTTCTCCTATGTACACAGGAGTTATAGAGGGTGTAGGGCCCCGGTACTGTCCGTCCATAGAAGATAAAGTTATGCGTTTTTCGGATAAATCTTCTCATCAGATATTCGTTGAACCGGAAGGATTAAGTACCCATGAGCTGTATCCCAATGGTATATCAACCAGTCTGCCTTTTGATGTTCAGGTCGACATGGTTCATGAGATTAAAGGTTTCGAGCGGGCCCATATTACCCGGCCCGGATACGCCATTGAATACGACTTTTTTGACCCCCGGGATTTACATTATTCATTAGAGACTCGTTTCATCAAAGGTCTTTACTTTGCCGGCCAGATAAACGGAACAACAGGCTATGAAGAAGCCGGGGCTCAGGGTTTGCTGGCGGGGTTGAATGCAGCGCTATCGGTTAAGGAAAAAGAGCCATGGTGTCCGCGTCGGGATGAAGCCTATCTTGGTGTTCTGGTGGATGATCTTATTACCATGGGCACAACAGAACCTTACAGAATGTTTACCAGCCGAGCCGAATACCGGCTGACCCTCAGAGAAGATAATGCCGACCTGCGTTTAACTGACAAGGGTAGGGAACTTGGCCTGGTTGATGATGAGCGCTGGCAGAGATACAGCGAAAAGCGAGAAAAGCTGGAAAAGGAACTACAGCGCCTGAAAACCACCTGGGTGCAGCCGAACACCGCCAGCGCTGAGCGCATTAATCACTTATTGGAAAAACCCATAACCCGTGAGTACAATCTGACAGATCTACTGGCACGGCCGGGGGTGAATTATAACTCGCTGAATGACGCCTTCGAGGGATTAGAGGGCAAACCAGAGCAAGATCAGCAGGACAACCAGGTAACCCGGCAAGCGGAAATACAGATTAAATACCAGGGTTATATAAACCGCCAGCAAAATGAAATAGAGAAATTGAAAACGCAGGAAGACACGCTTCTACCGGAAGATTTTAACTACCTACAGATGCAGGGATTGTCCAACGAACTTAAGCAAAAGCTGGACTGCTCCAGACCGGAAAATATTGGTCGGGCATCAAGGATTCCTGGAATGACGCCAGCCGCAATATCCCTGTTGCTGATTTATCTTAAAAAACATCGAGTTGTTAACAGGAAGGCTGGTTAGCGGCGGTTATGAGTTTTTTAATCACAGAAGAACAGTTGCTTGGGTTGCGAGAAAAGCTGCAATCAGGACTCGATGAACTGGGTCTGAAAATCACACCAGAGCAGGTGGATATGTTGCTGAGCTTCCTCGAAGTACTGGGGAAGTGGAATAAAAAATTCAATCTCAGTGGCATAAAAAAGCCATCAGAAATGATCTCCCGCCATTTGCTTGATTGCCTGGCGGTATCACCCTATATCGAAGGAAGCGTAATACTGGATGTTGGCTCCGGGGGAGGGTTGCCGGGGATACCTTTAGCCATATTACACCCTGATAAACATTTCATTTTACTAGACAGTAACGGCAAAAAGACCAGGTTTCTATTTCAGGTAAAATTGGCGCTGGGACTGGATAATATCACTATAGAAAATAAGCGAATAGAAGACTATCAATGTACTGAGCAAATTGATATTGTCATGAGTCGCGCGTTTTCTTCCCTGGCCAAGTTAGTGCAATCATGTGCCTCGGTAGCGGGAGAAAACAGCAAGTTATTAGCCATGAAAGGCATTTACCCGACGACTGAAATAGAGGAATTGCCTGAGGGCATCAAAATTTCTCGGGCAATAGAGCTGACCATTCCTGGAATTGAAGGTGTAAGGCATCTCATAGAGATTCCATTCAAACAACCTTCACAGTAATGCCATTGTCAGTAAAGAAGCGGAAACAAAAAGCGCAATAGGATTAGGATAAAGCAGTGGAGTTATTCACCCAGTGAGCAAGGTATTGGCAGTAGCAAATCAAAAAGGGGGCGTCGGTAAAACCACCACCTCCGTCAATCTGGCCGCTTCACTCCACGAAACCAGGAAAAAAGTACTTCTGATAGACCTTGATCCCCAGGGAAATGCCACTACCGGCAGTGGCGTCGATAAATCTCAACTGGAACTGTCTATTTATGACCTGCTGACAAAACGCGCATCTTTTGATGAGGTAGTGGTCAAGCCGCAAGGAGTAGAATACCACCTGTTACCCACCAATGGCGATTTAACAGCCGCTGAAGTGGAACTGCTGGAGTTTCAGAACCGGGAGTTGCGCTTACGGGAAATCGTCAATGAAATTCGCGATCGCTATGACTTTGTCGTCATTGATTGTCCTCCGTCCCTGAACATGCTGACAATTAACGCCCTGGTAGCCGCCGATGGTGTTTTAATCCCCATGCAGTGTGAATATTATGCGCTTGAAGGGTTGTCTGCGCTCATGGAAACCATTACTGCAATCAGTGAAAGCCTGAACCCCGAGCTTAAAATCGAGGGTATATTACGCACCATGTATGACCCGCGTAACAAGTTAACCACAGAGGTTAATGGACAACTCTTTAGCTTTTTTGGGGATACTGTTTATCGTACAGTGGTACCAAGAAATGTACGCCTGGCCGAAGCGCCAAGCTACGGTATGCCGGTTTTAAAGTATGATAGACAATCAAGGGGCGCTTTGGCCTATCTCGCTGTAGCGGGAGAGGTTTTACGGCGAATAGACAAGGCTGAATCCAGAGCCGTTTAACCAGCCACCAGGGACAACGCTTTAGCAGCGGAAATAGAAATGGCAGCAAAGAAAAAGCTCGGCAGAGGATTGGATGCGCTGTTATCCCAATCCAACAGTGACAAAATGGCCACACTGCTCGGAGGCAATAGTACCGGGCAAGTAAAACCGGGAGAATCTGCTATTCAGCATGTGGCTGGATCGGCTCCTGCAGTACCGGTTACGCCACTGCCTGTTGCAACAGAAAACGGTGGGGAAAAAACCGCCGATCTCAAGAATATTCCTATCGATCTGATTCAACCGGGAAGATATCAGCCCCGAACAAACATGCATGAAGCGGCTCTGGAAGAGTTGGCTAACTCCATTCGCCAGCAGGGAGTAATGCAACCCATTGTATTAAGATCCATTTCCTCAAGTCGCTATGAAATTGTGGCGGGTGAACGTCGATGGCGTGCCAGCCAACTGGCTGAATTGCATACAATCCCGGCAATAATAAAGGAAGTCAGTGACGAATCAGCTATTGCCATGAGTTTGATAGAGAATATTCAACGGGAAAACCTCAACCCCATTGAAGAGGCGATGGCGCTAAAGCGCCTGCAGGACGAATTTCAGCTAACTCAACAGGAAGTCGCGGAGGCCGTGGGGAAATCCCGCGCAACGGTCACCAATTTAATTCGTCTGATTGGTCTGAGTCCGGACGTTCGACGCATGTTGGAGCATGGGGACCTGGAAATGGGTCATGCCAGGGCCATGTTATCGTTACCGGACATTCAGCAATCCGAAGCCGCCAGAACAGTGGTCGGGAAGGGGCTGTCTGTAAGGCAAACCGAATCCCTGGTTAGACGCTTGATTGCGGGAAACGGGGGCCGTAAAAGTAGCAACGTAGTAGACCCTGATATCAAAAACCTGGAAGAAAGTCTGGCCGGTAAATTAGGCGCTAAAGTCCTCATTCAGCACACCGCAAAGGGTCGAGGAAAGCTTATTCTAAAATACAATTCTCTGGATGAGCTGGACGGCATTTTATCCCACATTAATTGATTCCCTGTCTGTATTGATTAGGGACATCAAAGTCCCTATAATGCGCCATCTTTGGAGACCGCCGCCGTATCAGGGCGGGTTAAGCTTCGGGCAATAAAGGGTGCTGAATCAGATGGTCCGCACAGCGACAATGTCCAATTTGAAGCCCCCGCCAGTCTATAAAATTATAGTGATGCAGCTGGTGGCAACCGGTTTGATAGCGGTGGTGCTATTACTTTTTTTAAATGCCACGGCGGCCTTTTCGATCTTGATCGGAGGGTTAATCAGCGCCATTCCAAATTGTTATTTTACGATACAGGCGTTCAAATTCAACGGCGCACGTAACGCAGAAAAAGTCGTTAAGAGCTTTTTGAAGGGTGAAATAGGCAAAATAGTTATTACTATAGTTTTGTTTGCTTTAGCTTTTACCCAGATTACAAATGTAAATGAGATTGCTCTTATGGCGGGCTTTATAGCAGTGCAGTTTATCGGAATTATTATGTCCGCTGTTATTAGCAGCAGCCCATCAGGTAACAGAGCCTAGAACACCAGGGTAAACGCAGAGTCAGACAATGGCAGAATTAGGATCAGCGGGACTCGATGCTCACGGCGTAGCCGAGCAGACAGTTCAGGAATACATACAACACCACCTTTCCTTCCTTACCTATGGCAAGCACCCGGACGGGGATTGGGGTATCGCCCATACCGTCGAAGAAGCGGCCGAAATGGGTTTCTGGTCTATTCACGTAGATACTCTGGGCTGGTCAGTCTTTATTGGTGCTGCGTTTCTTTTGTTATTTCGCTACATCGGAAAAAGAGCCACTGTGGATACGCCCAGTGGTATGCAGAATTTTATAGAAACTATCTTTGAATTTGTAGATGACCAGGTTAAAGAGGGGTTTAATTACGACAACCATCGTATAGGCCCGCTTGCACTGACTATATTTGTCTGGATTCTGCTGATGAATACTATGGACCTAGTGCCGGTTGACTGGATTACCGGTCTTGCCTCCTATATCGGAGAACATGTTTTCGGGCTTGAGCACATGCCATTCAAGATTGTGCCGACCACGGATGTCAATATCACCATGGGCATGTCGCTCAGCGTTTTTGCCCTGATTATTTACTACAGTATTAAAATGAAAGGTATTGGTGGTTTTCTCGCTGAACTGGCCTTTCAGCCGTTTGGAAAGTGGATGCTTCCTTTTAATTTAATAATTGAAATACCCACGCTGTTCGCCAAGCCTATTTCTTTGGGATTACGGCTATTTGGCAATCTATACGCCGGTGAGTTGCTGTTTTTACTGATGGCTGCACTGCTGGGGATTTTTCAATTGCCGGCCCACTTTGCCTGGGCCGTGTTTCATATCCTGGTAGTGCCGTTGCAGGCTTTTGTTTTTATGATGCTGACTATTGTGTACCTCAATGCAGCACATGAGTCACACGCACATTAATGATTTAATTATTATCTGAACTGAAGAAAATCTGGAGGAAAAGATGGAAATGATTTTGGCTTTTACAGTACTGGGCGTTTTGCTTGTACTAGGAATGGGTGCGTTGGGCACCGCCATTGGCTTTGGTATCCTGGGCGGCAAGTTCCTGGAAGGCTCCGCGCGTCAACCCGAGCTTGCATCAAAGCTTCAAACCAGCATGTTCCTGGTAGCTGGCTTGATTGATGCAGTAACCATGATCGGTATTGGTATTGGCATGTGGTTTACTTTTGCCAATCCATATATAGCCACCCTGAACGGCGGTTAATTAAAAAAGTGATTAGCGGGAGAAATCGCCGTGGATTTTAATTTAACTTTAGTTGGGCAGTCTATCGCCTTCTTTGTGTTCTGGTGGTTCTGCCAGAAGATGGTTTGGCCATTGTTTTCCAATATTCTGGAAGATAGAAAGAAGAAAATTGCCGATGGTCTGGAGGCAGCGGATCGTGCACAGCGAGATCTGATGCTGGCGCAGGAGAAGTCCACGGACAGCCTCAAGGAAGCCAAGGCAGTTGCCGCAGGCAATATTGACCAGGCAAACAAGCGTGCGAGCCAGATTATTGATGAAGCCAAGGATCAGGCCCGTGAAGAAGGAAAGCGTCTTATAGTAGCGGCCAATTCAGATATAGAGCAGGAAGTAAATCGGGCTAGAGAGGCATTGCGGACACAGGTTGCAGCCATTGCTATTGCTGGTGCCGAGAAAATTCTCGAATCATCTATTGATCAGGCGGCCAACGAAGAATTAATTAACAAACTCGCAAGCGAGCTGTAGACAAAAAACTGATGGCAGATTTAACTACCCTGGCCAGACCCTATGCAAAAGCCGCTTTTGGCGTGGCGATGGAAAGCAATGAACTTGAAAACTGGTCAAGCATGCTTTCTCTTGCAGCGAGTGTTGCGTCTGTAGATACCATTCGAGCTGTACTCGGGTCACCTACGTTGGCAACCGAGCAGCTGGCCCAGACCTTAATCGACGTTTGTGGTGACGAACTCGATCAGAAAGGGCAGAACTTTATGGGACTGCTGGCGCAGAATAAACGGTTAGGACTGCTGGCGGAAATTTCCGCTATTTATGAAATTTTCAAATCCAACCAGGAAAAGTCTGTGGATGTGGAAATCACCACAGCTTTTGAGATCAGTTCAGATGCCTCGGATAAACTGGCACAGGCTTTGAAAATTCGTTTGCAGCGAGACATCAATCTCGCCTCCAAAGTAGATACCCGCTTGCTCGGAGGCGCCATAATCCGTGCAGGTGATACCGTAATTGACAGCTCCATAAAGGGCAAATTGAATAAATTAGCTGAAGCAATGAATTCCTGAACACCTCAGGAACAAGGAAAAAAGCATGCAACAACTGAATCCATCTGAAATCAGCGAAATCATCAAACAAAGAATTGATAATCTCGATGTTTCCGTACAGGCAAAGAACGAAGGCACAATTGTAAGTGTAGCCGACGGCATTATCCGCATTCACGGGCTAGCGGATGTTATGTATGGAGAGATGATCGAGTTTGAAGGGGGCATTTACGGAATGGCCCTCAACCTGGAAAGAGATTCCGTTGGCGCGATTGTTCTTGGCGACTATCTGACCCTGAGAGAAGGCCAGACCTGCCGTTGTACCAAACGTATTCTGGAAGTACCTGTTGGTCCAGAACTGGAAGGACGGGTTGTTGATGCTCTGGGCAAACCAATTGATGGCAAGGGGCCGGTTGAAACAAAACTTACCGAACCCGTAGAAAAAATAGCTCCTGGGGTAATTGCCAGACAATCCGTATCTGAGCCAGTGCAAACAGGGCTGAAGTCCATTGACTCCATGACGCCTATTGGCCGGGGTCAGAGGGAATTGATCATTGGTGACCGTGAGGTAGGGAAGACCGCGGTAGCCATCGATACCATCATCAACCAGAAAGGCAAAGACGTTAAATGTATATACGTTGCGGTGGGCCAGAAGGCTTCATCCATAGCCAGTGTAGTAAACAAGCTGGAAGAACATGGCGCTATGGAATACACCATTGTGGTAGCGGCCAGCGCATCTGATCCGGCGTCCATGCAGTATATTGCCCCCTATTCCGGCTGCAGCATGGGTGAGTATTATCGTGATCGCGGTCAGAATGCCCTGATTATTTATGATGATTTAACCAAGCAGGCCTGGGCCTACCGCCAGATTTCACTGCTGCTGAGAAGGCCGCCAGGTCGAGAGGCCTATCCCGGTGACGTATTCTATCTGCATTCCCGATTATTGGAGCGTGCGTCCAGAGTAAGTGTTAGCTATGTTGAGAAGTACACCAATGGCGAAGTGAAGGGTCGGACTGGCTCATTGACAGCTTTACCTATTATTGAAACCCAGGCCGGTGACGTATCCGCCTTTGTTCCTACTAACGTTATTTCAATTACCGACGGGCAGATCTTTCTTGAAACAGACCTGTTTAACTCGGGCATACGACCGGCGATGAATCCCGGTATATCGGTTTCCCGTGTGGGCGGTGCAGCACAGACCAAGATCATCAAGAAACTTGGTGGTGGTATTCGAATAGCACTGGCCCAGTATCGTGAATTGGCGGCATTTGCCGCGTTTGCCTCGGACCTTGATGATACAACTCGCGCTCAACTGGAACACGGTCAGCGGGTAACGGAATTAATGAAGCAGAAACAATACTCGCCTTTGTCAGTTGCGGAAATGGCCATATCGCTCTATGCCGCCAACGAAGGATACCTGAAAGACATAGAGCTCAAGAAGGTACTTGATTTCGAAGCATCGCTACTGTCTTACATGAACAGCGAGCACGGAGACCTGTTGGCCGAAATTAATAAAAGCGGCGATTATAACGATGATATCGAAGCTCAGTTCAAGGCGGCGATTGACAAATTCAAGGCCACACAATCCTGGTAAGGGACGCTCACCCGGAAATCCCGGAGGGACAGTAGGTAATGGCTGGCGGAAAAGAAATACGCACAAAAATCTCGAGTATCAAGAATACTCAGAAGATTACCAGAGCTATGGAAATGGTTTCGGCTAGTAAAATGCGTAAAGCGCAGGAACGCATGAGGCTGGGCAAGCCCTATGCTCACCGTATTCGGTCTGTTATCGGGCACATCGCCAACTCCACTCCAGAATATCGGCACATTTATTTCGACACCCGGGAAGTTAAACGCGTTGGTTTCATTGTTGTATCCACGGACCGTGGTTTGTGCGGCGGACTGAATATCAATGCCTTTAAAGCCACCGTTGCTGCAATGCAGGAATGGAATAAGAAGAATGTAGAAATCGACATTTGCACCATCGGCAGCCGAGCCGCCACCTTTTTCAATAACTATGGCGGTAATGTAGTGGCATCAGTGCGGGATATTGGTGATAAAGCCGAAGTATCTGACGTTATCGGTGCGGTGCGGGTAATGCTCGAAAAATTTGATGAGCAGAAAATCGACCAGTTAATGATTGTGAGCAATGATTTCGTCAATACCATGACCCATAAGCCAGTAGTGCTGCAATTATTGCCTCTGTTGGCTTCTAAAGAAGAAGACCTGCAGCACCACTGGGACTATCTCTACGAGCCGGATGCCAAGGAATTACTGGACGGTTTATTGCTCAGGTTTGTTGAATCCCAGGTGTATCAGGCCGTGGTTGAGAATAATGCCTGTGAGCAGGCCGCCAGAATGATTGCCATGAAGAGTGCATCGGATAACGCCAGTGATCTTATGGACGAGTTGGAACTGATTTACAACAAGGCCCGTCAAGCGGCGATTACCCAGGAGTTGTCGGAAATCGCGGGCGGCGCGGCGGCGGTTTAACAGATTTAAGAAATGGGTGCTGTTGCAGGTAATGCGCCATTAAAGAATAGTTAACGAACATGAACAGATTAGAAGGTAATAGGAGCCGGAAATGAGTAGCGGTCGAATCGTACAAATTATTGGAGCTGTTATAGATGTGGAGTTTGCGCGCGAGAGCGTACCGAAGATCTATGATGCGCTTACCGTTGATGGCACCGACGTAACACTGGAAGTGCAACAGCAGCTTGGTGACGGTATTGTCAGAACCATCGCACTGGGCAGCACCGAAGGTTTGAGCAGGGGCCTGGAGGTGCAAGATACGGGTTCGCCAGTATCAGTTCCGGTTGGTGTCGAAACCCTCGGGCGTATCATGGATGTACTTGGCCGTCCCATTGATGAACGCGGTCCCATCGGTGAAAAGGAGCGTATGCCCATTCACCGCAAGGCGCCTGCCTATGAAGAACTTTTGGCCACCAACGAACTACTGGAAACCGGTATCAAGGTTATCGATTTGATTTGTCCTTTCGCCAAAGGCGGGAAGGTCGGACTATTCGGTGGAGCCGGTGTTGGCAAAACCGTAAACATGATGGAACTGATTAATAATATTGCTACCGAGCATAGCGGGTTGTCTGTATTCGCCGGCGTTGGTGAGCGAACACGTGAAGGAAATGATTTCTATCACGAAATGCAGGAATCAAAAGTAATCGACCTGGAAGGAGAGTCCAAGGTATCCATGGTATACGGTCAAATGAACGAGCCACCGGGTAACAGACTGCGGGTTGCGCTTAGCGGATTGACCATGGCGGAAAAATTCCGTGATGATGGCCGTGATGTACTGTTGTTTATTGACAATATTTACCGTTATACACTGGCTGGAACTGAAGTATCGGCGCTGCTTGGACGTATGCCTTCAGCGGTGGGATATCAGCCAACCCTGGCGGAAGAAATGGGCGCCTTACAGGAACGTATCACTTCAACCAAAGACGGTTCAATTACCTCCATTCAGGCGGTTTATGTACCGGCGGATGACTTGACTGACCCATCTCCGGCAACAACCTTTGCTCACCTTGACGCGAAAGTTGTGCTTTCTCGTGATATTGCATCTCTGGGTATTTATCCTGCGGTGGATCCACTTGATTCTTCATCACGGCAGCTTGATCCGCTGGTTATTGGACAGGAGCATTACGATGTAGCTAACGGTGTGCAAACCGTATTGCAGCGCTACAAGGAATTAAAAGACATTATTGCCATCTTGGGTATGGACGAATTGTCTGACGAAGACAAACAAACGGTTGCCCGGGCGCGAAGAATTTCCCAATTTCTGTCACAACCGTTTAAGGTGGCGGAGATTTTTACCAACATACCAGGTAAGTATGTGTCTCTTAAGGATACCATTGCCGGTTTTAAAGGGATTCTGGATGGCGAATATGATAATTTGCCGGAACAGGCGTTCAGCATGGTAGGCTCCATCGAAGAAGCTGTGGAAAAAGCCAAAACCCTTTAAAATGGCTCAATTGACCAATAGAAAGACGAGTACCTGATTATGGCCATGACAATGCACTGTGACATCGTAAGCGCTGAGAAAAGTATCTTTTCCGGCCTGGTTACGATGGTCGTCGCTGCTGGTACTCTGGGTGACCTGGGCATAGCACCGGGCCATGCGCCGTTATTGACAGCGTTAATTCCGGGGTCGGTAAAATTGGTGCTTGATAGTGGAGAAGAGGAAATTTTTTATGTCTCCGGAGGTTTCCTTGAAGTGCAGCGGGGCGTGGTAACATTGCTCACTGATGCTGCTCTTCGTGCCGATGATGTTGATGAGGCAGCAGCAGTTCAGGCTAAGGAAGAAGCCGAAAAAGCTATGGCAGACCAGACGGCCGAATTTGAGTACTCGGCGGCGGCGGCGCAACTGGCAGAGGCGGTGGCTCAGCTACGTGCTTTGCGGCAGATTAGAAAATAGGCCATTTAGCCCTTAAACAAAGACCTGGAACACAAAAAAGGTAGCATCGGCTACCTTTTTTTTTGCTTTTGTGTATTCTACAAGCTGTATTTTTTCTAGTTTCATCAATGAGTAATGAGTGAAAAGTAAAGTCGTGCCTATCCATGTGGTCATCCTGGCAGCAGGCAAGGGAACTCGAATGAACTCCGAGATTCCCAAGGTTCTGCATAAGCTTGGCGGGAAACCTCTGCTTGAGCATGTGGTCAACGCGGCCAGCACACTGGCAGATTCTCATCTGCATATAGTCGTAGGGCATGGCGCAAGCGATGTGAGGGTTCACTTCAATGACCTCAATGAACTGAATTGGATTATTCAAGAGCCGCAGTTGGGCACCGGTCACGCGGTAGAGCAGGCCATTCCCGCTATAGAAGCCATTACTAAGATTCAGGACGAGGCCACTTTGCTGGTTCTGTGTGGTGACGTGCCGCTAATTAAACAGCAAACTATTGAAGCGTTAACTCAGGCCGCTTCGCCGAATGCCGTCGCATTGTTGACACTGCAAACCAATAACCCCGCCGGGCTGGGCAGGATAATTCGCGATGAGCAAAACAAGGTCACCGCGATTGTCGAGGAAAAGGACGCCAGCGAAGAACAGCGAAAAATTTGTGAAATTAACAGTGGCATAATGGCCTTACCGGTTAACAGGTTAAAGCACTGGTTAGGTAAACTGGGCAAAAACAATCGCCAGGGCGAATATTATCTAACGGATGTTATAGCCATGGCTGTGGCAGATGGCTGTGAAATAGTCACCAGAGTTATTAATGATGAATTTGAAGTACAGGGTGTCAACGACAAAAAGCAACTTGCCTCTCTGGAGCGCCACTTCCAGAGAATAGAAGTAGAAAAGTTAATGGCAGCGGGAGTATCCGTTATTGATCCGGCACGAGTTGATATCCGTGGTGATATCACTTGTGGTAAAGATGTAACGCTTGACATTAATGTAATACTGGAAGGAACGGTTATTATTGGAGACGGCGTTGTAATTGGACCGAACGTTGTAATAAAAGACGCCGTAATTAAAAGTAACTCGACAGTTCTTGCCAATACGGTTATTGATAGCGCGGAAATAGAAAGCAATTGTTCAATTGGACCCTTTGCCAGAATCAGACCGGGCACCCGGCTCGACAAAGAAGTTAAAGTTGGTAACTTTGTGGAGATTAAAAATTCTGTTCTTGGCCAGGGCTCAAAAGCAAATCATTTCGCCTATATCGGAGATGCCGATATAGGCTCAGGAGTCAACATAGGAGCCGGCACTATTTTTTGCAACTACGACGGCGCCCACAAGCACAGATCCATAATCGGTAATAATGTGTTTATTGGGTCCAACAGCACACTGGTCGCGCCGGTTAATATTAATAACGGGGCGTTTGTTGCGGCAGGGTCAACAATTAATTCTGATGTACCCGAGAATGAGCTGGCTGTTGGACGAGGAAAACAACGAAACATCAGTGGCTGGAAACGGCCAACCAAGCAATAGGATAGTCGGGAAAGTATTATGTGTGGAATAGTCGGGGCAATAGCGCAAAGGGAAGTGTCCGGTATATTAATCGAGGGACTGAAACGGCTGGAATACCGTGGCTACGATTCTGCTGGTATTGCCTTGATAAATACCGATAAGCCGCGCCTGGATTGCAGTAAGGCGGTTGGCAAAGTAGCAAAACTGGTGGATCTTGTTGCTCGTAACAACACCTCGGGAAATCTTGGAATTGCCCATACCCGATGGGCTACACACGGTAAGCCAACGATAAAGAACGCCCACCCTCATACCTCTACGGGTGATATTGCCCTGGTACACAATGGCATCATCGAAAACTATGAAAGCCTTCGTGACGCTCTGATTAATGACGGTTACCGGTTTGTATCGCAAACAGATTCCGAGGTAATTGCCCATTTGATTCACCAGGCTCGAAAAGGCGGTAAGGTAAGTTTGCTCGATGCGGTAAAGGGCACAGTTAAAAAACTGGAAGGGGCTTATGGGCTGTGCGTAATTGATATAAATGAGCCAGATCAAATAGTTGTTACCAGAAGTGGCAGTCCACTGGTGATTGGCAAGGGGATTGGTGAAAACTTTGTCGCCTCTGATGCGCTTGCCCTTGGCCAGGTTACTGACAGGTTTATTTTCCTTGAAGAAGGGGACATAGCAAGAATTACTCTCAACGACATTGATATCTGGAACAAGAACAAGAAAGTAACACGAGAGGAAACGCGTATTACCAGCAAGTTCTCAGAAGCAGAGAAGGGTGAGTTTGCCCACTACATGCTGAAAGAGATTTATGAACAGCCTAAAGCCATAAAGGACACCCTGGATGGAAGAATCAGCACCAGCAAAGTCCTTGAAGAAGCTTTTGGCATAAAAGCCAAATCTATTTTCGATAAAGTAAGCAATGTTCAAATAGTGGCATGTGGCACTAGTTTTCTCGCTGGACAAGTAGCGAAATACTGGTTGGAAAGTATTGCTAAAATTCCGTGTCAAGTAGACATCGCCAGCGACTATCGCTACCGTAATGTTATTGTTCAGCCTAGCACCTTGTTTGTCAGTATTTCCCAGTCTGGTGAAACAGCCGATACCCTGGCGGCTTTACGATTTGCAAAGAAGGCGGGTTACGTAGCGACGTTTGCCATCTGTAATGTGCCGACCAGCTCTCTGGTAAGAGAATCCGACTTCTGTTTATTAACACATGCTGGCCAGGAAATAGGTGTTGCATCAACCAAGGCATTTACCACCCAGCTGTGTCTTTTGCTTTTACTGGCTATCGTGCTGGGTCGACGCCGTGGCCTGACTGAGAAGCAGGAGGCCAGAATAGTTCGAAAACTAAACCGTTTACCGGGATTAGTTAGCCGCACCTTGTCGCTGGACAATCAAATCAAGAAACTGTCAAAGCAATTTGCTGATAAACAACACGCATTGTTTCTTGGCAGAGGAATTCAATACCCGGTGGCCAAGGAAGGGGCGCTGAAGCTGAAGGAAATTTCCTATATTCACGCTGAAGCCTATCCGGCCGGCGAATTAAAGCACGGGCCACTGGCGCTGGTTGACGACAAAATGCCGGTCATAGCCGTAGCACCCAATGATGAATTGTTAGGCAAACTCAAAGCTAACCTGGCGGAAGTAAGTGCTCGGGGTGGAAAATTATTTGTGTTTGCCGATGAGGGCATCGGTTTCAAGGGAGACAAGAGTTGCAAGGTTATTCATGTGCCCACGTCCTCGGATATTCTCGACCCCATAGTTTTTGTCATACCCCTTCAGTTGTTGGCCTATCATGTAGCTATCTTGAAAGGAACGGATGTGGATCAGCCGAGAAACCTGGCCAAGTCAGTTACTGTGGAATAGAAGTTCTGCAAATAATCCGACCTTAACGGAATCGCCGCTATTTTTCCGGAGGGGTGCGCAGGGTTCGCAAACTCCGATTCAGGCGTTTCAGGTGATCTTTCAAGAGGGGCTTCCGATAGCGAGCAACACCCATGGCAAGTACATCAATAACCAGCAGGTGCGCAATGCGAGAAGATACCGGCATGAATGCCTGGTTGTCTTCTTCCATATTCACATGAATGGCAATACTACTTAGCCTGCTCAGCGGTGTATTCTGTGGGGCGAGCCCTATAACGGTGGCTCCGGCTTCCCGCACCAGTTTGACACTTTGCAATAGCGCCTTGCTTTTGCCGGACTGGGAAATAGCCACAACAACGTCTTTTTTCCCTAGCGAGATAGCTGACATGTGTTGTATATGAGGGTCTGTATAGGCGGCTGTTGAAAGCTGTAAGCGAAAGAACTTGTGTTGTGCGTCCGCTGCCACTGAACCGGATGCACCAAAGCCATAAAACTCGACCCGTTTGGCGCGGGCAATCGCATTGATAGCTCCCTCCAGTGCGCCAGGGTCCAGTTCGTCCCGTACCGTCAGCAAAGAGCCAATGGTGGAATCGAAAACCTTGTTACTCAAGTCTTCGGTGGTATCGCTGTCGTCAACGGCGAACTGAGTGAAAATACTGCCGGATCCGAGTGTTTGTGCCAACTGCAACTTGAATGACTTGAAACCGTCAAACCCTACTGCCCGGCAGAACCTGATTACCGTGGGCTCACTAACCTCTGCCTCAGCGGCGAGGTCTACAATTCGCATGCTGATTACATCACTGGCATGCTGCAGGACATATTCAGCAACCTTGGCTTCAGATTTGCGTAATTGCGGCTTTGACTCACCGATTATGCGTAATAGACTTTGTGATTCCATGGGCGGCTTGTTCAGGGCGCGGTTAATTCCGTTGTTTGTTTGAGGGCGACACGGTAAAAGAAATTCTGCTTAAATAGGATTTCTCCTTAGGACTTTAAATTCAGGCGCGTGATTTGTCCAGAAACTCTGACCATGACAGTTTGCAAGTAAGTTTTGTTGAATCGATTACTGAAGTCGATGCACAGACCTGGAACACGCTTGTGAGCAATGAAAGTCCGTTTCTAAAGCATGAATTTCTGTTGGCGCTGGAACAAACCGGATGCACCATCAGGGCGACTGGCTGGCAGCCCCACCATGCCATTGTTTGTCATTCTGAAGCGGATACCTCTGTAGTGGCCGTCAGTCCGCTGTACCTTAAATTCAACTCTTTTGGGGAATATGTATTTGACTGGTCGTGGGCAGATGCCTTCGGCAAGGCCGGTGTGAATTACTATCCAAAATTTCTGACCGCTATTCCATTTACACCCTGCGCAAGTTCGCGCATCTTGCATGATGAAAACGTGTCTCAAAACGCGGTACTAGATGCGCTGAAGCTGGCGATTCAATCGGTGGCCGAGCAAACGGGCGTTTCATCCTGGCATGTACTCTTTCCCACACAAGCGGAAAGTGAAGCGTTGGGCAAACACGGAATGTCCCGGCGCAAAGGATGTCAATTTCATTGGTTTAACCGGGGCTATCAAGATTTTGATGATTACCTGCAGGCACTTAATTCAAGAAAACGTAAAAACATACGCAAGGAAAGGCGTTCGGTAACAGGGCAAGGTATACAATTTGAAACAATTGAAGGCCCCGATATAACCGAAAGGCAGTGGAAACACTTCTACGATTTTTATCAGAGCACTTATCTGGTTCGTGGCAGGGAAGGTTATCTTAATCAGGAATTTTTCCTGCAAGTGGGCCGGACCATGCCGAAAAACCTGGTTTTGATATTAGCTAAAGTAGGCTCCCAGCCCATTGCAGGGGCGTTATTTTTTAAGGGAGGCAGCAGGCTATACGGTAGATACTGGGGGTCGATGGAAGAGTATCAGTTTTTACATTTTGAAACCTGTTTCTACCAGGGCATTGACTACTGTATCAGGCATGGATTGCAGCAGTTTGATGCCGGGGCCCAGGGCGAGCGCAAAATTCAACGGGGATTTGAACCCATTGAAACCTGGTCCAATCACTGGATCAGTAATGCGAATTTTTCCAGTGCTATAAATGATTTTCTGAAACAGGAATCAAGATACGTTGGCAGTTATATGGCCGAGGCAGAAAAGCTGTTGCCGTTCAAAAAGCCCTCATCATAAAATTAAGATACTGGTTATTTCTGCCATACCAGCAATTGGTTATTGGCAGGCATGGCATTATCTTCAAGTAAAACCAGACCTGCTTCCACAGCATAGCCCTGCACCGTTTCGAAGTCCCGTATGCCGCTAAGCGGATCTCTGGCTTTAAGCCACAAGTCAAATTTGGCGTTGCTTTGTGTTGTGAATTCACCGTGGTATTTAAACGGGCCATAAACCATCAGTAACGCACCCGGACCCAAGCACTTACGGACGCCATCAAAAAATAACTTTACCGAAGCCGCAGACATGATATGCAGACTGTTGGCAGTAAAAACATGAAAAGGTTGTTCGCACGGCCATTGCTGGTCCGCTACATCCAGCGCAAAGGCGGGCAGCAAATTTTTCAGATCTGCATGCAAGATTCGCCGGCTTAGAGAATCTATATTGGCGGCAAGATCCGTTGATTGCCAGGTTATGTGGGGTAGATGGCCGGCGAAATATTCCGCGTGTTGACCGGTTCCACTGGCGATTTCCAATACCCGGGCCGGTTGCAACAAATGCCTGGAAAGAACACGAAGTATAAAAGCCTTATTATTTTCGCAGGACTGGCTGAAAGGTAGTGAGTTGGACATACGCAAGTAAGACTGGATTACACTGGCTTTTTACGCAGGAAAACAAGCTTGGTGTCAGTAGAGTCTTTGGCGCTATATCGGTATCCATCGGTGTTAAAATCTTTCAACTTTTCTACAGAGCCTAGTCGGTTCCGAATGATATAGGCGGCCATCATGCCTCTGGCCTGCTTGGCATAGAAACTGAGGAAGCGGTACTCGCCATTGGAAAAATCTTTGAAGGTTGGGGTAACGATGCTGGCTTCAAGTTTATTCGTATCAATGGCATTGAAGTATTCATTGGATGCAAGATTGACCAGAATTTTTTGTTTCTCACCGGCCAGATCACAGTTCAGTGAAGCCGTTAATTTTCCTCCCCAAAAATCATACAGGTCTTTTCCTCTGGCATTAGCGAAGCGGGTTCCCATTTCGAGGCGATAGGGCTGTATCAGATCGAGTGGTTTTAATATTCCGTATAGCCCGGAAAGAATACGCAGATGCTTCTGGGCATAATTCAGATCCCTGGTGGCAAATTCTCTGGCCTGCAATCCCTTATACACATCACCAATAAAGGTAAACAATGCCGGCCTGGCGTTATCCGTATCAAATGGGGCATGCCAGTTGGCGTAACGTTCATAGTTAAGCGCCCCAAGCTTGGAGCTTATATTCATGAGTTCCGATAATTCTTCAGGGTTAAGGTTCTTCAAATCCTTAACCAGTTTTTTCGAATCAGCCATGAACTCAGGCTGGCTGAATTGGCGGGGTTTCACTGGGCTTTCAAGATCCAGTGATTTTGCAGGTGATAACACAACTAACATAAGGACGGTTTCCACTAATCCGATACCTGGCCAATGATACCAGAGGCCAAAGCACTAATCTTTCCATTCTCAGGGACACCATCGCGGTTTATAGATGTTCCACAGGTAACGAGTTAAGCTCAAGTGCGAGGCAGAGTAAGAGCGTATAATGGGACTACCAGCCATGCTTGGAAAAATTCATTCCTGCGCGATTCACCTGCTCTGGGTACGACTGGTAGCCGTGCTGGTGGGTGCAGCGGCGCTTGTACTTGGTATTTACCTTATGCTGAGCTCGATTGATGGCGGCAACGATCAGCTATTTATAGCGGCCTTGCTCATGTTTTGCCGGTGTTTATTGATTTATTGTCTGGTTACAGTATTTCAGAAAGCCCCTCCTCAGATAGGGCCGAAACAGGGGTTTTTTAGACGGCAGTTGATTAAGTCGCAACGGGCTTTACGCATACTGCTTGCCCTGGGTTTTCTTGTACTGACCCTGTCATTGGTGGTGATGAGTTACAGGCTGGCGGTAATCGGGCTGGGGTAGAACCGAGAATAGTTACAGGCTATCTTTGCTCGAGGATAAATGAGACTCGATCCTAAATTGACCAATCATTCCCTGTTATTTGCTCGCGGCCGTTGGGCGATTTAATTGAACACGTCATCAGGCTATCGTACGCGCTCGCTTTGTCATTGGGGTGTATAATAATTTTGAGTTTCAATGAGACACTGAAACGGCTCAAATATAAAGGAGCAAGCGCACGTATTACGTAAAGTGAAAGTGCACTTTATACAAGTGCAAGGTTGACAGGTCTTTCGACATCGAAACAAATCAATTAAGCAGGAGAAATATATTGATAGGCTACATAACAATAGGAACCAACGATTTCGAACGTGCGCTCAGATTCTATGATGAACTTCTAAAAACAATTGGTGTAAAACGCTTGTGGAAGCACGGATCGATGGCTGCGTGGGGACGATCAAGAGAGGGGACTTCTCTGTGTATAGCCATACCACATGATGGCAACGAAGCTACAATCGGAAATGGGAGCATGATAGCCGTCAAAGTGGAAAGCAAGGAGCAAGTAGACATTCTTTACTCTAAAGCCATTGAACTAGGAGCCACTGATGAAGGAGAGCCCGGCCCTCGGGGTAATGGCGGATTCTACGGGGGGTATTTCAGAGATTTAGATGGTAATAAGTTAAATGCGTATATACCTGCTACCAGTCTCAGTTGATGATGGGCGCAAATCCTTAAAAATTTTCACGGAACTATGCAACATAGAGACAGATGAGGCACTCACAAAATTTTTGTGTCTCAATTTAGCGAGAACATAAGCGCCCCATCAATTGGCGTTGACTAAAGCAGGCATAGTTATTACTCTTCCAGCAGACTTCAGGTAGCCTCAAAAACAGAACTCAGGAGGTAGAAATGAGCATTCGCCGATGGATAGCCGCGGCTCTGACCGCAATTACCGTAGGATTCGCTCTATTGGTGGCACCCGCCATTGCTCACCACTCCAGCGGCCCTTTTTATGACCCTCAGAATCGGGTTGATATAGAGGGCACCGTAACCCGCTTCGTGTTCAAAAACCCACACGCCTTCCTATATCTGGATGTGCCGGGTGAAAACGGTGCCACCATTGAATGGCAGGTCGAGCTCGGCGCACCGGTCGGACTGCGGCGCATGGGCTGGACACCCGACACGCTTCCTTTGGGCATGATTGTTAAGGCTTCGGGTCAGAAATCCCGAGCCGAAGGCTCCCATGGCGTATGTTGTGTGCGCATGACCAAGGCCGATGGCAGTCCAGTCCTCGAAGGCGGTCGTGTCCAAGAACGCCAGACCAACAGATAAGATTCCGGTAGTACACCTCAGTCGCCAGACAGGCTGCCAAAGCAGCCGTGGAGACAATACGATCCATGAAGATTACATATAACGTTATCCAGCCCGGAGGGGTTATGAAACCAGTTTTGACGGCGAGAGGACTCACCAGGAGAAGAACCACTTGTGCGATTATGCTTTCGCTGCTGTTGGGAATTGCAGCCCCGTCGCTAAGTGCTCAGGGAGTCGATAGTCATATTCCAAACCTGGCGGGTATTTGGGATGGCGGATTTAGTGTTCGTCCGGTCAATGGCGAGAAAGTCCCCTGGGGAGAGGATAATTTTCCAGTGCTGAATGAGCGAGCTCTCGCTTACCAGCAGGTGTGGGAGGAAATCATATCTCCAAAATACGATTGTCAACCAGCTTCGTCTCCAGCTATTCAGTATGACCCGTATCATATGCAGGTCACCCAGTGGCCGGATCGCGTCATGTTCAGGTATGAAAAAGACGATCAGCTACGAACAGTTTGGTTGGATGGAAGAGAGCCAACTTCGCTAGATTTCGGTCTGCAGGGATTCTCGGTCGGTCACTACGAGGATGGGGTATTACATGTCACCACCACACACTTTGTTTTCGATGTTACCGGCTTTGATGACTACAATGGCATACCGTCATCGTCACAAAAGGTTATTACCGAGCGCTACTGGCGCGAGGGTGAGGAATTGCGCATAACATTGACCGTTGAGGACCCCATGTTTCTGCGCGAGCCTACCTCCTATTCAACTCGCTGGCTCCCCGCTGCTGAGGATTACAGATTAGCGGCCTACGGTTGCGACCCGGAAGCTTCGCGGGCTTCGGTGCGCTTCTATCCTTCCAAATATAAATAGCGGAAGTTACGGTGAGTCTTGCCTCGTTTAACCGGTGCCAACATAGGGTATTAAACGGCCACACAGCAGTACGCCGGTCCAGGTTGTCAGTGAGGTGAAGGCAACAATTTTCGCCATCGGTGGAGAGTCAGCCGCTGGATCCCAGGTGCGCATGACCGGGCTCACCTTCCAGTGATATAGCAGGGCATTCAGCCCCGCCAATAAAACCAGCACCATCTTGATCTGAAAACCGATATTTATCGAGTAACGCAGGGGATCGCCGTAGAAAAACAATACGCCGGTGATGAGGTTCAGTACGAATCCCAGCAATACTGCAGGCAACAGCTTGTGTGTTGTGGCAGGATTTAGCACCTTGAAATAGCCCGCCATGCGCAGATCGATAATGATTAAGCCCCCCAGCAGTAACGTTAGGCCCATGAAGTGAATAATCTCCATGATCGGCCACAGCCAGTAAGCTGACTGTATCCATTGATTCAGCGGGCCATCAACGATGGATGCTGCAAA
>JAESQX010000042.1 GCA_016764875.1 Gammaproteobacteria bacterium
CTGGATTGATTCGATTCCATTTTGAAGAAGTAGCCCAACACGGATGTGTCGACTATAAAACCAGTGGTTAGGTTTAGCCCGGGAGTATATTCCTATGAGACCTCTGAAGGTGGGTCTTGTGGGTTGAGGATTTTCTCCAGCGACTCACACACAGTATTGAGAATTTGCACCCGGGCAAATTTCTTGTCATTACCTGCGATCAGATTCCAGGGAGCATATGCGGTACTGGTGTGTGCCACCATATCGTTTACTGCAAGCTTGTACTGATCCCACTTTTCCCGGTTGCGCCAGTCTGCTTTGGTGATTTTGTGTTTTTTTAACACATCATTTTCCCGCGCCTTAAAGCGGTTCAGCTGTTCGTTATTACTGATGTGGATCCAGAATTTGATTACGGCAATGCTATGGCTGGTCAGGTTTTCTTCGAAGTTATTGATTTCCTGGTAGGAACGTAACCATTCCCGCTGGTCAGCCAGCTTTTCAATCCTTTCAACCAGTACCCTGCCGTACCAGGAGCGATCATAGATAGTCATAAAACCCGCCCGGGGAATTTGACGCCAGAATCGCCAGAGATAATGATGCAACAGCTCCTCGTCTGTGGGCGCTCCAACGGGAATGACCCGATACAATCGGGCATCCATGGCGGCGGCCAGGCGACGGATGGAACTGCCCTTACCAGCAGCATCCCAGCCTTCGAAAACCAGTACCGCGTTTTTCTTCTGGTTGTGCATGGACCAGGCAAGTTTGTAGAGTCTTTGTTGGGCCTCGCTCAGCTGTGCATCGTATTCTTCATCAGTAAGTGACTGATCCAGATCCAGGTTATCAAGAATAGTGATATTTGACTTGCTGCTTTCCAGTATTTTGTCGAGGACACTGTCTTCGGGTTCCTGGGTGGATTCGGAAACAGAGGTATTGTTTTTTAGCGCTCGTTCCAGGCTGGAAATGAGTGCCTTACCTACGGAGATATCACGATACCTGGAATCAGTTGCTTCTATTATATTCCAGGGAGCGAAACCGGTATCGGTCAGGCGGATAGCGCGACCGGATACCCGGGTTAGTTGTTCGTAGGATTTTGAATATTCGCCCATTAACCCGGGTTTCTTGAACCCAAAATTCTTGGAATCAAGTTCAGCTTGTTTGCGCTGTTCTTCCCGTGGAAGATGAAACCACAGTTTTACAATGATATTGCCATCGCGAGTAAGGGTACGCTCCAGGTCTTCGATTCTTTGCAATTCTGATTCAAAATCGCCGTCATCAATTTTATCGAAAGCTCTGTCGGTGATCGGTTTGCCATACCAGGAACCAAACATGACACTAATACTTCCCCGCGCTGGGAAAGTGCGCCAGTAGCGCCAGAATTCCGGTCGCTCCCGCTCTTCATCGGTTTCGTCCCAGAACGCATGGGTTTGTACGTCGCGGGTATCGAACCAGCGATTCAGCTTGTTAACTACTTCCCCTTTACCCGCACCTTCAACCCCTGCCACGATAACGATCAGTGCCTTGGAACTTGCCCGCAATTTCTGTTGCAGGGTAAGCAGGCGGTAATGGACTTCAGGCTCTGCCTGTTTGTATTCTTCTTTGCTTAGGGACCGCCCTACTTCGGCTACTTCAAACATTAACTATCCTTATCGCTGTGCAACGGGGGCAGATCGGGTCAGGTTGTGATTCATAATAGGCAGCTCTCGAATACGTTGCCCGGTGAGGATATAGATGGCATTGGTTACAGCCGCAGCGATGGGTGGTGTAGCTGGTTCGCCGAGGCCTCCAAGGGCTTCTCCGGATTCAACAATATGTACCTGAATTTCCGGTGTCTGGGCCATGCGTATCATATTGTAATCAGGGAAATTATTTTGCACGACCCGCCCGTTTTTAATGGTAATTTCGCCATACAAGGCGGCACTGAGCCCGAAAATGATACCGCTCTCCACCTGCTGTTCTACCGTGTCCGGATTAATGGCGCGACCGCAGTCGATGGCGCAGGTCACCTTGTGAACACGCAACTGGCCATTGTTTCCAATGGAAACTTCTGCGATTTCGGCGACGATACTGCCAAAGCTTTCCTGCACCGCGATGCCCATGGCATGACCATCAGGCAGATCCTGTCCATAGCCTGCACTGGCCGCTGCAACTTCAAGTACCTTGCGGTGGCGGGGATGCTCAGCGAGTAGTTCCATACGGAAATTGTAGGGATTCTTGCCGGAGTACTGGGCTATCTCATCGATAAACGATTCGGTAAAAAAGGTATGTTGGGAATGATCTACACTGCGCCAGGCGGCTACAGGCACATGAGTTCTGCTATTTACGTAGCGTATCGACTGATTGGGTATTGCGTAAGGAATATGAGCAGCTCCGGGCCCCATGATTGGACCGGTGAAACGATTTTCCCAGGTGGTGACATTACCCGCCGCGTCGAAGGCCGCCCTTAAGTTGCTGCTTACTGCGGGCCGGTAATAGTCTTGTTGAATGTCGTCTTCGCGACTAAAAATGGTTTTTACCGGAACATCAAATCCTTTTGCAATCAAGGTCGCGTGATCAATCATATTCCAGTTAAACGGCAGGCGACGACCAAAACCGCCGCCAAGGTAAACCGGATGCATGGTGACATCATTTTCATCAAGGTTTCCAATGGATGCGACCCGACCCCTGATACCCAGGTTGTCCTGGGTGCTGGTCCAGACATCAGCTTTACCATCATGGAAGTGAACAGTGCAGTTCATAGGTTCCATTGTGGCATGAGCCAGGAACGGAACTCGGTAGCCAGCTTCGATAGTACCCTTCGCCTCGTCCATGGCCTTCTTTGCATCACCTCGCTCCAGAATCTTTTTGCCACTACCCGCGGCAAGGTCATGATCGAACTGAGCGAAGATGTCAGTGCTATTGACCTGTTCATTGCCGGTCTGTTCAAACTCGGTGGTTACCCTATTTAGCGCTTCCTTGGCGCGCCAGTAATTGTCTGCCACTACCGCTACGGAATCCTTCAGTTTGATGACACGCTTGATACCCCGTCGGCTCAGTGCTTCGGTGGCATCGACTGAAACAAGTTTGGCGCCAAAAACCGGAGAAATTCGGATGGCGGCAAACAACATGTCCTTGCTGAAAGCGTCAATGCCGTATTTGGCGGTCCCATTAACCTTGATGGGTATATCTGCACGGGAAAGAGCCTTTCCCATAATGTTAAATTCAGAAGGATTTTTTAAGGTGGGTTTTTCCGGTGGTTCCATCTGTGCTGCATCTGCCGCCAGCTCACCATAGGAAAAGGAACTACCGCTGGCATTGTGGTGCACATAGGACAATTTTGTATAACATTCATCAGCTGGCACATCCCAGCGTTGTGCGGCGCATTCAATCAGCATTTGTCTGGCGGCTGCTCCGGCATTTCGCATAGCAATCTCACCGGTAAATCGCACAGATGAACTACCACCGGTTGCCTGTACATTAACCAGTTGGGCAACTTTTAGTGCAGATGCACCAATGATGCCATGCAGGAATGAAGGCACTCCAAATTCACTGGCAAAGCCCGAAATCAGTTCCCCATTGGCAAACAAGTCCGTGGCCGGAGCTTGTTCGGCCGTTACCAGCTCCCAGTTAGCATCCATTTCGTCTGCCGCCATCATGGATAGAGAATTGAAAATACCCTGGCCCATATCAGAGTGAGGAACGTAAACAGTAACGCGATTATCAGCATCTATTCGCAGCCAGGCCGTTATGTAGTGCTGACCACTAGCGGCGAGGGTATCGTTGGCAATGCGGTGACGACTGGGGCGGGTGGCTGCGTAGCCGATGATAAATCCGCCACCCACAACAGCCGTACTTAAAAGGAAGCGACGCCTGGATATGTTCATCGTCGATTTCCTTCAGGCATTTGCCAGACTACGGATAGCTTTGCGAACCCGGGGAGTAGAGCCACAGCGGCAAATATTGCTGAGGCTCCGGTCAATGTCTTCGTCGCTTGGATTCGGATTATTGGCGAGCAAGTCAGTTACCGCCATGATCATACCTGACTGGCAATAGCCACATTGGGGAACCTGGTGATTAATCCAGGCCTGCTGCACGTCGGTATATTTCGCTGCAGTGGGACTGTTGCCATTAATGGCCAGTGCCAGCCCTTCGATGGTGGTTATTTCGGCATTCTCCACCTGGCTGATCGGGATGACACAGCTGCGGACCGCCTTGCCATTCACATGAACCGTACAGGCACCACAGGCTGCAATGCCACAACCGAACTTGGTGCCCGTCAACCCCAGCTCATCCCTGATAACCCACAGAAGCGGCATCTCAGCTTCAATATCCAGCTGGTGCTGGACCCCATTCACTTTAAATGTCGCCAATTGTTACTCCTCTCACCTGCGCCGAGTCACTATGCGCAGGAGCATATACCCGATGGCCCGACCCTTCAACTTCATGGACCACCGTGCTGCAATTGGTGAATTAGTTTGGGAAAAATGCTGATGTGAGAATATTGGTTGCTTACATTCAAATCAGGCCGTGTGGTCATAAATCAGGTGGAAATCAGACCATCAATTAAATTCAGTTACACGAATCAGGAAACAGCAGTTCTCTTGTAAATTGAGTGAAATATGAAAGAATATACACAGTGCACTGACCGTATCCATGGCTTCTTATGGCGGCACGCCGGAAACCAGCCAACTGGAGTATTTCTGCTATGTTAACCTCCGTACCCGGTTTGAGATCTATTTTACCGGGTTGCCTGTGCCTGCTTGTGGCATTTGTTGCCGGGGCTGTCCACGGGCAGGCTAATGACATTCCTCTAACCGGGGAGTTTGTCCGTTTTGTGCAGGGTCAGGAAGAGTTTGAAGGAGAATTACAAACGGCCATAGTTAGTTATCGTAATAGCCAGGGCGTTGAGCTGGACCTGGTGGCGGCGGTACACATGGCTGAAGGACAATATTACCAGCGGTTGAATGACTATTTCAGCACCAGGGATGCGGTTCTGTATGAACTGGTGGCTGATGAAAACGTGAGGCCGGGGGGACAAGGGCCGACTGGTGGTACAGGCGTTATCGGGTTTATTCAGTCAAGCCTTACCCGGATGCTGGGACTAAGCTACCAGCTGGATTCCATTAATTATAACCGTGCTAACTTTATCCATGCCGACCTGGAACCGGCCGAGCTGGATGCCATAATGGAAGCCCGGGGTGAAACGTTATTTTCATCTATTCTCTCTTTGGTGGTTACGGAAATGGCCAATTCCGAAGCAGCAACTGGAAATGGTCAATCGGGGATTGTGGGCTTCAGTAGCGAAGACATTGTGCGAGCATGGGGGGCATCGAATCGACAAGGCGCCTTCAAACATCTGTTAGGACAAGGCCTGGCATTCAGCGCAGGCAGCTTTTCTGCTGCGGACTCAAACCCGGGTGGGGGCATTACCATTCTGGATGGCAGGAACGATGTTGCACTGGAGGTTTTACAGGATAGTTTGCAGATTCCCGACCTCAAAAAGATCACTATTTTTTATGGAGCTGCTCATATGACCGGTCTGGAGCGAGGAATTCTGAAGCTGGGATTTAACAAGGTTGCCCAGAGCTGGTTAACAGCCTGGCATACTCCTTAATGGCAAGCCGTTGTCCTGCATGGGTTCAAATACGCCGATAAGGCAGGCAATATACCGGCATTCATGTCGAAACATCGAGTTTTGATCTTATTTAGGGTCGAATACAGTTGACTGGGCCTTCATTAACCGGACAATAAGCAGTCCGCTGTCGGAGATGTAGGACTGATGGCAGTAACACGGGGGAAAGGGGTATATTGCTATAAAAATTGCATATGAAGTATGCTCTTATGTTCCTGGTGTTCGAATTAATCTGACTCAAATGACGTAGCCGATTTGCCCTACAAGCGAGTCCATACGCATTAGCAAGTCTTCCAGACTGAATGCATTTATAAGAATGCATCATTAATTAAAAGGTAAATACGTTATGAAAAATCTTATCGGTGGATCATTAATGGCATTGATGCTGGTTTTGGCCAGCTGTGCGTCTACTTCTAATCCGGCAGTTGGGGCGTGGGATATTTCCCTGATCACCCCTTTGGGTGCAATGGACGCTGTTTTGACTATTGAGGCCGATGGCACAGGCCTAATGGCTACTGATGCTCTAGGGGAGGCTGAGTTATCTGGCATCATGGTTGATGGCAATAATGTAACCTTTACCGCAGATATCGATGCTCAGGGCCAGCAATTGTCTCTGGCTTTTACCGGTATGGTTGATGGCGATTCAATTTCAGGTGAATTTGGTAGTGATTTTGGCGCTTTCGAGGTTACCGGTACTCGTCAGTAATAAGGTTGCTCTGAGTTATCTGTACGCAGTAAATAGTTATATTAAAAAAGGGAGGAAGTCTCAGACTTCCTCCCTTTTTTGATTTGTGGTTCCCGGGTTATTTTTAAGTCGCTAAATAAAATTCAGTCGAAATGCCTCATTAACCATTTTCAGGTTTGCTTTCGCACCAGAACTGTTGGGATGAACTTTCAACAAATTCTCAAATGCTTCACGGGCTTTAGGCAGGTTTTCTTGCTGTATATATACCAGGCCAAGCCCTGACAAAGCGCCAAAGTGTCTCGGTTCAAGTGCCAGGGTTTTATCAATATCGCTGATTGAGGCCTGCAGATTCCCCAGCAGATAATGCAGAGTGGCTCGTTTATTCCAGGCTTCAGCGTAATCGGGATATTGCTGAATGATCTTGTTGAAAATAACCATCGCTTCAGCAGTATATTGCCGGTTCATATACTCGATACCGGTTACCATTAACGATTGAACATTCTGGTTCGGGTGTTCGTGCCAGATTGTCCAGATCCGGCTTTCCACTTCAGACAGCATACTAGTGTCATCCGTCTGAACAAGGGCGTCAAATAACCCGTTCAGGCGAACGTCGTTCTGGTCAGCTTCGACGCTGACAAGCGGAAGGAAAAGCGCCATTGTAAGCAACAAGGCAAGGGGAGTTGATATCCTCATGATTTGCAGTTTGCGTGATAGCCAGTGCCGTGTAAAGCCTTCGCTAGAAACTCTCAGGTGTGGCTCGATGCCAGTCATTGAGATACCGTTGGGGGGCACTGTCATCCAGTAGTTGTCCGGGCAGGATGGGGGGGTGGATCTCGTCAAAATATCTGTACCCTGCATCATAGCGAGAGACGATATCTCCGGGTTTGAGCAATGCAGGATTGTCGTATCCCATGGCACCACAAAGTTCATTGAATGCATGTACGGTCGCACGATGTAAGTTGTAAAC
>JAESQX010000043.1 GCA_016764875.1 Gammaproteobacteria bacterium
GCCGGTGACATCGTCTGGCCGACCCCTGAGTGGACCCCGTTCGAAGGCAGCAACCTGATTACCTTCGCCTATGAACACGAAGTGTTCCTGCCAATCCCCGTTACGGTGCCAGCTTCATTTGACGGCGATCAGTTTAAGGTAAGTACCAAGATAGACTGGCAGGTCTGTGATGAAATCTGTATTCCGGGCGATGCTGTATTTAACCTGGTTCTGCCAGTTTCAGACCAGTCAAGGATCGATCCTGCCTGGGAAATCGCTTTCGAACAAACTCGAGCCAGTCTCCCCCGGGCAGACCATAACCTTACCAGCCAGTTCAATACCCACGACGGCAAAGTGAACATCATGGTGGACGCGGGTGAAAACCTGTTTGGTGATGTAACCGAGACCTATTTCTTTACCGAGCAGGGGCGCGTTATGAAGTACGCCCCGTTCCGCCAGAATCTGATCGAAGACCAACGGATACAAATCAGCCTTGAGCAGCATCGTCGCATGCCAGCCGACCTGGCTGAACTCAAAGGCGTGCTGGCGGTCTATGATGAGTCGGGAAACCGACGCTCCTTTGCTATCAGCCCCACCAGGACTCCAGTGGCATGGAGTGAAAATGTTGAGGTGGAGTTACTGGCGGCGACCTCCAATATCGTGCCCGCCGAGCAGACCTGGCTGGGTATTCGGCTCAAAGCTGCTCCGGGCTGGCATACCTACTGGAAGCTGGGTGGCGACAGCGGGGAACCTACCCAGGCAATAGACTGGAGTGCTCCCGAAGGCACTGAGATAGGGGATATTCGTTGGCCCGCTCCTTACTGGCTGCCGTTCCCTGGCTCTGACCTGGTTAACTACGGCTACGAGGGTGAAGTGGTACTGCCGATTCCAGTAGAAATTCCCGCCGATGTAGAAGGGGATCAGGTTACTTTTTCCACTACAGTTAAATGGTATGTATGCGAACTGATTTGCATACCTGGCGAACATCGTTTGGATCTTGTTCTGCCAATCGCTGACGTGGCCGTCAGGGATCCTCGAAATGCAGCCCTGGCAGAAAAGGCCCGTTCTGAAGTCCCCCAGAGGGATCACGACCTTGAGTTTATTATCGCGGTTGCCGGCGAAAGAGTAAGCCTGGGAATCCAGACGGCGGAACCCATCTTTAATGATGTAACAGACGCATGGTTTTTCCCTGAGCGTCGACGGGTAATAGCCAATGGTCCGATTCGTGACGTCACCATTCAACCGAACCTGATTCAGATCACTCATGCGCAGCCTCGACGTATGGTTAGTGATTTGAGTGAAATATACGGCATGTTGGTTGTAGCTGACGCACAGGGAGTTCGGCGTTCCTTTGAGTTTGTCGATCCTGCCGCTGATGCCAATAAAACCGTAATTACACCGATGGGTTCTGCTTCCGGTACTGACAAGTTGAGTACCGATGGTGGGTTCACCTTTACTGTCTTGCTTGGATACATCGGGGCGGCCCTGCTGGGTGGACTGATTCTGAATCTCATGCCTTGTGTGTTTCCAGTTCTATCACTCAAAGCACTGTCTTTTACTTCCAACGCCGGAGCTGGCGCTCGCAAACAACGCCTTGACGGGCTGGTCTATACAGGCGGTGTGATAGTGTCATTTCTACTGTTGGCAACAGTGCTATATGGATTAAGAATGGGGGGTGCACTGGTTGGATGGGGATTTCAGTTACAGGAGCCCTGGTTTATTGCACTGATAATTTATCTGTTTTTTACCATGGCTCTCAGTTTGTCAGGGGTGTTCGAAATCGGAGCGGGCCTGATGAATACGGGTTCCGGTCTGAGCGAAAATAGCCATGGCTATAGAAGGTCATTTTATAATGGTGTGCTGGCCACTATTGTTGCCACACCCTGTACGGCGCCTTTCATGGGCCCGGCACTTGGATTTGCCCTGACTCAATCATGGCTGGTAGCCATGGTGGTGTTTTTCGCTCTTGGTCTGGGCATGGCTTTGCCTATTCTGGCGTTGTCGTTCATGCCTGCCCTGGTACGTTTTATGCCCAAACCAGGTAACTGGATGGTGACCTTCAAAGAATTCATGGCATTTCCGCTTTATGCCACCGCACTATACTTCCTCTGGGTGTTGGGTAACCAGGTGGGCATCACGGGCATGTCTCTTGTGCTGGGTGCCTGTGTACTGTTGGCATTTGCCAGCTGGCTTTTCAAGCAACGACAGACGGCAGGGCCCTTCTGGCGCTATGCCAATTCCACTATGGCAATTATTTGTTTGCTACTGGCGGGCTATACCTTACAAACATCTTTTCTTTCTACAGCTTCGACGGCGGCCATTGCATTGAATGAAGATGGTAGTGCGAATCAGCTTTATGAGAAGTACAGTGCGCAGCGACTGGACGAGTTGCAGTCTCTGGGGAAACCGGTGTTCATCAATATGACAGCCGCCTGGTGTATAACCTGTCTGGCCAACGAGCAAACAACCCTGGGTACTGATGCTGTCCATCAGGCTATGCTGGAGAACGGCATTACCTATCTGAAAGGTGACTGGACTAACGAAGACCCGGAGATTACTAAACTACTTAATCAATTCAATCGACCGTCAGTACCACTTTATCTGCTTTTTTCCGGGGACCGAAATAAAGAACCTACAATCTTGCCGCAGATACTGACACCATCGATTGTTATTGCAGCTTTCAATAAAATTTAGGTCAGCCTTTACTGTTAAGGTTCTTTCTGCTCCTGCAACAAATAAAAATAAAAGCGCAATGGGAACTCGTAGATTACGTAATTTTTCCATCCTGATTTTGTTCGCGACGTCGCTGGTTACTTTGCCGGCCGCAAGCGACGACCTGAAATTTTCTGCAGCTCATCAAAGTGCAGCTCAACTGCCGCGCTTGCACAGCTTGTTGATCAGCCATCGTGGCGAGTTGGTATTCGAACAGTATTACAACGGCCGAGACCGTTACCAGCCGGGAAATTTGAAGTCGGCATCGAAGAGTGTTATTTCCGCCCTGGTGGGTATTGCCATCGAGCAAGGGCTGATTAACGGCGTGCAACAGCCTATTAGCGATTTTTTCCCTGAGTATCGTGTTCTGCTGGATAGCCCCGCCAAGCAGGATATTACAATTGAAGATCTGCTTACCATGCGCTCTGGCCTGGAAACTACCAGTAATCGTAACTATGGCAAATGGGTCCTCAGCGATGACTGGATCAGGTTTGTTTTGAGCCAGCCAATGGTTGGCCGCTCTGGGGAACAAATGATTTACAGTACGGGCAGTACCCATTTGCTGTCGGCCATCTTGAGCAAGGTCAGTGGCATGGATACCCGGCGGTTTGCCGAGCAAAACCTGGCGGCGCCAATGGGCTTTTCCATGGCTTACTGGAGCCAGGATCCCCAGGGCATTTATTTTGGTGGTAATAATATGGAAATGACGCCGCGTAATATGCTGGCCTTTGGTCAGTTGTATCTAAACCAGGGACAGTTCAATGAGCAACAGATTATTTCTCCACACTGGGTCAGTGAATCACACAAGGCACATGCGACATCTCCCCGGGGGCAGGGACGGTTCTACGGTTATGGTTGGTGGTTACGGGAGCTGGCAGATATGCTGGTGCCAGTGGCCTGGGGATATGGCGGCCAGTTAATCTTTGTGGTGAAGGAATATGAACTGGTAGTTGTGGCTACATCTGATAGTACGCCAGGGCTTGATCGACGGGGACATTTAAGACGACTTTATCAACTGACTGAAGAGCAAATTCTGTGGCCGGTCAAGCGAGCGGAGCAGCGATTCGCAGAGAACTAATCGCCGTGTCATTGCTGAACTATTATTTCGAATCGGGGCTCGTAGGGGTAGGTGAAAATGTAGTGGTTTAAATTTGCACTGGTGTGCGGGTTTTTACAAAGAAAATTTTATGGGCTACATTGAAAATCAAGTGCCCATATAGTATTCGATCTTCAGCTTATTTATTTCAATAACATCATGATTCTGTAGTTTAACGGATCGGGAACCAATCTCGGCCCCATTTACCATCAGCGGAGCGCTTTCTTCAGACTGTTCAAGACACACGATGAAATGTCCATCGGGACGCCTGTTAATCAATACAACCTGTAGGCCTGGCTTACCAAGTTTGATTGATTCTTTTTCAATAAAGAGTTCCCTGCCTGCGCTTTTACCATTCAAAAGTTGAAGTTTGGCGGTTTTAAGTCGGTTTGCAAAATTATTAGCAGAGGGTTGTGATGCTGATTTAACCGAGTTGGCGCCAATGAAAACGGTTTTTTCAAAGTCTTCATCGGCTTTATTGTTAAAATTCACATAACGTAATTCGTGCTTGCCAATATTAATTACGTCGCCATTTCTCAAGGCATGCTTGTCGATGCTTTTGCCGTTGACAAACGTTCCGTTGGTGCTATTGAGATCCTCAATAAAAGAATCTTCAAATATGGTTAATAATTTGGCGTGATGGCCACTGACTGCGAGGTTTTGAATTCGAACATCATTGTCGTCTTTGCGCCCGATAGTCAGTATTTCCGTATCGAGAGTGTACTCGTCAATTTTGTTGGCGTTAAAACTGAGTTCTAGTTTACCTGGCATTGGGTTTCACCTTTGTGTAACTGTCTGAATGTTGTGTCATCTGGCGTTTAATCATTTTGCAAAGACTCTACTTTTATAAGTATTACGGAAATATTGTCTTTGCCGCCATAGTGGTTCGCCAGGCCCACAAGTCTATTCGCTATTTTGTCGAGACTTGCATTAGGCCGGGCTAAAACCTGTTCAATCATGGCGTCTGATATCATGTCAGACAAACCGTCGGAACAAAGCAGGAATAAATCATTTTGCCGGATCTGCTGTTGCAAAATATCCACTTTCACATCTTCCGATGTACCCAGGGCCCGGGTAACAACATGATTTATGGAGGCATCCCGTGCCTCGTCTTCAGTATAAAACCCTTTATCCACCAGGTCCTGAACCAGGCTGTGGTCTTTGGTAATTCGTTTTAACTTTCGGTTACGCAGTAAATAAAGTCTAGAATCACCCACATGACCGGCATAAAGACGAGAATCCCTTATTACCGCTGCAACAACGGTGGTTCCCATTCCATTGCGAGCACTGCTGGCCTCGGAAGCTTCATAAATTTTGCGATTACTACTGGAAATTGTATTGGATACGAAGCCTAACATCTGCGAACCAGTTATCGCTCTGCTGGTTTGTGCATTGAGCAACGATTTTAACTGGTTCAACACCACGTCAACGGCCATTTTGCTGGCAATCTCACCAGCCTGATGGCCACCCATGCCGTCGGCCAGAACAGCAATACCACTGTTTGAATCGTAGCCAATATAGTCTTCGTTAAGATCCCGGCTGAGGCCGGTGTCAGTACATCCCGTTATTTTCAATGCGGAGGCATTACTGAGCATTTTCTTCTCAAAAAATATTTTCTACGCTATCGGCAATCTCCGCATATACGAGGGGCATTACGTCGTTTATCTTTTTTTGACCATCGAAAAACACCATGTAGATAGAAAAAACCAGAAGTAATGCAGAGAACATTTTGAGTA
>JAESQX010000044.1 GCA_016764875.1 Gammaproteobacteria bacterium
TGGCGCGACTTTGCAGTACGGCTTCCTGCCCCTGCCATTGCCAGGGAATGCGAAAGCGCGTCAGGGCTTTTTCATTCTGATCAGAATCAAGCATGGCATAGCCCAACTGCGACCACCGTCGGCTGAGACCTCGACACGACGTATTGCGCCAGCTCCTGACCAGGCAATGCCGTTGACCTGATAGAGACCGTGTCGCTTTAATGCCATCAGTCCTGATGGAGATGTAATCACCGACTTGGTTCCCATGGGGTAGGTGAATTGCAGGCTAAGTCGATCTTCTCTGGTGTCAGTGTATTTTGACGTTTCATCGCGGAACTGGGATGGTTGCTCGGACAATTTAAGCTGAGTCAGCCACTTAACGCTGATATTCCCTTCCCAGCCTGGCACCAACAGACGCATGGGGTATCCTTGCTCCGGGCGAACGGGTTCGCCGTTTTGATAAAGGGCAATCAGCACATCATCCAGAGCCTTGTTGAGTGGCACCGAACGGCCCATGCTGGCCGCATCCGCGCCCACAGCACTAACCCGCCTTGCTTCCGGTAGTACTCCCGCCTCATCAAGCAGGGTGGACAAGGGTATTCCCGTCCACTGCGCACAGGAAACAAGACCATGTATGCTCTGGGCAGAACCGTCTGCGGGATTGTTGCCCCACAGTGTTCCGCTATTGCCCGAGCATTCCAGAAAATAAAATTTACTGACCATGGGGTAAGACAGTAAATCTTCGTAGCTGAATGACAACGCCTGCCTGACCAGCCCGTTAATTAATAATCGATGACTTGCAGGATTGATGTCAGGGATACCGCTATGGTGGCGTTCAAAGTGCAGACTATTGGGGGTAATTGTCCCCTGTAAAAGGTGTAGAGGGGACCGGGATGAGCCGCCGCCGGGGTACAGTGGATTAGGATTGGCGGGGGTGCGAGCGATGTCTCGGGTGTAACTGGAAGGCTTTCCGTAGGCGCTGGGGCCGATGCCAGGTTGCTTCGACCAGGATGGTATTTCCAGGGATAACCCGCTCTCCGCGGCCATCACGCTGCTTGTTGCCAGCGTTCCGGCGGCCCCCAGCCCGAGCCCTAATAAATGGCGACGATTAATCAGTCCGTTGTCCGCCGCTTTTTCCAGTTTGTCATTGCTCATGGTAGTGCTCTCGAATTGCTTTGATTATTTTTTAAATTGACTGAAGGCATAATACTTGTCTGGTCTGCGTTGCTACTGCAATATTTATACAGATGAACTTCTACCATTGCCAGTATTGATTCTCCCTGCTATTACCCGGATTTCCGACCAAACTGACAGAACTCTAGCCAGACTCAATGTGCTAACCTAGCCACATACTTATTCAATAGAAAGGCATGACATGGCAGTATCGGATCAGTTACAAACCGGGTCAGGATTTGGCTCGAGAACCGAACCCTGGGAGGTGTTGAAAGGCATTGATCTCAGTGGTCAGGTGGTAATGGTAACCGGAGGTTACAGCGGCCTTGGGCTTGAAACTACCCGGGCATTGGTTGCGGCGGGCGCCAGGGTTCATGTGCCCGTGCGCTCAGTGGAGAAAGCCGCCCTGACCCTTGCTGATATGCAGGGAGATATCGTTGTTGGCGAGATGGATCTTGGCGATCTGGCCAGTGTGAGGGCCTACGCTCATCGGTTTCAAAGCAGTGAAGAAAAACTGGATGTACTTATTAATAATGCGGGTGTTATGGCCTGCCCTGAAACTCGAACGGGTAATAATTGGGAGAGTCAATTTGCCATAAATCATCTCGGGCATCATGTATTAACCACCGGGTTATTACCATCACTGATGAATGCTGGGAAAGCACGGGTGATCAGCCTGTCGTCCAATGGCCACAAACGTTCCGATATCCGCTGGCATGACATTCATTTCATACATGAGCCCTACGATAAATGGACAGCATACGGTCAGTCAAAAACCGCCAATGCGTTGTTTGCGCTGGGGCTGGATTTGAAATTTCGTAACCAGGGCATTCGTGGCTTTTCTGTACATCCAGGCGGAATCCTTACACCGCTACAACGCCATCTTGATAATGAAGAAATGGTGGCGCTGGGCTGGGTTGATGAACAAGGGAATATGTCCGAGCAGGTCAAGACACTGTTTAAAACACCCAGCCAGGGGTGTTCCACCAGTTTGTGGGCGGCAACCAGTCCGGCTCTGGACAACAAAGGTGGTTTGTATTGTGAGGACTGCGATGTGGCGGTTGTTGCAACTGATGTGGCTGCCCGTCATAAAGGCGTTGCACCGTGGGCTGTGAATGATGAAAGCGCTCTGCGTTTATGGGATTTAACTGAAAAAATGTTGGAAAATCAGTAGGGATCAGGTCGTTGTTGTTGGCGGGCTTGATTGGTATCGCGCAGGCCTGATGGTCGACCAGGGCTCAGAACTCAAATCAACCGCCTGAACCGGGACTATTCGTCAGGCCTGGTTTCTACGTCCTGGTCTTTATCAGCAGGGATGATCCTTCGAGACATGATCAGCGCCTGCACGGTTGAAGATTTGAATTCTCTGCGATAAAGCACAAGTACAATACACGCGCAGGCGAACATAAATACCCACGAGTTAATAAACCAGGCGAGGGCGGCCAATGCGAAATAATAAGCGCGCAGGCCGTAATTATAACTGTGAGCAGCCCGGTCCAGCACCTTGGCCATAGCCTTAAAATCCCGGTCTACAAAGGTGGCTCTGAAATTTGGTGCCTCTTTGTAGTATTTCACGGTATGGAACGAGGAACCAAAAAGTATAAAGCAAAATCCATATTGTCGCATTGACCAGGTGAAGGTGAAAAAGGCATAGGCAAAAATGACTATCAACAGCATTAGTTTCATCTGAATGATCTGGATGGAAACCGCAGTGACAAAACTCAAAGTAGACAAGTTCATAAATACTTCACTGGATGTACTTACTACGGTTACCAGGCTGGCGAGTATTAACAACGATGTTGAAGCAAAGAAAGACACCTGCTTCTCAAGGCTGGCGAGCAGTTCGGCATCAACTTCGCTCATGCCTGTAAGAGTGAGCTTTTGTACCCACTCTTTTCGAAAGCTATAGAGAACACTGGAAAGGGTATTGGTTTTTTTTGCCGCCCGACGGGCAAACGTACTGTAGCCTATCCAGCAAAAAAAGAACCAGATGAAGCAGAGAACATCCAGCAGAGTAATATCCATCAGTAATTTTCCTGCGCCTGACAGCGAGAATGAAGAGCCTGTAAAATACAACAACTATATGACATAACAATGATACTGGTGATTATAACCAATTATCTGGCAGGTTATTAGAGGGAAAATATATCCATGGCAATCCAGGGTCGAAATTCTCAGGCTATGGTCACCATAAAGAACGCCAGTGTTCGCATCAGCCGAACCAGGCAGCTGAAAGTTGGTAATTTTCAAATTCTTCCCGGCCAGCACTGGTGCGTTTTTGGTGGAAACGGAGCAGGTAAGACATTGCTGGCCCGAATGATAAGTGGTGATCTGCTACCGGGGCTACGATATGTCAGTTATGGCCCTGAATTCGAGCCCGCAAGTGATTTAATCAACGTGTCTTTTGAAGAACAACAAAAACTCTGGGAGCGGGATAATCGCCACGATGTGAGTGAGTACATGGCAGATGCGCTGGATGTGGGTACTACTGTTGATGCATTATTAACCCAGCGGGCTGTGGGCAGCCGTAAGGAAACGGAAAGTGATTTACAAATCCTGAGGGAACTGGGCATTGAACAGATACGTGACAGTGGGGTTCGCTTTCTTTCTTCAGGCCAGGTAAGGAAAGTTCTGCTGGCCCGAGCACTATTGAGCAAACAGGCCGGACGAGCCAGATTGTTGATACTGGATGAGCCATTGGAAGCCATTGATAAACAGTCGCAACCCCAGGTCGCCGATTTAATTAACCTCTGGATGGATCAGGACAACAGCACCCTGGCGTTGTGCCGGAGCGAGCAGAATATTCTTTCCGGCATTACCCATATGGCGGTGATGAAGGACCTGCAGATTCTACGACAGGGTCCGGTGGACGAGGTTCGTAATAGCGAAGAGTTTCGGCAACTTACGCAATTGAAGATGAACAGGAGAATCCGAATTCCACGTTCTGGCCCTCTGCCAGAGAAAAACAATAGCGCTGCTCCCCCGATCCAGCTTAGAGGTGTAACAGCGCTTTATCGGGACAAGCTGGTGTTGAACAATATTTCATGGAAAATGGACAGATGCCACAACACCTTGATTGAAGGTCCCAATGGCTGCGGAAAATCCACTTTACTGAGTCTGATCGATGGTGAAAACCATAAGGCTTATGGGCAGGAGGTGTATTTATTCGGCCTCAAACGCGGCAGCGGAGAATCAGTCTGGGATATTAAGTCTCACTTCGGAGTAGTATCCAACGAAATACACACCAAGTATATCAGGGGCAGGAAAGTACTGGATGTTGTTGTGTCAGGATTCTTTGATTCCATTGGATTATATGATGACAGTGGTGGCAGCCAGATAGAAATAGCTCGGCAATGGCTGGCGCAACTGGGTATTGCCGAATTAACCAAAGATTCGTATGAAGAAATTTCCTTTGGTCAGCAAAAGTTGGTCTTATTGGCACGAGCAATGGTTAAGCAACCTGATATTCTGATTCTGGACGAACCGTGTGTCGGGCTTGATGACCACTTCCGAAGTTTTATCCTCCGGGCCGTAGATGCCATAACACAATCTACCTCAACACAGATTGTGTTTGTCAGCCATACTGAAGGTGAGCAGCCCGATTGTATTAACCAGCATATTCGTTTCGTGCCCGCAGGCACGGGTGGATATACTCTTGTTATTACCTGAGCAGATCAGCCTTTAATGTAATTTTCCAAATGCTCAATAGTTGAATGTTGCTCACTGATTACCATTTTAACCAGGTCACCGATGGAAATAATGCCAACTACCTGATCCTTGTCTACAATGGGTAAATGACGAATTCGATGCACGGTCATCAGCGAGAGAGAATCGTCAATCCGATGACTGGATGGAATTGTAATTACTTCCCGTGTCATTATGGCCCTTACGGGCGTTTCCTTTGACGACCTGCCTTTGAGAATGACTTCTCGGGCATAGTCCCGTTCTGAGAATATGCCTGTTAGATGATTATTTTCCATGACCAGTACGGCGCCAATGCGTTTGTCAGCCATTAACTGAATTGCAGAAAAAATTGTTTCTTCAGGTGCAACCGACCAGATGGCTTGTTCCTTGGTATCCAGAATCTGTTTTACTGTACTCATAGCTAGTCTCCTGGGGCCTTAATCAACAATGGTATGAAAAGTCAGTATCGTATCAAGTAGCCCTCTTTTACTTTTAGACAATGAAAGCTCCGGAAATGTTCGTTTACGAAGAAACATTTATAAAACTACTTTTCAATATGACCAGAGGGCTCAGGGGCAAGTGGGTACTTCTAAAGAATCGGGGTCAGGCTTGAGAGACAATGTATCGATGGCACGAATTCCCGCCGTTTAGTGGCCAACTTGTCACTCGCTAAGAGCGTACGTTAGAGTCGTCATTAAGCAGACTACTTAATCACAGGTTTCCTGATTTATATGACGAATATATTACTAACCGGTTTCACACCCTTTGCAGGTCGGGATGTAAATGCGTCCTGGATTGCAGCGTCGTTGTTGCAGCAACATCTGGGTTGCGCGGATGTTGCCAGCATTGAAATTCCTGTGGAATGGGGTAAGCCGGAAAAAATCCTGGATCGCGCGATAAGGAAATTTCGTCCTGAGATAATCATTTCCATGGGGGAGGGCAAGAGGGGTTGTTTCCAACTGGAAACCCTGGCGCTGAATCTCAGGGCCAGGAAACAGGATAATAAAGACGGCTATCCACCTGCGGCAAAAGTGGCTTTGGCCGGGCCGCCGAGTATAAAGAGCAGTGCTCCGGTGTTTGAGATTCGTAGACAGCTGGTAAGCAGGGGGGTACCTGTATTGTTATCACTGAATGCTGGCAGATTCCTTTGCGAAGAAACCTTGTTTGTACTTGAGCACAATTGTAAACGCCATGCCGAGGTAAAACTTGTACTGTTTGTGCATGTACCGCCCTACGGGACTTCCTTGAAATTTAAATACCAGGACAGGATTTGCGATCACGAGTTGTTACTTGAATTTTCTCGAGACTTATTTGAAGCAGTTACCCTACACCTTCAATCTGGCTGACTTCTAAACGTACCATCTTACTGATAAAGTTATCGCTTAGTAAAATCGCACAATAGTACGCAATGAATGGGGATTCCACTATGAATAGACTAGCTGTATTCGCTGCTGGACTGCTTATGTCAATGCAGGGATTGGCTCTGGAAGAACCAGATGCGGCTCTGGTTGATATCGTCAACTTCCGTCAGTACAGTTCGTTATTTGCCAGTGCAGGGCAACCAAGTCGTGAACAATTCCAGCTGTTAAGTGAGCATGGATTTGAGAAGATTATTTATATCGCCTTTACCAATTCCCCCAATGCAGTTGCTGATGAAGACCAGGTGGTTAAAGATGCTGGCATGGAGTACATGCAGGTACCAGTGGATTTTTTCAATCCACTACCTAGTGAATTCTATGCTTTTGCTGACTCAATGCAGCGAGATACCCAAAAGAAAACTTTATTGCACTGTCAGGTAAATGCCCGCGCCACGGCATTCAGTTTTCTCTATAGGGTCATCTATGAAGATGTTTCAGTAGCCCAGGCCAAGGCGGATATGAATACAGTGTGGCAGCCTAATGAAGTGTGGCGGGATTTTATTTTTGAAGTGTTATCACTTAATGACAAGTCGCCAGATTGTGCCGGCTGTGATTGGACACCACCCCCTCCCAGGCAGTAACAAGGGGTAAAAAACGCCCCGCAAGGCAGGGCGTTCTGGTCAGGAATTCCGGGGGTTTTTACTCGCCACCCTGGTCAACATATTTCCAGGAGTAAAATCCCATAAACATCTCTTCCCAACTTTGTTCGCCCCAATAAACAGGTGTATTTGGGTCGGGGTTGAAATTGTTCTGAGACGAGTTGTCAAAAGCCCCTCTGGCGACAATTTTGGTGCCCGCCGGAACCAGTAGCGGTTCTTCCAGTTCATGGCTTAATTGCCAGTTAAACGAATAGTTTGGCACTGACATGATTAGCTCTTCCCTGCCATCGGGATAAACCGCCGTAAAATTCATACGCTTGCCACGAAAATGCATGTGAGGCAGAAAACTTTGTATATAGGCATCTTGAGGAACCACGGTAGTGATTTCCATTTCATGATCCTTGGCCTGGGCCGGGATATCAACAGCGAAAGAATTTGCCACACCCCGAGACATTCGCTCAGCGGGTATTTCTCCTTCAGGATAGAAGTAGATACCTATTTTGGTGGTATCGGTAGTTTCCTTTCCGGATGTGGTGTAGTGCAACTGTAGGCTCAGGCTTGATCCGGCACGCAGGAGTCCACCAACCCCTGGAGAGTACATGTTAGAAGAGGTTCCTGGTGCATATCCGGCAATGGATGCTGTATCAGCGTCTACACCGCCACGGAGCAATTCACCGACATCTACAGCGGGGCCCAATAACGCCATAATCTCCGCTATTTTAGGCCTTTCCCCGGATGCGGCGCTGGCAAACAATTTGACGCGTATTTCCTGAGCGCGTTCTTCAGGTAAGCTGTTAATCAGCTCCATTATAATTTGTTGGGGATTGCGCCGGCCTTCGGGAGGCACAACGGAGGTGATTACATGGTGAACCACGCTTGGATCACCTGGTACTAATTCACTACCGCGTACCCAGACATCTTTTGCCAGGCCAAGGTCGATAGGAATATCCCTGTAATCAAGTATGCCGGTCGCAGGAATAGCCTGTGGTGGAATCTGCACAATCAGATCAGGTTCACCGTTGGACCACTCGGACTCTGGCCAGGTCAATTCGGCCAGGGGATCCACATCACCATCTACCGGCGCACCAGCATTAACCCAGTGAACCAGGGTTTGCATGTCAGCATCGGTCAGGTTCATTTCATTCTTGATTTTGTGGCCAACTTTATTGTCGATCTGGCCCGGGGGCATACGCTTGGTCAGTACTACTTCGCGAATCATCGGCGACCAACCCTGGGCTGACATGTGGCTGTCCAGCGCAAATGGCGCAATGCCATCAGCTCGATGGCAGCTGGCACATTTTTCGGCAATGATTGGAGCAACATCCGCTACATAAGAAGGAACGGTCTGCTCATGTCTGGCCAGTACGGGAAAATCAATCAGGGTACCCGAGGCCTGGATGGTAGTCTCAACTTCTTCTGAACGCAGCGTTTGTTGAAGCGCGGCTTCCAGATGGCCCTGTACTGGACCACGGTATGTCACTTCAAAGGTTTTGGGATTGTAAATTACCGCTTCGCCAATGTGTTTTACTCCCAATGCTTCAGCCACTAGCTGTGTATCATCCATTAGCACAGGCAGATCGATGCCCAATGCATCAACTTCACGCATTACGGCCTCGCGGTCAGTTTGAATTCCCGGGTTGAGCAGCATGAAAACGACACCCTGATTCTTGTACTGGTCTGCCAGAGTGAGGAAGTCCGCCAGGTTATCTTGCACTTCCTTTGCTCCGTTGGCCTGAACCATCAGCACGACGGCTTCCTGGTCGTCATACCAGGCCATGTGATGGAAAGTGCCTTTGTGGTCGATCAATGCGAAGTCACCAACTCGATCAGCCGCCACTGAAAAAGTGGTGGCGCAAGTAAGCAACAAACCTGTAAAAGAAAGTATTAGATTTTTCACATGGATTTCCTCAAGTAGAAAATGAGGCTGCATCGGGTTATAGACGACGTAAACAACCCTGGTCTCGCCGTAGGCCCGCAACCAGCCCTTTAAGCTGAATCTACATTTCGTAAAATGATTCTGACCAGGAAGTGTTAAATGATACACCCATTACAATCCGTGCAAAGGAGTTTGTGAAGATTTCACCCAAACCACCCAGTTTGCTGTCGAGGTTATCAAATCAGGGGATTGTAGTTATTTTGAGACACACTGTCCTGGAGAGCAATGTTCTTAATATCAGTTACTGATTTTTAAATTTTGTATGTTTCAGTCCTTTATTCACGCGGCGATAAAATCTACAATCAAAGTGTTGAAATTATTGCCTGCGGAACTAATCGGAATTGGCAGGGCAACGGCATGACTAATAGCGGGCTTGTAAGCGCAATTTTATGAAGGCAATACTAATTCTCAATGTAGGCACCCCTGCTGAACCTACGGCAAGAGGGTTAAGGCAGTTTTATAAATTCTTCTTTTCTGACCCATTTGTATTCGACATGCCTGGCTGGAGCAGATGGCTTTTAAGAAACTTCATCATACTGCCATTTCGCGCTCCTAAAACCGCAAAAGATTATAAGAAAATATGGCTGGAAAACGGTTCACCTCTTAAAGTGTATACAGAAGAACTGTGTGAGAACCTGCAAAAATCACTGGATCCGAGTAAGAATAGAATCGTGGTAGCAATGGGCATGGCATATAGTGAGCCATTTATTTCCGATACCATGAGTCGGCTACAGCGACAGGGAGTCAGAGATATCCTCATACTGCCATTGTTTCCACAATACTCAACAGCGACCACAGGCTCGCTTATACATGGGGTGGAGCAGGCCGCCGCGAAATGGGAAGAAGTTCCCCGTATGGTGATGGTTGATGATTTATACAGCGAGTTGGCGTTTGTTAATGCCTGGGCATCATTGATTAACAAACACCTACCTCGGGATAATCCTGGTACGAACGTTGAACACGTTATTTTCAGTTATCACGGTTTGCCAGAAAAGAATATCAAGAAGGCGGATGAAAACAACTATTGTGAATTTGGCTCTTGCTGTGATGTTATTAGTGAAAAAAATCAATCCTGTTATCGTGCACAGTGTATGCAGACTACCCGGTCGATTGTGGCCGCACTGGGCTGGCGGGAAGATTTTTATTCCATTGCCTTTCAGTCTCGTTTTGGAAGAGACCCGTGGATACAGCCCTATCTCGATGAACATTTAATACAATTAGCTGGCGGAGGGGTTAAGAGGGTAGCTGTGGCCACGCCATCTTTTGTGTCCGATTGCCTGGAGACGATTCATGAGATTGGCATCGAATACAGAAAGTTGTTTATTGAGCACGGTGGTGAAGAGTTAATTCTGATTCCTAATCTGAACAATGATGAAAACTGGTTTTCCGCTGTGGTACAAATAATCGAAAACCATTTAAACGCCTAGTTTTCTCTACGGTGAGATTGTTTTTTCATTCTCTACATTATTCAATTGATAACAGGGTACGTAATTTTCTGCGCTTACCTTCATTCTTCCACTGGCAACTAATTCAGATAATAAGGTATCAATAGCCTCCATCAGGGAGGGATCACCGGTCAGCTGATAGGGACCTGACTCTCGAATCTGGTGGATTCCATAGGGCTTCACGTTCCCTGCTACAATTCCGGAAAAAGCTCTCCTTAATTCTGCCACTAATTCTGCTTTTGGTAAGTCTCGATACAATTTCAAGGCTGCCATATTCTGGTGACTAACCTCAAATGGCCACTGCATACTTTCGGGAATGTTGAGCTCCCAGTTATAGGCATAGGATTCATTTATGCGCCTGCGGTGAGATACCACACGATTCAAATTACGTAAAGTAAGCTGTGCTACCTGCTCAGAATTGCCCGTTACGATCTGATAAAAATTCGTGGCCTCTTCACCTATGGTTTGCCGGATAAAATTATCCACCATGTTGAAGTACTCTTCATACCCCTCTGGCGAGGCAAAAATAATCGGCAAGGGAATATTGCGATTTTCCTTCCGCATTAGAATGCCGAGCAAGTAGAGGATTTCTTCAATTGTTCCCACACCACCGGGGAAAACGATAATGGCATGGGCCAGACGAACAAAAGCTTCAAGCCGTTTCTCAATGTCAGGTAGGATCACCAGTTCATTTACTGTGGGATTAGGTGGTTCAGAGGCGATGATTCCTGGCTCGGTAATGCCTATATACCTTCCTGAGCTTTTTATTTGTTTTGCATGACCGATCATGGCACCTTTCATTGGGCCTTTCATCGCCCCTATGCCGCAACCAGTCGCGATATCCATACCTCTTAAGCCAAGCTCATATCCCACTTCTTTGGAGTACTCATATTCCTGCCGGTTGATGGCATGACCTCCCCAACAAACCACTAATTGTGGTGGATGGTTTGGTATTACAATGCCGGCATTTCGAAGGACTCGAAAAACGGTATCGGTAATTCCTGTGCTGGTATCGATTTTAAAGCCACCGGCACTTTCAATTTTTGCCTGTGTGTAGACGATATCCCTTAAACAGGCGAACAAATGTTCCTGGATTCCCCGAATGAGCTTTCCGTCAACAAAGGCAGTTGCCGGTGCATTGCGAATTCGCAGTTTTATGCCCCTTGATTCCGGGAGGATAGCAATACTGAATTCGGAAAATTCTTGCAACATTTCTGTTGCATCATCGGTTTCATTTCCAGTGTTTAATACGGCCAGGGCGCAATTTTGAAAAGTCTGAAACACTTCATCGCCGGTCTCCATCGCCGCCGTAATTTCCTGGTGAGAAAGCAGATTTAAACTGGATGATGGTCTGACAACACATTCTCTGATTTTTTCCACGTAAAGGTCCTTGGTTACTGCCGGGAACAGAGGATTAATTCGATTGATCTACAGGGGTTTATTATACAGGGCTTCCGTATGATTAAAGGCAAATTCAGGGAATTGATCCGCTTTATAAGCAATACGAAACTCTGATTTGCATCAAAACCTGTTGTAAATCTTTGATCTATCCTGCTTTATGTATCAGTAGTAGACATCAACGTGGAGGTGGAGATATGAGTGCACATGTTCAGGAAAGAGAGGCAAGGCTTCAACCGGTAGTGCTTATTATTTTTGGCTGTTCGGTGGCGATCATGATAGGCGCTTATCTGCTGGGGCAGATGTTCTGACCTTCTTAAGGTAGTTCGAAAGCAAAGAAAAGGGGCAGATCTTTCGATCTGCCCCTTTTTATTTTTCGGATCAGTTCATCTAATAGCTGATTAAGCACTAATAGCGCGTTTAACCAGATTCTGCATTAGAGGAACTTTATATCCATTATGAGCCAGTACTCTGGCGCCATCTGTTGACATGGCGGCTACTGACTCCGCCGTAGACGAATTTTTGGCTTGACCACGAATAGCATTTTCTACGTTGGTTACCCGTCGTGGAGTACATTGCACGGCACCACAAACTATTCGAGAGTCTTCAATATTACCCCCACTGACTTTGAATGCGGCAGCGATATTTACCAGAGCGAAGTCCCATGAGTTACGGTCAGCTACTTTTTCAAAATAGAAAGTTGCATTGGCCCAGGTAGAAGGGATTCTAACCGAAGTCAGGATTTCTCCGGGACGTAACGCAGTAGTGTTCTCGATGTCGATAGCCGGCCCCACAAAATAGTCTTCGGCAGCCAGAGTCCTTTCACCGCCTGAGCTTTGAATTACCATGGTTGCATCCAGGGCGACCAGAGCCGGGGCGGTATCTGATGGGCTGGCGGCCACACAACGACTGGCTTCGAAAAGAGAGTGTTCTCTGTTCATCCCTTCAGGTGTATCTGCATAACAGAGGTTACCACCGGCTCGATAACAATCCAGACCTCGACGGTAATACCAGCAGCGAACATCCTGTGAAACATTGCCTCCCAAAGTACCTATGTTACGTATTTGTGGGCTGGCTACACGACCCGCAGCATCCGAAAGCACGGAATAGCGTTGAGTAATAAGATCGTTACCGGTAATTTCGGTCAATGTCGTCAGGGCGCCGATCTCGATACCGTCAGCGGTTTCCTTGATGCCCCGCAGCGACTCGATTCCGCTCAGGTCGATCAAGGCTTCGACAGATTTTGCACGATCCTTCAACCAACCGTAAGTATCTTGTCCGCCGCCAACCAACCAACCTCTTTCTGCTAAGCGGTCAGCAATTGCTAAAGCATCTTCTACCTGTACTGGTTGGTAGAGGTCCATATTTGGCATTACGTCATGTGATGGCATAGTTATCCCTCAGAAAGTATTAGTTTTAAGATTAGGAGTCTGGGTGCTGTAAGTATTACCAGCGAGATGGTTAATTATCATATCCGTTGTTACCGGTGCTGTGTTAAACACATGGCCATCCAGAGCATCGGCGATCGCACTTGCCAGTGCGGCGGCTGAAGCACCCTGGGTAGGTTCGCCTATTCCTCTGGCCCCTATGGGGTTTTGTGGATCAGGAATATTTACTGCAGACATATTGGTATCCGTTGAAATATCCAGGTAAGTTGGCGGCTTGCTCTGATAGAGACCAACGTTGGCAGGCAAGCCGTTTTGAGGGTCATAGACATGACGCTCCAAACCAGCCAGGCCGACACCCCAAACTGCACCACCTCGCATGGCATTTTCAAAATTCTTTGGATGCACTACAGTTCCGCAATCGGCTACCGCCGCGTAATTGAGAATTTCGTATTTACCTGTATCAAGATCCATTTCAATTTCACAAAATCCAACCTGGATTCCTGGTGGTTGACCCTGACCAGGAATTTTATCCTTGGATACCCCTACCAGGCCAGTGCCTTGTATTCCCTGCACAGCCCGTTGGGTAATGGGGTTAATATCGTCAGGATATTCCATGCCGCTATATTTGCCACCCATTTCAATGGCTTTTTGTGCGGCTTCAGCATAACTCAATCCTTGAGTTGAATCACTGGATTTGAATACTCTTTCGCCACCAATTTCAAAATCCTCAGGTGAGCCACCGAGTTCACTGGCGGCAATTTCCTTCAATTTGGTAATTGCATCCTGAGCGGCTACCCAGTTGGCACGGCCATGGGTAAACATAGTGTTACTGCCACCCTGTCCGGAGCTGTGGGGAAGGTGATTGTCGGTTCGCCCGCGGTGAATTTCACAATTGTCCCATTCCACCTGCAGGGCTTCCGCCGCCGCTCGACTGGTGCCGGCATAGGAATAGGTTCCCAGGTTACCAACACCACTGTGTATATGAAGTTTACCGTCCGGTGCTATGCGAACCAGGCCGTCATACCCCCGGCCACCAGCGCCGTGGTATCCGATGCCTACTCCGACACCCCGTACTTTTGAACCGTTACGTTTCGGCTGATTGATTTTTTCGTCCCAACCGAACAACCGCGCACCCTGGTCAAGGGCTTCGCGCCCAAATGCGCTGGTCAAAGGTCCTCGGCTACCGCCCTGAAAACCATCACTATCCGCCACATTAACCCGGCGAAAAGCGACCCGGTCCATATTGATGGAAGTGGCAATTTTGTCACTGATCGGTGCCAGTACCGCCGCCATTTCATTTTGTCCCGGACCGCGTTGTGCGCCGCGAGGAGTAGTATTGGTGTATACGGAAATTCCGCGAAAACGCATGCTTTCAGGTTGGTACGCAATGGTTACATGTTGAGCAGAAGAACTCCCACTACCGCCGCCTGTTGAGCCTCCATCGTTAACAATTACCAGATCTACCGCGGCTACCTTGCCATTGTCCTTAACACCTATCTTGATCCAGCCCTGCATACCGGAGCGTGCGGAGCCTAGATAAAACTCCTGCTCACGGGTAATCCTCAGCTGAACTGGCCGGTTGAGCATTCTGGAGAAATTACCGCTGATAGCCATGTAGGGATAGGGGCCAATCTTGGAACCGAATCCACCACCGGTGGCTTCGTTGATGAAAACAAGGTTAGCGGGATCAATGTTCAGCATTCGTGCCAGGCCGTTGTCGTTGGCACTCTGGCTTTGTGATGAACCATGAAAATAGCATTTACCATTTTCCCAGTAGGCCATGCTGGTTCGTGGTTCCAGTGAGTGGTGAGGATAGCCAATGGTGACAAACGGCTCTTCTATAATATGGGTGCTTTGCGCGAACCCTGCTTCGAGGTCACCGAAGGCCCATTCGCTGGGAAATTCAGCTCCTACTGGCTCCTTACCTTCGCGAAGGGCATCAATGGCGGATTGCGGCCATTTAATATCCTTGATTTCCGCGCTCATGATAGGCGTGCCTCCCGGACCTATTTCCCGGGTTCGCAGTAGCACATTTCCTTCCGGGTAGGCTTTGGGGCCGCCGGGGGCAAGGCTTTCAAGAGGATCAATCACAAAATCCTTGCGTTCTATATCGACACGGATACGGGATATGGCTTCCTCGGCAATCTCCTCGGACACGGCCGCTACAGCCAGGATAGGCTGGCCGACGAACGTAATATACTCGGAAGCCAGGGCCGGATTACCGGGAGGCGGTGAGGGAGGTAAATCGTCAGCGGTCATAATGCCAATCACACCATCCATTCGTAAAGCATCCGAGGCATCGATGTTGGCTACCCTGCCGCTTGGCATAGGGCTGGTCAGCAGTCTGGCGAAAATCATACCTTCGCGTTTGTAATCCTCCGCATACTTTATCTCACCGGTTACCTTGCCAGGGATATCAGGTGGCATAAAATCTTTTCCTATGTGCATAGTCATGCTAATTGCCCCGAGGCGCGCATCACGCCGTTAAGATAATGTTCATAGGCACCACATCGGTACAAATTACCAGACATCGCCTGGAGTGCTTCTTTCCGAGTTGGTCTTGGATTGGATCGCAGTAAGGCTACTGCAGACATCACCTGCCCTGGGGTGCAGAAACCGCATTGAGGTGAGTTCTCGTCGATAAATGCCTGTTGTACCGCGTGTAGCGTACCGTCAGCGGCTTTAATACCTTCGATGGTGGTTACGGTTTTGCCTTTAACATTATGGGTCAATACAGAACAGGAATAGTTGGGGACTTCATCGATTAACACAGTGCAGGCGCCACATTCGCCACGATTACAACCGAGTTTTGTCCCGGTGAGGTCGAGTTTATAACGTAGTGTGTGGGCGAGTGTTTCCTGAGGAAGTACGTCAACTGGTCGGTTGCGACCGTTTATATTTAAGGTTACCAGGCGTTCGGCGGAGGATTGGCCTGATTGGGCATTTGCGAGATAAAAACTGGCGCCAGTAGAGGCAGCGGCGCCGGAAAAAATTACCCCTTTGATAAAACGTCTGCGTGTTAGTCTTGAATTCACTGACATTGCTCCGTTTCAGTTGTTTTTGTTGATATACAACCGGAGGGGTTATACATGCACATTTAATCTGGATTTACGACATTCAGCTGATGTGCAGGCTACGATTTTCTAGCTAAAAAAGCAACAAATCCTGATCTAAATCAATACGGAAACTGCCTGTAAATAGTGGCTCTGGATGAGAAAGGCAAAAATTGGCCACCGGTGTGGAACAAAATAACTGATGGTCAGCGATTACCCTTACATTCAGTGTACAAATAACACCTAGAGAGCCAGTGTCTTTTTAAGGTAAATCCCGGTATAGGAAGATTTATTCCGCGCTACCTCTTCGGGCGTTCCCTCGGCAATTATTTCGCCTCCTTCGCTACCTCCTTCCGGGCCCAGATCCACTATCCAGTCAGCCGTTTTTATTACTTCCAGATTATGTTCGATGACGACGATGGTATTACCCTGGTCGCGTAAATGATGCAGTACTGCAAGCAATTGGCGGATATCATGGAAATGTAGTCCGGTTGTGGGTTCGTCAAGGATGTAGAGGGTTTTACCAGTATCCCGTTTCGATAGTTCCCGTGAAAGTTTGACCCGCTGTGCCTCCCCTCCAGAGAGCGTGGTTGCCGCTTGTCCCAGGCAAACATAGGAAAGCCCCACTTCCATCAAGGTTTGCAGCTTTCTGGAGATAACGGGTACGGCGGCGAAAAATTCCCGCGCCTCCTCGATAGTCATGTTCAGCACTTCACTGATATTTTTACCCTTATAAGTTACTTCAAGGGTTTCCCGGTTATAGCGTTTGCCGTGGCAAACGTCACAGTCCACATAGATATCAGGGAGGAAGTGCATTTCCACCTTGACCACGCCATCTCCTTCGCAAGCCTCGCAGCGCCCCCCCTTCACGTTAAAACTAAAGCGGCCAGGCTTGTAACCTCTGGCACGGGATTCATGGGTTCCGGCGAATAAATCCCTTACCGGGGTAAAAATGCCGGTATAGGTTGCCGGATTTGAACGGGGTGTGCGGCCGATAGGACTTTGATCAATATCCACAACCTTGTCCAGAAACTCCAATCCTTCCAGCTTGTCGTGGGGCGATGCGTTAAGTGTGGTAGCACCATTGAGGCGGGTAGCGCAGATGGGATAAAGGGTGTGGTTAATGAGGGTGGATTTGCCAGATCCGGAAACCCCGGTGATGCAGGTAAATAGCCCCACAGGGATATCCACGGTGATATTTTTCAGGTTATTGCCCCTGGCACCTTTCAGGGTAAGCGTTCTGTCCTTGTCCATTGGTGTGCGGTGTTGCGGTATCGCGATGAACTCTTTGCCGGAGAGATATTTGCCGGTAAGTGATCGTTCTGCCCCAAGCAGATCTTCAATGCTGCCCTGGGCTACAATCTCGCCCCCATGCACACCTGCACCGGGACCGATATCGATAATGTGGTCGGCACTGCGAATAGCCTCTTCATCGTGCTCCACTATGATCACTGTATTGCCCAGATCCCGAAGATGGAAAAGGGTGTTCAGTAAACGGTTGTTGTCCCGCTGGTGCAATCCAATGGAAGGTTCGTCCAGGATGTACATAACTCCCACCAGTCCTGCACCAATCTGACTGGCAAGACGAATACGCTGCGCTTCTCCCCCTGACAGGGTATCTGCGCTGCGGTTAAGTGTGAGATATTTGAGACCAACGTCCACCAGGAACTTCAGCCTGGCCTCAAGCTCTTTGAGAATTTTGTCCGCGATCTGTGCCTGCTTGCCGGCTAGCTTCAGTGTGTGAAAATATTCGGCAGACTGTGCCACCGTCATTTCTGTAATACTGGGTAGATTATGACCTTTGACGAGCACATGGCGTGCGTCTCGTCGCAAGCGGGTGCCTTTACAATCCGGACAGGATTGGGAGCTGAGATATTTGGATAGTTCTTCACGAACCATGGAGGATTCCGTTTCCCGGAAGCGTCTCTCCATATTCGGAAGAATTCCTTCAAACGGATGGTGGCGGACAATGGAGTCACCGCGGTCATTGATGAAATAGAAATCGATTTCTTCGCGGCCGCTACCACGCAAAATGATCTCGCGATGCTTTTTGGCAAGAGATTCAAACGGAATATCTATCTTGAAACCAAAGTGCTCCGATAGTGAATTAAGCATTTGAAAATAATACATATTGCGCCTGTCCCAGCCGCGAATGGCTCCTTCTGCCAGGGACAGTGTCGAGTCGATGACGATTCGACTCTCATCAAAGTACTGTTTAAGACCCAGGCCATCACAACCGGTACAGGCACCGGCCGGATTGTTGAATGAAAATAACCTGGGTTCCAGTTCGCTGATGCTGTGGCCGCACTGCGGGCAGGCAAACAGGGAGGAAAAAACGATGTCCTGTTGTTCGCCTTCCATGAAGCTGATTACTGCAAGCCCGTCAGACAATTGCACGGAGGTTTCAAAACTTTCGGCGAGTCGTTGCTGTATACCCTCTTTAACTTTCAGCCGGTCAACTACAACCTCAATACTGTGCTTCTTGTTTTTCTCCAGAGATGGGGGGAATTCGATCTCACAGACAAGGCCATCCACCCTGGCGCGGATAAAACCGCTGGTTTTCAGCTCACTGAAAACATGGACATGTTCGCCCTTGCGATCTTTGATGATGGGGGCGAGTACCATAATGGGGCTGCCCTCGGGCAGGGTCATCACCTGGTCAACCATCTGGCTGATAGTCTGGGCTTCCAGCCTGAGCCCATGGTCGGGGCAATGGGGTTCCCCGACCCGGGCAAACAAAAGCCTCAGATAGTCATATATTTCAGTAATAGTACCCACTGTGGACCTGGGGTTATGAGAGGTGGATTTTTGCTCGATAGAAATAGCCGGTGACAGACCTTCGATGTGGTCGATATCCGGTTTTTCCATAATGGACAGAAACTGGCGAGCATAGGTAGACAGGGATTCGACATAACGTCGTTGTCCTTCAGCATACAGAGTGTCAAAAGCCAGGGAAGATTTTCCGGAACCGGACAGGCCGGTTATGACTATCAGTTTGTCCCGGGGAATAGTTACATTGATGTTTTTGAGATTGTGGGTGCGGGCACCTCGTACCTGAATTGTATTCATTAAATCCTTGCCAAACGGTGATGAATCGAAACCCGCCATTATCTTTTTATTTACCGTTGCGAGTAAAGAAGTAATATAAAAGGTGGTGAGACGTGAGCTTGGAATTCTGGCGTTTTATTTCTATTGCTTGCCTCATGGTATAGACTTAGCCGTACAGCTAATCAGCAAAAATTTCTGGAGGTCAATGTGGCAAGTCGTGGCGTTAATAAAGTAATTTTGGTTGGTAATTGCGGAGGTGATCCTGAGACCCGCTACATGCCAAATGGTAATGCCGTCGTTAATTTGACAATCGCCACTTCTGAAACCTGGAAAGGCAAAAACACCGGTGACAATGTTGAAAATACCGAATGGCATCGAGTGGTTTTTTTCAATAAGTTAGCAGAGATCGTGGGCGAATATGTCCATAAAGGCTCCAAACTTTATATTGAGGGACGGCTGAAAACACGGTCCTGGGAACAAGATGGCGTAAAGCGTTATGCCACAGAGATAATTGCTAATGAAATGCAAATGCTTGATTCACGCGGCACCGGCGCCGCGCAAGGCGCTTCTTCCGGTTTCGGACAGTCGGCACCTGCCGCCGCAGCCCCTCAGGCGGCCCCTGAACAAGCGCCTGCTAATTTTGACAACTTCGACGACGACATTCCCTTCTAGGGGGCCTCTGATTAAGCCAAGGCTCCCTGTAGCGCCGGTACGCAGCCCCTTCTCCAGAGCGCAGAAGCTGACCGAGGTTCTCCCGTGAAATTATTGATTGCCGGTGCTGGAACACCTACTGGCAGAGAACTGGTTGCGCAGTTAAAACACCTGGACGTAAATTATCAGTCAATTCCTGGCCGGCTTCTTGCGGCATCTGACAAAGTTGCTCTGGAGGAATTAATCAGCAGATTCAAGCCAGACCAACTGATTAATTTCCACACCTATTCGGCAAACAGTCAGATCGCAATAGCGAATGCAGAGTCCGAGAAAGAGGAATACCGTGTTGTTAACGAACAGCAAACTGCACTACTGGCAGAGGTTTGCGCTCACAGAGAGCTTCCGCTTATTCACCTTTCAAGCTGTTACGTTTTCGATGGAGAAAAAAAACTGGGTTACAACGAACAGGATGAATTGAATCCTATGGGTGTGTACGGCAAGACAGCAATGGAGGCCGAACAGATTGTAGCCAAATTGCCACGGCATATAATTATCAGGGCGGGATTATTATTTGGGCGAGAGCAATGTACCACCATAAAAAGCTGGATCAAGACCTTTAAGAAAAACGCAGGGGCGATAACCGTAATACGTCGCCGTTTCAGTCCCACGGCAAATGAAGATCTGGCCAGGGTGGTAGTTGCCGTATGTCAACAAGTGGACTGCGGTGCTTCAGTGTGGGGTATGTACCACTACTGTGGGCTGGAAACTAAAAAAGAGAGCGAGTTTGTGAAACAGGTTTTAAATTATGCTTCGCAATACGATGAGGGAATTTATCAGCTACTGGATAGCGTTAAAATCACCGAGAGACAGCCCGTGGCCCCCGAAATACCAAACACTACTTTATCCAGTAAGAAAATATTTGATACCTTTGGCATCAAGCAACGTTCCTGGCATGGAAGTCTGAAAAGCACCATTAAGTCAATGTACCCTAGGCCATCCGGTTCTGCAGCGACAGTCTTGTCTGAATCGGGCGCATAGACGCCTGACAAATCAAGTTCTGGTAAGTTGCATTGAGATTGCTTGCTTCGACACATACCAACTGCTGGTAGAGTTCCCTTAACAAGCTACGGATTTAAATTCCTGCAATGTCCACTATGAAAAATGAATTAACGCCAATAGACGATGCGCTAAAAAACCTGCTTGGGGGTTTGCAGCTTGTGACCGGGACAGAAGTCGTTGAACTTGCCCACACAGTCAACAGAATTGTGGCAGCTGACCTGGTTGCCCCCGTGGATGTGCCGGGCTCTGATAACAGTGCGATGGATGGATACGCCGTAACCACAGCTGACTTGAAAACCATTCCCATTTTAATGCCGGTGTCCCAACGAATCGCAGCGGGTAGTGTTGGTGAATCGCTGACTCCCGCAACCGCCGCGAGAATATTTACCGGGGCACCATTGCCCGGGAGAGCAGACGCTGTTGTGATGCAGGAGAACTGTGAAATTTCGGAAGGCTCTGTAACGGTGCTGCAGAAGGTAACAGCGGGTGAAAATGTGCGCAAAGCCGGGGAGGATATCTCCGAAGGGGCGATTATATTTACGGCCGGGCACAGGATTAGAGTTCAGGATATGAGTGCGCTGGCATCCTCCGGGATTGCCACGCTGAAAGTCAGACGAAAACTCAAAGTGGCGGTATTAACCACCGGCGACGAACTGGTGCGACCAGGAGCGTTGCTTGGTCCCGGCAAAATATACAATTCAAACTATTATGCTATTGCAAGCGCTCTGAAGGCGCTGGGCATGGAGGTTGTGGATCTGGGGATCGTGGCAGATGATCTGGATTCCACCATAGCCAGCCTGAAGTTAGCTGCAAGCAAGGCTGACTGTATTATTTCCAGTGGTGGTGTTTCGGTGGGAGAGGAAGATCATGTAAAGGAAGCCGTGGTGGCGTTGGGTCAGCTTGAGCTTTGGAAAATTGCTATTAAACCCGGAAAGCCGTTTGCATATGGGTCTGTTCTTGGTAAGCCTTTTTTTGGATTGCCGGGTAACCCGGTTTCCGCCATTGTTACTTTGGCATTGCTGGTGAAACCAGCGCTGTTAACGTTGTCTGGCGCCAGGGTTATTGCTGGCGCCAGCTATCAGTTACCTGCTGGTTTTAAGTTTTCCACTACAGGTGAACGCCAGCAATATCTGCGTGTTGTCAGGCGTAGCCGCGCCCTACACGGGCCTGATCTAATCCTCTTCAGCAGCCAAAGCTCTGGAGTTGGTTATTCGCTTAGCGCGGCAGACGGTCTGGCCGTGGTACCCCCGTTTACTTCGGTTGATGAGGGCGATATGCTCACGTTTCTTCCTTTTACAGAGTTGCTTGCCTAATGTTAGTGCGCAGCACAATGTACAGAGTCATTTTCCTGTTTTCTCTACTGCTGCTGGTATTGAGCGGTTGTCAGGCGGTGGATGATGAAGTCATCATCGAAGAAGTCGAAGCACCAGAGGAGGTGGCGATTAGTGATGATAAAGCTCAGGAGCCGGAACTTGAGGATTGGGAGATTGCATTCGCACGACAGCGGTTCATAGGGGACTTGCTTTACGATGCACTGAATGCTCTGGAAGATGATCGCTTACTTACCCCGGTTGATGATAATGCCCATGGTCGATACCAGAGAGTGCTGGCTTATGATCCAGACAATGAGCTGGCCCTGCAAGGGCTGAAGGACATTGTGTCGCGCTACCTCGAGTTGACGGAAGAAGCGAGTCGGCATGGGAGATTTGCCACTGCCCGGACCCTGCTGGATCGAGCTCGTTTCGTTGACGAGGAAAATCCTGACATTGAAAAGGCAGAGGTTGCGCTGAAAGCTGAGATGAATACCGGTGACCTGGTTTTTGAACTGAACTTGAAGGCCCTGATTGCACAAACGGATGAGGTGCGGGGTGAATTGTCAGATATAGCCGGTCAGGCCAGGGATCATGAAGCTTTTTTGTTAATTACGGCCCCCGAAGATGAGCAGGCAAGATGGATGTATACCATAATGCGCGAGTCTGTGAATGGCTACAGATTACGTGGAAACATCGAGCTGGGGTCCCACGCCATTGTCCGTCTGAGAATGCCCGACAATGACGTTAAGCAGGAAAGTAAATCAACCGGTTCAGATCTTTTGGTGCCCCAGGCACAATAGCGAGTCATTGATTGTATGGAATTTTCAAACCTGAAACGTCGAGTCAGGAATATTTTTACTATTCCATCCTTCGGTAATAAAGGAAAAGTTTTCTATAAGGTGGCGGCGTCATTGCTGCTGGTTTCTATTGCCTTGGTGGTGATACTCGGGCTCGTTTGGAGTAATGAGCCAAACCAATTTCAGGTTCAGCAAAATCTTGAGGAGAAACTTGCTTTAACCCGAAGCAATTATGTGGTCGGCAGTGCGACAACTGCAGCCCTGATTCGCGTAGCTGAAACGTTGTTGGAAAAACCGGGGGGATATCTCACCAACGATATTTTACCACCTGGTTTATATCTGGATAATATACCAAATTGGGAATTTGGCAGCCTGGTTCAGGTGAGGGATCTTTCCAGATCTTTTCGGGAAGCATTCAGTCGATCCCAGTCCCAGTCAGTTGAAGATCCGGACCTGATTATTGCTGAGCCAAATTTCCATTTTGACAACAACAGTTGGTTATTTCCTCCGACTGAAAGTGAATACACCGAAGCAATAGATCATCTATATGCCTACCTGGAGCGAATCGCCGATAGAGAGACAAGTGACGCGCAGTTTTATGCTCGAGCGGATAACCTGTCCAGTTGGCTTTTAGCCGTTGAATCCCGACTGGGCAGTTTGTCGCAACGGTTAAGTGCCAGCGTGGGGCAGCGAAGGATTAATACAGATACCTCAGGAGATCAGTCGGGGACACAATCAACACCGGTACAAAGTGAGACAGTGATCAAAACACCCTGGTCACGATTAGACGACGTGTTTTATGAGGCACGTGGCGCTACCTGGGCGTTGATTCATTTCCTGCAGGCGGTAGAGATTGATTTCGCCGAGGTGCTGGATGACAAGAATGCAAATGCCAGTTTGAGGCAAATAATTCGTGACCTGGAGGCAAGTCAGAGAACCGTGTTTTTCCCGGTAATCCTCAATGGTTCCGGGTTTGGCCTGTTTGCTAATCATTCTCTGACTATGGCCAATTATATTTCCAGGGCCAATGCTGCAATTATTGACCTGCGTACCCTTCTTGCCCAGGGATAAGAGCTACCATGCTCCACCATTGTCCTGTAGTTTAATCGAATCTCAGCGATAACAAATTAATAGTAGCTCCGTCAGGTTGGCACAATAACGCGCTATGTGCTCAATACGATTTAAAGGCGCCGCAAAGGATGACACAGCCAGTCGATTGGAACCCGTTCCCAAGGTGGTTCAGATTCTACCTGAATTTGATTTAAAATCATTTCGGATACCTATGTTAAGGAACTGATTGCAATATGAAAGTAGGCCATTTATTGCGAGGATATCTCCGACTGGTGACTTTTGGCGCTGGCCTGTTGTTGGGTATACAAGTGCCCAGTTACATGGATCAATATCAAAAGAGGGTTGACGCGCACTTTCTGGAAATCAGTAATAACATAAGTGGGTTTCAAGCGACGGCAAACCTTTTGTTTAATGGCAATATGGAAGAACTTATCAGTTATTACGAAAACAGTAATGATCGAGTGTTTGAGGAAGACTCGGTCAGCATTCGGAATATTTACAACCGCTATAACCTTATCGTCGCCGAGCAAGGAGCGTTGAGCGCACCATGGTACACAAGCGCTCTTCACATAGTTTTTTCGGCTAATCCAGAGATTCGGGGCGAAGTCTTTCAAGCATATTCCTATACTGTTCCTCTTGACCTGCGGGCTCTGGAATGGGGTTTTGGTGCGGCTATTTTTGTGACACTGGTTCTGGAGTCAGCAGGGCTGGTGTGTTTGCGTTCAATATTTTTTATGCGACCTCGAAAACGGCGTGTAGTGTGAGAAAAAAGGAACAGTAGTGGAATCACTTCGCCGCTATCTTCCCATCCTGGATTGGGGACGCCGTTACAATTCCAACACTTTCGCAAATGATGGTGTGGCGGCAATCATTGTCGCCATCATGTTGATCCCACAATCCCTGGCCTATGCATTGCTGGCAGGCTTGCCTGCCGAGGCAGGTTTGTATGCCAGTATATTTGCTCTGACATTATACGGGCTGTTCGGGACCAGCACGTCCCTTTCAGTTGGCCCGGTTGCAGTGATTTCTCTAATGACTGCCGCGGCTATTGGTAAATTAGCCCTCACCAATCCGGCGGATTATCTTGCTGCAGCCCTGACCCTTGCCTTTCTGTCTGGTGCCATGTTGCTAATTCTGGGGCTTTTACGACTTGGTTTTCTGGCCAATTTCCTTTCTCATCCCGTTATTGCCGCCTTCATTACAGCATCGGCCATAATCATAGCGGCTGGCCAGGTGCAGCATATTCTGGGTATTTCAGCAGGAGGCCACAATTTGCTGGATATTGTGCTTGCCCTGAGCCGGGAAATTACACATGCCAATGCCTATACGGTTTTTATCGGTTTTCTCGCCATAGCAATGATTATCTGGGTGAGAATCGGTCTTAAACCGCTTCTTCTGAAAGTAGGGGTGCCACCAGGAGTGGCATCACTGGTGGTGAAGGCGGGTCCTGTATTAGCCGTAGTTGTAACAGCTTTACTGACATTTCTGTTTAGATTAGATCAGCAGGGAGTAGAGCTGGTGGGGGATATACCGCGGGGTATGCCTGGGTTGACGATGCCCGATTTTTCCCGTGAACTGATTTCAAGCCTGTTTGGATCGGCGGTGCTGATTTCAATCATTAGTTTTGTGGAATCGATTTCAGTGAGCCAGACTCTGGCAGCGCGCCGCAGACAACGAATTGACCCGGATCAGGAACTGATCGGACTCGGCTTATCAAACATGGCTGTATCTTTTGGCGGAGGGTTTCCCGTAACCGGCGGGTTTTCACGCTCCATAGTAAATTATGATGCCGGTGCGGCAACACCAGCGGCTGGAATATTTACAGCGATTCTGATGGGAATGGTGGCGCTGTTTCTTACTCCGCTGATTTTCTGGCTCCCCAAAGCCACGCTGGCAGCCACCATCATTGTTGCCGTTTTTTCTCTAATAGATTTTTCTCTATTCAAGCAGGCGTGGAATTTCTCCCGAACAGATTTTTTTGCCATGTTTACAACCATTTCCCTGACTTTGATAATTGGCGTAGAGGTGGGTATTGGTGCTGGCGTATTGTCATCGATATTGATGACTCTCTACAAAACTTCGAAACCCCATGTGGCCATCGTAGGCCGGGTTCCGAACACGGAACATTATCGGAATATTAAACGGCACAAGGTTCAGACTTTTGAAAATTTACTTTCCATCCGTATCGATGAGAGCCTCTATTTTGCAAATACACGCTACCTGGAAGAGTTGATATACAAAATGGTGGCCGAATATCCAAAAGTCAGGCACGTTATCTTGATGTGTACTGCGGTCAACAAGGTTGACTTGAGCGCCCTGGAAACGCTGACGCAGATTAATGAAACCCTCTCGGACCTGGGAATTCAACTACATGTATCAGAAGTAAAAGGGCCGATGATGGATAAATTGCAAAGGACTGACTTTTTTTCCAGATTATCCGGCAATTGTTACCTGAGCCATAATCAGGCGGTGGAGGATTTAAAAGAGGATTTCATGCCGTTATCGGGGCTTTAAGCCAGAGTCAGGTATTTTAAAATTTACATCGACGGGAAAAGATAAAACATATAAGCAATGTAACCCCCCAACAGTACGAAACCTTCTTTGCGGCTTATTTGCAAATTGGTCCACGCAAAGGGTAATAAGACCAGCGCGTAGGCGAGCATAACACCGAAATCAACCAGGTTAAATTCGGTGCCAATGATTGAGTCCAGTAAGGCGGTAATACCCAGGATTCCAAGAATATTGTACAGGTTGGAGCCAATGATGTTGCCTACAGCGAGGCCAGGCTCGTTTTTATAAGCAGCAATTAGCGATGTTGCCAATTCGGGAACGCTGGTACCAATAGCCACGATGGAAAGGCCAATTACGGCCTCGCTGATTCCCAGCAGCTGGGCTAATTCAACGGCACTATCTACAAAAATAGTGCAGCCATATACAAGCATGACAACACCGATAATCAGTATAAAAATGTAAAAGGGCGTGGGCTTTTTGGGCACTGAAATTATCGGGTTTGATGCGATTAGCTCACAGGCAGCCGCATCCTTTTTGGCTTGTGTGTAACTGAAGAATAAAAATCCAAGCAGGGCGCAGCAAAGGAAAATGCCATCAATAAAACCAATTTCACCGTCAATTAATAACAGCCACATAAATAAGGAGCTGGCGATTACCAGTGGGATCTGCTTTTTTATCAGTTGCAGTTCAATATTAATGGGTCGGATAATTGCCATAAGTCCGAGAATCAGGCCTATATTAGCTATGTTAGAACCGATTACATTGCCAAGTGCCAGGGAACTGCGGCCGTTCAGGGTTGACTGGATACTGACAGCTAGTTCCGGAGCGCTGGTGCCGAATGCCACTACAGTCAGCCCTATGATCAGTGGAGAGATGCCCATTTTCAGGGCAATTGTAGAACTGCCGCGGACCATTAGTTCGGCCCCCAGCCCCAGAATCACAAACCCAATGCCGAGAAAACCCAGGGCAATCAACACGGCATTATGCTCAGGGAGCTTTGAGGTAGGGGATATTGAGAAAGATTTTTCAATGGAGGTTTCGTTTTACTGTAGCTAAATTTCACAATCGTCTTGCCAGTAGACCAGCACAGTCATATACATATTACGGAATTTCCTACGTTGTCGCGGCTATGATTCTGCGTTGCCAGAGTATCACTCCTATCAGAATAGCGGCACCGATGAGGTGATAGAAAATACCGAAGGGCATCCACAATAGTAAAAAGGCGCTCAGTAACAGTAACCCGGCGGATAGTGCGTTAAGCCGGATTTCAAGGTGCCAGTGCAACAGTCCGGCGAGGGCGTAAAATCCCAGGCAGGACCAGCCGAAAACCTCCAGCCGCTGTGGCCATGAGCCGGAAATAAGAGGTGAATAGGCAAACAACAGAGGCACCAGATAAAGTCCTTTGGCAATTTTCCAGCTGGTAAGGCCCGTTGCCATTGGTCTGGTGCCGGCGATGCCAGCGGCGGCAAAGGATGCCAGGCACACCGGAGGAGTAACATTGCTGTCCTGTGACAGCCAGAAAATAATGAGATGAGCGCTCAACAGCATACCGGTAAGCAATTCCGGGTCCAGCATTTCCTGGCGAATGAGTTGTTTCATTTCCAATGGCATTTCCCGTAGTGCCACCACGGCGTCGCCACCAAACAATCCCAATGTGGCCTGAACGCTGCTCGGTAGGTCCCCCCCTTGCAGGGCGGCCAGCAACTGTGTCTGGGTGATAAGATCAAAAATAAGCGGGGCAGATAACGTTGCCAGAACTATATACGAAGCCGTAACCGGCAGGCCCATACCCAGCACCAATGAGGCTAAAGCCACCAGTACCAGGGTGATAAACAGGCTGCCCTGGGCCCATTCAACAATCATCAGGGAAAAGGCATTACCAATCCCGGTGGTGGTGACCACATTAATGACCAGGCCCACAGCTATCAGTAATAAAGCTGTGGACATCATGGTTCTAACGCCCTGCAGGGTTGCATTGAAGATGTCATTCCATTTCATTGGATTTTTCGAAATCCAAGAAACAAGAATAATGGCCAGGGTGGAAACCGCAGCGGCGGTGGTAGGGGTTCGACCCATTACCAGCAGGGAAACCAGAACCCCCAGCGGGATGATAAAGTGCCAGCCTTGCTTCATTACCTCGGTAAAGCTCTCTCGATCTTCTTCGTTTTCCGGAGTCAGCTTCAAGCGCTTGGCCTCGATACGAACGAAATAGGAGACTGTCAGAAAATAGAGAATTGCCGGTAAAATAGAGACGCTGATGATAGTCAGATAACTAATTTGTGTGTAACTGGCCAAAACAAAGGCACCTGCCCCCATTACTGGTGGCATCAATGCTCCACCGGTGGAAGAAGCGGCTTCCACACCAGCGGAAAACTGGCCTCCAAAGCCGGATTTTTTCATCATGGGAATTGTAATCACCCCGGTGGAAACAGTATTGGCTACCGCCGATCCGGTGACGGACCCCATCAAGCCAGACCCCACGATGGCGACAATACCAGCGCCACCGGTGAAGCGACCGGCGAGGCAGCGGGCGAGGCTGACAATAAAATCTCCGGCTCCGGAATATAATAGGAATGAGCCAAATATTATGAACATGAAAACAAAGGTTGAAGAGATGTTGGCGGTTAGGCCAAACATGCCTTCGCTGCTGAAGTAGCTGCGGTAAAGAACCGTTTCTATACTCAGGCCGGGAAACGAAAATACGCCACTTACGTAGCGTCCAAGGAACAGGATATAGGAGAGGCTCAGTATTACCAGTACCGGCATGAACCAGCCAGTGGTGCGCCGGGTAAACTCAATAGCCAGCAGTACCGCGATAGCGGCGAAGATGTAGTCACTTAAAATAAACTCTGCTTCACGATCATACAATGCGGTTTCGAAAAGAATCAGGTACGCCGACACCGAAACTGCCAGCACGGCAAGTAACACATTGCTCCAGTAGCGGAATTTATCCTTTTGCACTTCTTCCGTTTCATTGGCCATCAGTACACACAGTGCGCCAAAACCGCCAAAGTGAATTGCCGACAGCCATAATTCTGAAATGCTTGCAAATACATTGCAGTAAATATGAAACAGGGCAAACAGGAATGCGGCGATTTTAAGTGAGGGCGATTTCATCGGTGGGGCTCTTTTAAAATCCTTTTGGTTATTCCAGAATAAGTCTATCGGGAATTTTCAGACCGGCTTCTCGATAATAGCGCAACGCCCCAGGGTGTAGTGGTGCGCCAAGTCCGGTAACAGCAAGCTCAATGCGCATGTCATTTGTAGCGGCGTGAATTTCCTGCAGGGTTGCAAGATTCTCCCATATAACCTTTGTTATTTCGTAGACGACCTCTTCAGAAATATCTTCGCGTGTAACCAGGACGTTGGGCGAGGATATGGTTCTAACCAATTTGTCCTGATTCGGATAAGTGCCAGGAGGAAATTCATACCAGTCCCATAGCGGGTATTTTGCATTGATCTTGTCCAGGGCTTCCTGAGTCCAGTTAAGTATGGAGATACGGTCCCCCATCAAGGCAAAAGCCTGGGAAATGGAACTGACAGGGGCCCCGGCGGGGATGTTCATTCCGACGATATTGCCGTCCTGAAGGGCGCCGGTGGTAGGGCCATAGCCCATGTAACCCAGGGTGAATTTATTTTCGTAATCTATGCCGAGGGTATCCAGAATAAAGCGGCCTGTTTTGTCAGCGCCAGAGTTCCGGGCGCCCAACACGTAGCGTTCACCGTCCAGATTATCCAGGTCCATGATGTCGCCATTGGTCACCAGGGTATTCAGTAATACAAAGTGCTCTACGTTATGCCACATGGCGCTGACGCTGCGCATATGGATCTGGGGCTGGCTTACCGGGCCTTCTCCGCTCCAGGCCCAGGCCCCAAAGGGCCCTTGTAACAGGGCAAATTGAGCCTGGTTATCCCTTAAAAGTTTGAGATTTTCCAGTGAGCCGGCGGAGCTTATGGCCGTCAAGGAGATTCCCTGGCTTTCACTTAGCTGGGCATGGGCAATAGTGGCAATGGCGACACCAACCGGATAGTAGGTGCCTCCGGTGGTTGCTGTGGTCAGCACAAAGGGGCGGGTTTGGGACATCTGGTCGGTGCAGGAGGAGAGCAAAATCAGAACTGTTAAGCCGAATATGTTGCAACAAAAGCCAGAGAAAGATCGAAATTTCATTAACAATACTACCCGGTTAAAAGCGCTTCGATGTAAACATATTTCCTCGTGAATCACAATGATGGCAGGATTGCAGAAGCTGGATTTAAATCCCTCATGGTGACGTGGCTCAGGCGGCAAAGAACATATAACTGGCTAATATTGCCACCACGATACCAGTGAGATCAGCCAGCAGGGCACAGCCAATGGCATGACGGGTTTTTCGAATACCTACGCTGCCAAAATAGACCGCCAATACGTAGAATGTGGTTTCTGTACTACCTTGTATAGATGCCGCTGTGAGAGCAGCGAAGGAATCTACTCCATGGGAATCCATGGTCTCCAACATCATCGCGCGAGCCCCGCTACCGCTGAGCGGTTTCATGAAAGCTGTAGGCAGGGCATCGACGAAACCGGAGTCAATGTTCATAAAATCTACCAGGTTACGAATCATTGACAAAATAAGATCCAGGCAACCACTGGCGCGAAAGACACCAACGGCTACCAGCATGGCCAGTAGAAATGGAATCAGGCGCACGGCTACCTCAAAGCCTTCCTTGGCACCTTCCACAAAAACCTCGTAGCACTCCAGCTTTTGTTGTATTCCCGAAACCAGGAATAGAATAATGACGGTAAAAAGCAGCAGGTTTCCCGCTGTGGCTGATTTATTGGCCAGCAGTTCCGGCTCCTGCCCAGCAACCCAGAAAAGCAGAGATGTCATGAGCAGGACAAAACCCGCAAAATAAGCTAGCACTACCCGGTCCAGAATCTGTAATTTCTGCATCCAGGCGACACTCAGTAGTCCCACCAGAGTGGAGGCAGAAGTAGCCAGTAGAATAGGTAGAAATACGGCTGCTGGTTCGGCGGCCCCCTGTTGTGCCCGAAACAGGAAAACGGTCACCGGTAGCAGGGTTACCGATGAGCTATTGAGTACCAGGAAAAGTATCTGTGCATTGCTGGCAGTGTCCTTTTGCGGATTCAGTTCCTGCAGGGAACCCATCGCTTTCAGACCCATGGGTGTCGCGGCATTATCGAGCCCCAGCATATTTGCAGCCATGTTCATGGTGACAGAACCCAGGGCCGGATGATTGCGAGGTACTTCCGGCATTAGCCTGGCGAACAAGGGGGACAGGCCACGGGATAACAAGGTAGCCAGGCCGCTCTGTTCGGCAATTTTAAACAGCCCCAGCCACAATGCCATTACACCGATCAGGCCAATGGCGATCTCAACTGCCAGTGCCGACATTTCAAACGTGGCGGCAATAAGATCAGAAAAAACATCGGGATTATTACCACTGAACCACTGCCAGAATGCAGCAGCAAATGCCAATAAAAAAAATCCGAGCCAGATACGATTTAACATAGGTTCCCCAGCTTAAGTTAGCGGCAGGAACCATGTAATTGTTGATTACAGAATAATTTCACTGGCTGAAGGTGACAGACGATATTAAGTGAAATATGAAGGGGGATAAGGGAAAATATAAGCATGGGTTGACTGCTTCAAATTCTCAAAGCTAACTCAGCAGAATCGGCACCAGTTAAAAACCGAAAGGTTTAATAAGAAAGTAGACTGGATCGAGTTTTCCGCTGCCCTGGTCGCATCGAATTATTGGATGATAATGCGTCGCGCCGGAGCCGTGTTAGTACCCGGGTCTGGATTGACAAGAAAAGCTCCATCCTGCTGCCTGACTCTGGCCCAGGGTTACATCCATCAGGGCCTGGGTGATATTTTCCCGTCGCTGAGAGCTGGTATTAAGAGAATCGAGAAACCCGCCATTACTTTATTCATCGGTCTCGCTTTTTCCTGGCGTTTTTTCGGGTGTTGATGAAGACTGCAGGGTGTTATGGGTTTGACCGGTTAAAGGCTGTTCTTCTTCAAATTTATTTACTAAAAGAAAGGCGCCGACAAAAATGGCGGTAACCACTGAAATGCCGAGGATTAGTGCCACCCGGAAAAGCACTACGATATAGAACCCGGTAAATTGCTCAACTAACCATGCGGCCAGATTTACCACTACCAGGGAGATTGCAAACGATAACCAGACAGCTTTCTTCATAGGACGCTAACTCCTTACAGTTCAGAGTATTACATTGGCGTTGAGAGTAGCAGCAATCCCCGGATCTGGACATCATTGCGTTCGGTAAAAACCAATACGTCATCCCGAGCATCGCCGTTCAATTCCACTGGAATAATGTCGCCATTCTCCACCGGCTGGCTCAGGCTGATCTGGTAATCGGCCCCATTGTTGCGCAGGCGATTCAATCGGGAACCCCCATTGATGGACACATTATTGATAATCTTCCTTACATCGATTTCATAATTGTCGCGTTCACGACTGTAGTTCAAGCCATCCAGAAAAGGGTCTGTTCGTGTTACCGGCTCGATAGAATTTAAAAACACCTCGACGTTATTATTGATTAGAACAAGCAGGTCCTGACTACTGGGATTATTGTCAATATTGGCAGTAGCGCTTGGGGGAATTTGGCTATTGTCGGTTTCCCGGGCTTGTCTGGCAATGTCCATGATCGAGGCTGCCAGTCGGATCGCCGAAGGAAATTTAAGGTCAATTGTAATTTTTCGCGATGGCCTGCGGGCAAAGCGTTCCCCCTCATTGGAATAAATAAAGGCTTCTACCGCTACACTCCCGGAAATGGCCAGCCACAGGAAAATGTCACCTACCGAGATGGGTTCTACTCGCCATAGCCAGAGGTCCTTCAAGCCATCCTCGTCCTCGTCGTACAGAAACGTACTCAATACGTTGCCACCGGAACGTAATACCTGCCTGGGCTGCTCAAAATCCATGCCATCAGAGGTGCCCGCAAACAGTGTTACCTTGCCCCCTTCGCGCAGTAACAGGTCGTCGATGCCATCAGCGTCTATGTCTTCAAGAATTTCTTCATGGCTAAGTGCAAGGATTCCGGTCAGATTGGAAAAATCCAGCTTATCGATATCAAAATCCCCGAGGCGCTCCTCTATTGCGGCAATATCCAGCGAGTAAGTGGGAGTGGGCGAAAAATACTGTGAATCGTTGCCCTGGGCGAGGAATACATCCAATTGCTCGTCGGTACGCGATACCAGGTCAGAGAAGCCATCATTATTCACGTCACGCAATTCCATCAGTGGAATAGTCATGGCCTGGCCGGTTCTCCTTTCAAGCCGACCCGGATCAAGGCTGGTACGCATTTTTATCTCTGTTTGCACAGTGATACCTTCCTGGTAACTGCCATCGGGTTTCCTGATTAACAGGTTCAATACTCCGGCTCCCGGAATTATCAGGTCGTCGAAACCATCATCATTAATGTCCCGGGAGAAATGTAAGCGATTGATTCCCTTGGTCAGATAACCCCCAAGACCCGATTTTAAGACAACTGGCGCCATTATCTGTTGTTGCTGAATCCGCCACAGCAGTACCTGTGCCCCGTCCACCAGCGCAACGATAGCCAGGGATTTATCTCCATCCGATGCATAACCATAGCTCAGATCCCATCCGATCGCGTCACCGGTAAACGTTATGGTCTTGTACCCGGATTTAAAGTCGAACGATCCTTCTGACTGAAAATATATTCGCAGTTCATTACCTGTTACAGCCAGTAATTCGCTTAAGCCATCGTTGTCGGCATCTGCCACCAGCAGTTGCTCGGTATTACCCGGAAGCTCAAACTCAAATTGTCGGTAGCCATCAAGCGGGGCCGCATTCGCGGTGCCGGTCAGCCAGACAGAGAAGGTCAGTACCCAAAAAGTAGTAGACTGCTTCATGGGTTTGCAATCAGCAGGGTGACAGAGGACGCATGCCTCAGAATGAGGTCTGGCAGATTATCTCCGTTCAGATGTTGTACTGAAAATGCAAGAATAGTCCTAGTAGGCACATACTCCCAGAAAGGCTCTTCTACAATACGCAGATCTGTATTTATCTTTTTGCCAGCCAGCGCGCCTTCCTCTGTTATATACAGGGCATCAATCAAGCCGTCACCATCCACATCGTGTCGTAGTGACATCTGTTGAGCCAACCCTCTGACATTGCTGGCAGAAAAACTTTCTTCCAGCCGGAATTGTGGTCGTCGGGAGAAGAGTTGTTCGGGTTCAGCCTGATCGCTACTATAAAGCAGTTGAGTTCTGACAATACTGGCGTTGCGAATGACGTCAACAACAGGAATAGTATAGTAGCTTACATTGAGTTCTGGCCGGCCGCTGTTATCAAGGTCGACGAACTTCAATTCCACGTCATAGCCTGAAAATCGCATCACCTGACTCGGATGTTCAAAATCAAATCTGCCACCATTGTTGCGAAACAAGTAAGCATCCCACTCATTACCTTCGCCGGTCAATCTGACGATATCCATCAGGCCATCACCGTCGAGATTTGCCAGCATGATGTCGCCACGGGTATCGATGGAGCCTTGCCAGTCAGGCTGGGATTGAAAACTTCCATCGTCAGATTGAAACAAAAGGTTGACCTGCCCCCTTATGTCAAGACCAATATTAAGGAAGATAATGTCATCGAGTTTGTCGCCATTGAAATCGGCCAGAATGGCTGATGGCATCCAGTTTTCAGCCTGCAATAGATTTGAAGTTTCATCGTCGGGTTGTTGCCAGTTTTCGACAAACCCGGTAAAAGGGGTAGGGTTGGAGGAATGGACTTCCAGTTTAATTCCATCCTCGGCATTGATGGCAATGTTGGCGGATAAGCCGCTGTTAGCCATTGAGCGCGCCGACGGGTCAAGTTGTAGATTCAAGGTGGAAAATTCGGCAGCAAGAGTAAATGATTCGTTTTCAGCTCCGCGAAACAAGCCAAAAGTTTTTTCTCCTGGAACCAGCAGGTCGATAAAACCGTCTCCGTCAAGATCACGAATATTTCGAAAATACTGCACTCGATCCGGGTCTGGCACATCGGCAATTAATTTCCATTCAAACAAAGGCTTCAGGTTGCCGGTATAGCCGTCAATTGCTGTAGAAAGGCTGAATACTCCGTTGTTGGCAAACAGCACAAGCTCCTTGCCAGGATCGTCTCGAAGATCGGCAAAGCCAACGGCGATGATTTCAGTTTTAATCTCTATAGGTTTGGGTGTGGGTGAAAAACGGCCATCTTCAAGTTGAAAATAAACAAGCAGTTCCCGGCCCAGGTTTTTCTTCCAGCTGGAGACAACCAGGTCCAATCGCGTGTCGCCATTGAGATCTTCCATGATCACGCGCCTTCGGTCCATTTCATACTCAATTTCTGAACTGACATAATTGCTCTGGCCGCTGGCGGTCTGAGCCAAAAGCAGGCAACCAAGAATGCCGGCTATACTGACATTTGCCAGTTCAGGAAGTATCAGTTGCTTTGCGGTTGTGATTAACATTGTTTTCGCTTTATTGGGTTTCTTCAACAAGTTCGCCATAATCGCTGCTGAAGCTGAATAATTCCAACAGCTGGTGGCGGCGCTCGCCTGCTGAGTGATCGAATCGGTAGACGGCAAACAACCAGAAATCCAGTAAGGAAAAACTTGTGCGTTGCGGGCTCAGGGTTGATTCATATTGCAGTAACGGGAGTAATGATAATCGACTGATACGCCGCCCCGGATTCCACAATGTCAGCTCACGTTCATGCAGCTGGTTATTCCGAAATACCGTCATAGACACAGTATCACCTAATTCATAGTCTGTATTTATTGAATTTATCAGGCCCTGGGCAGAACCTACGGGCCTGCCGTCTATTGCAACAATAATATCATCCACATAAAAACCATCTGTCAGTAACGGGCTGTCAGGGGCGATATCCATAATTCTGGCAGCGGCCATGTCGGGCTGGCCACTGATGGTTAATAATTCGGTCCGGTAGCCGCCCCGTGTGGCAATAGGGTCCACCCGGTACAGTTCGCGTAAGGGGGCGCCACTATTCTGCGCCGGACGGGCGATTACGCTGGCTTGCAGGAGCGTCGTATCTCTTCTGATCTGAAACTGAAATTCGGTCTCCTCCCGGGTTTGTCGGGCCAGGGTATACAGCACATCAGGCTGATTGGTTTCCAACCCATTAATGCTGAGAATTACGTCACCAGGCTGGATTCCGGCGGCATTGGCCGGACCACCCGGGTTCACCGCCCGAATTCTTATACCGGGTAACACTTCTACATTGAACAGGGAGTCGCTTTCATTAACAGCGGCTTCTATACCAAAATCCACGCCGGAATTCCTACTGGCATCGACCGGGGATTCATTTAGGCCAATGTCCTGCGCCGACAGGGTAAGGCTGGGGACCAGAACGCGCGGTTGGTAGCTTATACAACCGGTCAATAATGCGCAGACAACCAGGCTGAAAATATTTAACCGATGCAGGTAATAACGCTCCCGCATCAGACCGATCTCCTTTGCACCAGAACAAGGGAGATTGCTGCCAGCAGTAACATTTGTGGTAGTGGTACCCATGTGTTAAGTAATAACACACGTTCGTCAATCAGGACATCGGAAAATCCCCTTACGATGCGGCTCACTTCCTGCAAGTAGGATTGATCTATCAGTGAAGGTTGAAAGCTCGCAAACAGATAGTGGGAATAGTCGCCCAGAGTTGATTTAAAAATGTCCATGGCGAGGGTTATGCCAAGAGCAGTAGTAACAGCCTGGGTAGTTGATTGAGTGACAACTGACACCAGTAGACCAAATGCGATCATCGCCGGAATTGGTAACACAGCCAGCTTCATCCCAAGCAGAATTTCCGTTTGAATTTCCGCTTCGCCAATCAGTTCAAAACCATCCTCTACTATCGCCCCGAAATCCCACAACAAGCCGCTGCAAAGCCAGGTTGAAATTAAAAGCAGTAGCAAGGACAGTAATGCAACGATATGCAGCTGGGCCAGTTTTGCAAGTACCAGCGCCGAGCGGGAAATACGTCGGATCAACAAATGACGGATCAATCCGGTATCGCGGTCATAGGCAAAAGAATAAGCGGCGAGCGCCACCAGCATAAGAATAAGAATGGTGAGGCCGGTACCAAGACCATCAACGAAATAGCCATAGGCGTTGGTAACCGGGCCTGAGGAGCCAAAGCCGGAGCCATTCAGCAGGGCATCTCTGGCCTGCTCGCCGACCTCTCTCAGCCTGGTTGCAGCCAGTTGGGCAATCACAATGAGTGTTGGTAACAACACCGTCACTCTGCTGCTGTTACTGCGAGTGGCAATGAATAATTCGGCTCTGAGGGCGGTAAGAAAACCTTCCATGGCCCTAATCCTGCGGCTCGGGCGTTGTGATTTCGTGGAACAGTGAAACCAGAGAGTCACGTTTGAGTGATAATTCGGAGACCCCGATATCGGCTTGTACCAGTAGTCGGTTAAGTTGTGCTGAATCTCCTTTGAGCAACTCAAACTGCAGTAGCGACTGCTCGGTGCTCTTCAGCTTCGCCACACCGGCTTTTTCAACCAGCGCTATAGCGCGGTCCGGTTGATCGCAGGCAATCAGGATTTGGGTTTTGTGAGCTTCAAAAAGCGATTCTATTTTTCCACTGACAGCGATGGTTCCCTGGTGCAATATGGCCAGGTGACTACAGATTTGTTCGAGGTAAGGTAGTTGATGACTGGATAGTAAAAAAGCCGTTCCTTGTTCGTGGTTAAGATCTCGAATAAGTTGCAGAACATCTTCCACTCCTTCAGCGTCCAGACCGTTGAAAGGCTCGTCCAGAACAACGAGTTCAGGATTGCCGATAAGTGCGTGAGCGATTGATGCGCGCCTTTTATTACCCAGCGACAGGTGGCGAATTTTAAACCCCCGGTAAGCGGTAATACCTAAAAGGGTTTCCACATCTTCACAAGAGCGCACTGGCTTGTCGCATAAAAGTCGTGCATGTTCCAGGCTCTGGCGAACGGTGAGGTTGGGGTGCAGGCTGGGTGTGTCAAAAATCCCAACGATCGCCCCACGTGATTTATACAGTTGAGAAGGCCGCAGACCAAGCACCTCGATAGTGCCTTGATTAAATTCCTGCATGCCAAGGATGCATTCCAGTGTCGTAGTCTTGCCGGAACCGTTTAGCCCCACCAGTCCGTGAATACTATTGGCCGTGAGTTCAAGGTTAAGGTTGCGAATGACATTAAAATTGCCGTAACTCTTGTGGAGATTACTTATTTTAAGTGGTGACTCGTTCTGAAATGCTGTCATTAGCCCTGACCCGGATTGGGGACATCAGTTATGAGACGGGCATCCGTCACCCCGATTCAGGTCTGCCGGGATGACGGGCTCCATTAATCAACGAAAATCTCGTCAATCTGAACTTCTCTAACATGACCAAACTGTTCCAATGCGGCGGTGTCGATAATTGATGTGTCACCTACTATAGATATCAGCTTGGGTCGATCTTTGACGTGCTGCCGTTGAAAATTCAGCAAATCGTCCATGGTGATAATTTGCAGGGCTGCATAACGTGCTCGGCGGGGATCACCTTGCAGGCCCTTTCTTTCCCAGCTCCGCACGGCACCTATGACCTCGCGGAAGCCGATTTTGGAAGTGCGATAACGATTCAGCAGAGAGTTTACAGAGTTATCAAAGCGCTCTGTAGACGCAGGCATATTGTCAATTAAATCGATAAATGCCTCGAGAGCGTCCACTGTCTTGTCAGTTTGGGACCCGATGGCACCCAGCATCAGGTTTTCGGCATTCTCCCTTGACCCCTGAGCGTAGTGGGCCGAGGCCGAGTAAGCCAGTGCTCGGGCCTCACGTAGCTCCTGGAATACCACGCTGGACATGCTGGTGCCGAAGTAGTTGTTATAGATTGAAGCGGGCAATGTGGATTCTTCGGTGAACTGTGCGTCCGGAAATTCAATACGCACCTGGGATTGGGCGGTTTCCCGGTTCACTACGTAGATCTCAGTGTCTGATATTTCCCGGGCGGTGCGAAAGCGGAAGTCGGGAGTATCGCGAAGCGGCGAATCTATCTGATGATGCTTGCGTAAGGTGGCCACCAGGTCTTCCAGGGCCATGGATCCGGTATAACTGATGGTGTGTTTGTAGTTCAACAAATCCGCCGGTATCGCCAATAATTCATTCAGGGGGGCGCTTTGTATTTCATCGCTGGTCATTGCTTCCAGCATGGGGGACTCATCGCCATAGCGGTTATAGAGGAATAGTGCCTGGGCGATGGCCCGAGGTGAATTTTTCTGGTCTTCCCGGGATTTAAGAATAATTCCTTTCAGCTCTTCCAGAGTTTGTTCCTCAACTACAGGATTACGTAGCAGGTCTAACATTAAAGCCAGGGTGGGTTCAAACTGCTCGTCCAGCCCGGAGATACTTATGCTCGATTGGTTCTCTCCCGCACCGAAATGGAAATCGCTACCCATGCGGTACCATTCTTTTTGCAGATCTTCATTGCTTAAACTGGCCGTACCGGATTTGTCCATGATGGCGGAAGCTAAACTCAGGTTTTTATTTTCCTCAGTACCAACATCCACACTGATGCTGAAGCTGAATAAATCATTCAACGGGTTCGGGGAATAGTAAAGAGGCACTCCGTCGGCAAACTCAATCACGCGGTAATCACGATCCACCTCAACATAAGAAGGTTCGATTTCCTCCACCGGCATTGACAAAATTTTGGCTGCAAATTGTGACTGTCGTGTAGGATCAATGGTGACCGGGTCGATCTGTGGTTTTACTACCGAGGGAATAGTGTGCTGGGCATCAACCCGATAAACAGCCACATAATTATCGCCAAAATACTTGTTGGCAACATCAATAACATCCTGCCTGGAAACCTGTTCCAGACGGTTGATTTCCATTATGTGGTGGTTCCAGTCAGTGCCGGATAAATAAGCCTGACGCATCATGGACACTCTTGCGTTGTTGGATTCCAGGGACGCTTTTTCAGTCTTTTTAAAGTCATTAATGATGGCTGAAATAATCCAGTCCTCAAACTCGCCGGCCTTGATCAACTCCAGCTGCGACAACAGTAATTGCTCGACCTCTTCCAAGGTCTGGCCAGCCTTTGGCACGCCCCACAGTTGCTGGGAACCGTAGTCATTCAAGAAGCGCGGATAGGAGCCGGCACTGGCCACAGCCTGTGCCTGACTCAGGTTCAGGTTAATCAATCCGGCAGTGCGGTTATCCAGAATCATATCCAGCATCATCAGGGCTTCCATATCCGCGCTGGAATTGGATGCGGTACGGAATGCCAGTTGCACCTGCTCTTCACCGGGATATTGCACAGTGCGGCGTTCCGCGCCATGCAGAGGAGCTTCCACCCAGGGACCCACTTCCGCTACTTCTTTGCTAACCCAGCGAGAGAATTTCTCATTAATCAGGGCAATGGTTTCATCGGGATCAATGTCACCACTGATAAAGATGGCCATATTGTTGGGCACATAATAGGTGTCAAGATACTGCCGGATATATACCAGGGATGGGTTTTTCAGATGTTCGGGGAGACCGATAGTGGGCTGCTGGCCATAGGGGTGTTGTTTGTAAAGCAAATCATCTGTGGCATAAAGGATAACCCGGCCGCTGTTGTCCAGGCTGCGATTAAGTTCTTCGTACACCGTTTCCAGTTCCGTATGGAATAACCTGAACACCGGGTCGATAAAACGATCTGATTCAATTTCGGCCCATTGTTCCAGGCGATTGGAAGGCAGGCCAACCTTGTAGACAGTCTCTTCATAGGAGGTATGGGCATTCATGCCACTGGCTCCCATGCTGTTGTAAATTTTGTCGATTTCATTGGGCACGGCGTATTCAGCGGCCAGTTGCGCAACACGATTTATCTCGCTGTATATTTCGGCGCGCTCCGCCTCATCGGTGGTATTAAAATGGGTTTCATAGAGCTCAACGATCTGATCCAGATAGGGTTTCTCGGCGGCATAATCCAGCGTACCCATATTCTGGTTGCCCTTGAATAGAAGGTGTTCCAGATAGTGGGCCAGGCCGGTGGCATCGGCCGGATCGTGTTTGCTGCCGGCTCGAACAGCTATTTCGGCATAGAATCGTGGTTTTTCGTGATTTTCGGTCAGATAAACCCGCAAACCGTTATCCAGTTGATAGATATGGGTGTCCAGCGGGTCGTTGGGGTTTGCTGTGTTGATGCGCTGGTAGCCAACATCCATTGCCGGCGATGAAGTAAGCTGTGACGCCTGGGTTTGATCGGTGTTATCCGGCGCTTCCGGGGAGCAGGCCGCCAGGACAGAAAACAGTGCAGTAGTAGTCAGATACAACAGGCCTTTGCTCGAAAACCTTTTATTCATGTTACTTTTCCCCGAATGATCCCAGTAATTTTCGCTACGTCAAAATTGATTACTGTAAAGGATTCTGTAGATAAATCCATAGCGGGATGTTATTCACGGTTTACCCGCTAATTGGCAAACAGATCCAATCATACAGGACCGATAACATTCCCAACCTATTGCGTCTTTACTGACTCGAATTATCGTCATCGGTTACAAGTAGCCGGTGATTTCCCGCAAAATACCTATACTTGGCCGTTTTAAGTAAACCAATTCGGCATTGAAAGCGTTACAATTCAGCACTTGAGAGGTTCCCTGGGTAACGCTGGCAACGTTCGCTTGAGATGACTCCATGACACTCAGAAAACTATTCACCTTGTTGATGGCGGCGGGTCTTGCTGCCTGCAGCACCGGGCATTACAAACAAAGTGCGGATTCGGAGGCATACACCGCGATTTTGGATAAGGCGCCTGGGGTGCCTGGTATGTCCGGTAGTATCGCTATCGAAAGCGATGACCAGATAGTAGACCTGTCGCCTTACAGCCTGAATCAGGATACTTTCGAATTCCTGGATAACGAGGCGGACAGTGAAGTGGGCGCCAGCTCTATCAGTCTCGATAATGCCCTCGCCCTGGCATTTCAGTACAGTAAGGATTACCAAACCCGAAAAGAGCGGCTTTACCTCGAGGCATTGTCGCTCACTTTTGACCGTTACCGCTATACACCAACGTTTTCCTTCAGTGCCAGTGGTGACTACCAATGGGATGCGCAGGATCAGTTTGTCGCTGATATGCAGGCACTTACGGGTATGCGTAATATCGATACCAGTGAAACTGTCGATGCGAGCACCAGTCTGGGGTCCCGGTGGCTACTGAAGGGTGGTGGTGTGCTGGCGTTGACACTTACCAATAATTTTACCCGCTTTCTCACCGGCGATGTGCAGGAAACAGGCGGTGGCGCGCTGTTCGCTTCTTTTACCCAACCGCTGATTCGTGATTTTGGCAGTGAAATTGAGACCGAAGCACTGATGCAGGCTGAAAGGGATTTGCTCTACCAGCTCAGGGATTTTACCCGTTTTCGCAAATCCTTCGCGGTTCAGATTGCTTCCCAGTATTATTCGGTTTTACTTAACCGCGAAACGGCGCGCAACAACTTTTCCGGGCTCAACGCCGTGAATCTGAATCTTGAGAGAGAGCAGGCGTTTCAGGCGGAAGGGCTGCGTACGTTGCTGCAGGTGGGTCGTCTTGAGCAATCATCCTTACAGGCAGATTTGCGCTGGGCCGCTTCCATTACGCGATACAAACGCTCTCTGGACAATTTCAAGATTTTAATCGGTCTCAGTGCACGCGATAATATTATTCTGGATGACAATGAGATGGTTTTGATCACTGAAACCGGCATGGCTACTCCAGACCTGGGTCTTGACCAGGCGATTGAATTGGCACTGCAGACCCGGCTTGATCTCTATACTTCCCTTGATCAGGTTCAGGACAGTGCAAGGAAAATAAAGGTAGCCGCCAATCAGCTGGACCCGGCGCTGGATTTCAGCATTGACGTGTTGGTACCGGATGCAGGCAATGGCAACCTGGGTGAACTGGATTTCGAAAACGCCGTCTATACAGCGGGACTGGATTTTGATTTGCCGCTGGACAATAAAAGGGAGCGCAACGACTATCGGCGCTCATTGATTGATTATGATGCGGCAACCCGGGATTACGTCCTTGCAGTTGATGAAGTAACGCTTGATGTGGTTGATACCTGGCGGCGTATGGAAGAGGCGCTGAAGAGTTATGAAATCAATTTGACCAGTGTGCAAATTAATGAACGTCGGGTTGAAGAAGCCGAACTGAGAGCCGAGTTGGGGTTGGGAGATATTCAGGACACGGTGGATTCGCAGAATGATTTAACCGCTTCAAGAACTAATCTGGTCCGCACAATTGTAGATCATAATATTTCGAAACTGGAATTCTGGCGTGATATCGGACTTCTGTTTGTAGACGATGGTGGGCAGGTGGAGGAGGGCGTTAATGAGCTTTAGTAGCGACAGTATTTTGATAACGATCAAGGAGAAGTCTGCCGCGCTTAAGAAGCAGTTTCTGGCGGCCAATGAGAGGACTCAATACGCCATTGCAGGTGGCGCAGTTGTGATTCTTGTGCTGCTTTTTCTGGTTGGCGGTGGTTCTTCAGATTATGAAACTGGCCGCATTACTTTTGAAGCCCGACGCGGAGACCTGGATATTACAGTGCTTGAAGGGGGCGCTCTTGAAGCACTGCAATCCCAGGAAATACGTTCTCGAATAAAAGGTCGTGAAGGGGTAAAGATTCTCAATATAGTGGAAGAGGGTTACCGGGTTACGACCGAGGATGTGGCGGCAGGGCTGGTTCTGGTTGAACTGGATACAGCCCAGCTGATTGATCAGCAACTGAACCAGGAAATCGCTGTTGAAACGGCCGAGGCAACCTACATCGAACGAAAAGCCCAGTACGAAATACAGCTTAATCAAAACATGACCGATCTTAACGATGCCCGTCAGAAGATGCGTTTTGCGCGGCTGGATTTCGCAAAGTTTCTAGGGGGTGACATTGTTAATCAGATCATTACAAAATTGGAAATTGAGGAGCGCCTGGCTAAAGCGGAAGAGGTAGATATAGCCGCCTTTACGTTGCCCGACAGCAGTCCCCCGCGAGGCGTTGAACAGGGGGAAAGTAGCCCGGCCTCTTCAGGATTTGATCCAGCCAATCTGGAATTTATGCCACCACAAGTCAGAGAACGTATTGAGCAAATGATGGCGGAAAACGGCGGTGAATTACCGGCGGAAATGCTGGAACGCATGCGGCGCTTCAGCCAACGCGGTTCCCCCGGTGGCGTACAATCGGATCAGCGAAGCCGGAGTGGTTTTGGTGGTAGCACAGGGGGGACGGTCGAAGATGGCATCCCGGCTGGTGTGGAGCCGAAGCAACTGTCGCTGCGGAAAACATCGCCTCAGAGGCTGCAAACCGTGGGGTCGCTATTGATGGATGACAGTTATATGGTTATTCGCGACCAGTTGGATTTCACCCGCTATGCCGATATCGACAAGCTGGAAGATGGCGAAGCAAAACAGCAACTACGGTCATTGCAGGATGAGTTGCAGGTGGCCCAGGAAGAGTATTTGTTGGCCCAGGATCGCATTGAAGGCCAGCGACGGTTGGAGGCAAGAGGATTCATCACTCCAACCGAACTGGAAGCCGAAGAACTGAACCTGAGCAAGGCAAACAACAAACAGGAAGCCAAAGAAACGGCGCTTGGATTGTATATTCAATACACCTTTCCTAAAGATGCCGAAGAAAAGCTGTCGGATTTTGAAAATGCGGTAATGGGCTATCAGCGGCAGTTGAAGCGAAATATCGCCGAACAAGCCCAGGAAGAAGCACGCTTTAGCTCGGCAGAGCGCAAGTTCAACCTTGAACGGGTGAAGCTGGCGGATCTTGATGAACAGATCGAACTGGCTACGATTATTGCCGAGCGACCGGGGCTGGTTGTTTATGGTGCCGCGAATCAGAATACCATGCGATTTCGCAGCAGTAGCAACCAGGAGGCGATTCAGGAAGGTGCTACAGTAAGAGAGCGACAGCCTATTTTGACTATTCCCGACATGCGCGAAATGGCAATTAAAGTAAATATACATGAGTCTGCTGTGCAGCGTGTCGCCATTGGCCAGTCAGTAAAAGTGTCAGTTGACACCTTTCCGGATGAGGCGCTGACCGGTGTGGTTATAAAAGTAGCCGTGGTGGCGGACTCTGCCAATGCCTTTATGAATCCGGATTTAAAGGTTTACCCCACACTCATCAAAATCGATGGCACCCATGAGTGGCTACGGCCGGGAATGAGCGCCGAAGTGGATATCCTGGTGAAGAGCCTTGAGGATGTGGTGTATGTGCCTATACAAGCAGTAACTTACTTTGACGACATACATGTGGTTTACGTTTCCAGCGGTGGCCGTGTTCAGCGACGAGAGGTGAAAGTGGGTGCTTTCTCCGAGCAGTTTATTGAGATTAATGACGGCCTCAGAGCAGGCGAACAGGTTCTTCTTCTGCCACCTCAACAGAGCCTTACCGACATTGGTGTATAGGTGGTATTTCTGGCTTGCATATGACTCCGCTTCAGTCTGAATCCATTATCAAGCCAGAGTCTGCTGTAATCGCAGGCCAACCAGTGGTGGCCACTCTGGAAAATATTCATAAGACCTATTACATGGGAGCGCTTTCGGTGGAAGTGCTGCATGGTATTTCCCTGGAGTTTTACCACGGCGATTACATCAGTATCACGGGCCCGTCAGGCTGCGGAAAATCCACTTTGATGAACATTCTCGGTTGCCTGGACAAACCCACTGACGGCAAGTATTACCTGGGAAATGAAGACACTTCGCAAATGGAAGATGATGAGTTGTCCAGCATACGTGGCGCGCGCCTGGGTTTCATTTTTCAGTCCTACAACCTGATCCAGCAACTCAATGTATTGGAAAATATAGAGATGCCTCTGTTCTACCAGGGCTATTCAGAAGCGGAAAGTCATGAAATTGGCATGGGTCTGGCCGAACGTGTCGGCCTGGCAGACAGGGTGGATCATAAGCCTTTCGAACTTTCCGGGGGGCAACAGCAGCGGGTGGCTATCGCCCGGGCATTGGCGGTAGATCCGTTGATAATTCTGGCGGATGAGCCAACCGGTAATCTTGATTCCAAATCGGGGGCGGAGATACTGAATATATTTGATGAATTACATGAGCAAGGCAAGACCTTGATCATGGTAACCCATTCGGAAGAGTTGGAAGAGCGATCAGATCGCTGGGTTCGCCTACTTGATGGGAGGGTGGAGAGTGATGAGCGGCGTAACAACTGAGCCCCCTGTATATTCGGAACCTTCGTCTCGCAAGCTGTCGCGGGGCGGGATCAGTTTTGTCCGCGTCAAAAAGATTACCCAGATTGGTATAAAAAGCATTTATTCCCATGGCTTGCGTTCCTTATTGACCGTGCTTGGTATTGTCATAGGTGTTGCGGCTGTTATTGCCATGCTGGCAGTCAGTGAAGGCTCCAGCTATGAAGCGCAACAGCAGTTCAGGGACCTTGGGGCAAATAACATTCTGCTTAAAAGTGTAAAACCAGCTGAAGTTGAAGAAAGCAGCAGCCGGGGATTTGGCCGCCCTCAGGCGATAGTTTACGGGTTAACCTATGGTGATGTTGAAACCATCCGAGTGACGATTCCCGGGGTAACCAATGTTATTTCGTCTCGAATTGTAAAAAAGAACATCTGGAACCTGGGTATCAGCATGAACACCGACGTAGTAGGGACATCGGTTGATTATCCCGTTTCACGGAACTATAACTTGCGTGCAGGACGCTTCTTTTCCGAAGCTGAGGTAAGAGACCATTCCAATGTGGTTGTACTGAGTGACGAAGTGGCAAAAGTTCTGTTTCCCATCGATAACCCCCTTGGTCAATCTATCAAGATTGACAGTGATTACTACAATGTTGTGGGTATCATGGAGTCGGAGGGATTTTCCAACCTTGGGCAAAACCAGGCTGGTAGTTCAAATGCAGCACCGAGTCGTATATTCATTCCTATCACCTCGTCAAAAAGCCGGTTTGGTGAAACCACGATACGGCAGACAGCAGGTGGTATGGAAATGGAAACAGTTGAGCTGCATGAATCAATTATTCAACTTGATGATCAGGACGCGGTCATTGAGGTGGGTGAAATTATCGGGCAAATTCTGGGGCGCCGACATAAAAATGTGGACTATGCTGTCGAGGTGCCACTTGCCCTGTTAAGACAGGCCCAGGAGAGTGCGTTTCGCGATCAGATTGTTGCCGGTGCGATTGCAGGTATTTCCTTACTCGTGGGCGGCATAGGCATCATGAATATCATGCTGGCCAGTGTTACTGAACGCACGCGGGAGATTGGAATTCGCCGGGCTCTGGGGGCCAGGAAACGGGATATTATTGCGCAGTTTCTGACCGAAGCGGTGATATTGTCCGGCGTCGGCGGAATTATAGGCGTAATACTGGGGGTCATAATTCCATTCGTAATCTCAGCGGTGTGGGGTATGACTACGATCGTAACACCCATGGCACCGGTTCTTGCCTTTTCTATCTCAGCTTTAATCGGTGTAGTCTTCGGAATATATCCGTCGATTCGTGCCGCGGAGATGGATCCAGTGGAGGCTTTGCGCCATGAGTAAAGCCTGCTTGCAAGGCAAATGGAAAAGCAAAAGGAAAGTGCAGGCGAGCCCCTTTGCTGGTCTCTTTGCTTCCCTCATTCTCTTCCTATGAAATTGATCTTCCCAGGTATGGCCTGTTTGTTGCTCGGCATTGTGACGCCGCATGCTCTGGCACAAGGCCCGGAACAATCATTCCAATGGCAACCCTATGATGAGTCAGAGGAGCTGAGATTACAGGCCGAGCATGAATTGCCCCGCATGCGATTTAAATTGCTCAATTCAAAATATTTGGATAAAAATTTGCTGTGGTCAAGTTTTACCGAAGAGCTTTCAGGGTTCGACGCGCAGCAATACGAAACCCTGAAGCCTTTGATAATGGACCAGGATATTCCCGCTTTGCAGCTTGCTGTGCAAGAACAGCGGCTAAGTTACGAAATCCTGGTAAAATTTTACCTGTATCGCATCCGCTTGTTTGAGAGTGATAATACCCGTTCCCTCAACGCCATAATTGCCATTAACCTTGATGTTATCGCAGAAGCCCGGCGTAAAGATCGAGCTCGTACTGTGGAAGGTGTGGCAATAGATGAGAACTCCCTGTTCGGGATTCCCATTTTGTTAAAGGATAATATCGGGGTAAGAGGTATGCCCACCACGGCGGGTGCGGTTGTTCTGCAACAGAACAACACCGGGGATGCTTTTATCACCCGGCGTTTGAAGGCCAACGGGGCTATCATACTGGGCAAGGCCAACCTCAGTGAGTGGGCTTATTTATTCTGTGACGGATGTCCTCTGGGCTACAGTGCTCTTGGGGGCCAAACACTGAACCCCTACGGGCGTAAGCAGATAGAGTCTGGTGGTTCCAGCTCCGGTAGTGCTGCTGCGGTTGCGGCTAATTATGCGGCCGCTGCTGTGGGCAGCGAAACATCCGGTTCAATTCTCTCTCCGGCAAGTCTTAATTCTCTGGTAGGGCTGAAACCAACGACCGGAATGCTGAGTCGAACGGGCGTGATCCCCATTTCCAGCACCCTGGACACCGCCGGGCCTATTACTCGAAATGTTACCGATGCCGTAATCCTGTTTAACGCCATGAGTGGCTACGATAGGCAGGATCTCGCCATGCCTCTGTTAAGTGCAGACGTTGAATTAGTGCTTCGTAAGCGACCGCTGGCGGATATGCGCCTGGGCTATTTTCCTAACCTTGTCAAAGATAATTTATATAAGGGGGCAGTTGACACATTAAGGAAATCTGGCGCTGAACTCATTGAAATAGAGATGCCTGATGTTGTGTTGGAGAATTTTGGGGAGTTTCTTAAAGCTGAAATGAAAATTTATCTGGCCGATTACCTGACCCGGATCGCAGGCGATGATGTTGAAGTAAAAACCGTGGGCGATGTGGTCAAATTTAACCGGATGCAGAGGGAGCTGAGGATGCCTTATGGGCAGAGTCATTTTAATGTTATGGAATCAGCGAATTATAACCCCGGGCAGATAAACGCCATGCGGGATCAACTACGCGCCAGTGGAACCAAAGCACTGTCGACACCGCTGCGAACACAAAACCTGGATGCCTTGCTGTCCATCAATAATTACCATGCGGCCTTTGCTGCAAGCGCCAATTATCCGGCTTTAACCGTACCCATGGGCTATCGGGAAGATGGCGAGCCGGCGGGAATAACTTTTATCGGAGTCAGCTTTTCCGAGCAGGAACTGGTTGATATTGGTCTGGCCTTTGAGAATGTGTCAGCAGGGCGAAGTATGCCGGCTGATTACCAGTAGTTTTCCACCGTAACCTGACCGGGCGTACGGCGCCGGTTTTTCTTCAGGCCGCGACTGGCCAGAATTTCCATAGTGTCTTTCACCATATCCGGATTGCCACATAACATAACCTGAGAGCGGGTTATATCCAGCTTCAGACGGGCGGCCTGTTCCAGAGAGCCGTCTGCAATGGCAGGAGGAATCCTCCCCGGCAGGGTGTCTTCTACAGATTCACGGCTGACGAAGGCCTGAAAAATGAAGCGATTTTTGTATTCTTGCTGCAGTTGCTGAACAATTTCCAGGTATCTAAGGTCTGCACTGGTACGCACGGCATGAACCAATACAATATTTTCGAAGCGATCCCAGGGTTCTTTGGTCTTAAGTATGGATAAAAAAGGCGCAATACCTGTGCCCGTACCCATCATCCACAAATCTCTGGAATTCGGCACTTCATTGAGAGTAAAAAAACCGTTGGCGTTTTGCTTGATCCATAAATGATCACCGCTTTCTAGTTTTACCAGAGCGTTGGATAGCTTACCGCCAGTGGCGGTGTAAAAGAAGAACTCCACAGGTCTTTCATCTGGTGCGCTTAGATAGGAATAGGGACGCGCTATACGCTCGCCATCAATATCAAGGGCCAGGCTGGTGAACTGTCCGGCGGTGAATATGTTTACGTCGGCATTAACCCGTAATGTAAACAGGTTTTCAGTCCAGTGGATATTTTCGACCACTTCTCCTTTAATCCAGTCTTTCAATACAAGCCTCGCATGATAGCCTCACAGTAGTGGAACTATGTTATGAATTTCTATAGTCTGATCGCAAGCTAAAAAACAGGCTTTTCAGGATCGACAAATCCCACTGTATAGTAGGTGAGATCTTTCTAAATTGTCACAAGCGGATGTAAGATTCCTGAATAGATAATAATTACCGGAGAAGTAAATGCTTGGAACCTGGTTCGAAATAGCGCTTTGGAAACGTATCATGATGGCTCTGGTGTTGGGTCTGATTGCGGGCACGCTGTGGGGTGAGGGGGCGGAATCCATTCGATGGGTCGGTGATCTTTTTGTCCGCTTGATTCGTATGGTAGTGGTGCCTCTAGTATTTGTCACCCTGGTTTCCGGGATTGTTTCCATGGGGGACCCCTCCAAACTGGGCTCCCTCGGCGTGAAGACACTGGCGCTTTACATGGGTACTACATTTTCCGCCATCATAATGGGGCTGTTTCTGGCAGCGGTATTGCAGCCCGGGGTTGGGGTTGATCTGTCAAATGCAGTCCCAGGGGAGATACAGCAAGCCATTCCCCTGTCAGAACGTCTGATGAGTATTGTCCCGGAGAATCCCATTGCGGCTCTGGCGGAGGGCAATATTCTGGCCATTATATTTTTTGCACTACTGGTGGGCATCAGCCTGCTCACTATTGGTGACAAGGGAAAGCCCGTTGCTGACCTTATGGATGCAGGCATGGAGACCATGCTGAAAATTACTCACTGGGTGATGGAATTTGCTCCCTTTGGTGTATTCGCACTTATTGCCTGGGTTGCGGGCACTCAGGGCGCGGCAGCATTGCTGGATGTGGTGAGATTGGCGCTGGCCGTTTTTATCGGCTGTGTTGCCCATGTGGTTCTGGTGCATGGCAGTATAATGAAGTTTATGCTGAAACTGTCTCCGGCCAACTTTTTCAGGGGTGCCCGGGATGCCATGTTGCTGGCATTTTCAACTTCCAGTAGTTCCGCCACCTTGCCCATGTCCATGTCCGTGGCTGAAGAAAATCTTGGAATAAAGCCGGTGGTGGCTTCTACCGTATTGCCCCTCGGTGCAACAATCAATATGGATGGAACAGCGCTATACGTGGGTATAGTGACTGTTTTTGCCGCCCAGGCCTATGGCCTGGATTTAACCATGACTGACTATGGCATAATTGCCGGGACCACCACCATTGTTTCCATCGGCACCGCAGCGGTGCCAGGTGCCTCTTTATTTCTAATGGCCGCGGTAATGGAAGCTATCGGCATTTCTCCTGAACAGATCGCAATAGTAATAGGATTTATTCTTCCCTTCGACAGACCCCTGGATATGCTGCGTACCAGCGTTAATGTAACAGGTGATCTGAGCGTGTCTACGGCCGTGGCGAACTGGGAAGGCGAATTTGACAGGGAGATATTTGACAGGCCGCTGAAGTATTAGCAGGTTTTCAGCTTTAAAAAAATTTATCCCGCCTTGCAAGGGAAGAATGCCCTTGCAGGAGTGGTCATTTCAGGTTCAAGGGCAACGATACACAATAAATTGCTGGCGTCCGCCTTCGATGGTGCTGCCAGCCACGATGGTATTTCCTCCCATTAGGCCTGCTTCATTTCTGGCCAGGGTCACCAGTTCACCCTGCACCGTCCCACCGCCGCGTTCCACCACCAGAAGCCTGCTGGTGGTGGCAGATGTTGTGGTTCCAATCCTTGAGCAGTTTGCGACTTCGGACTCGGTTGCCAGGCGCACGGTGCGACCTTCACTGGTTAACTGAACCCAGCTACATGCGAAAAGAAACAGCAGGGCGAATGAAAAGGTGAAGGTTCGATACATGGTGAACTCCATTTTGGCTCGATCCGGACTTCAATCCAACGATAATTGTGGGTCGAATTAGGAACGGCAAGTGTATCAGCTCTACAAGTCAGTTCACAGTTGCCCGCGGCGGTGCTGTGTAAATATACGGCTTCATGGACACCTTGGAATCATTGATTTGTGATAAAATTTTGTCCCTTCTTAAGGGGTCAATCATCGGCGGCTCTAACGCCTCTCAATTTGGGGCGTGGGTGTGACGGCAGAGCGTCTGATAACTTGTTGTGTCATTGCACGATCAGATATACAGATAGTATATAAGGGTTGAATACAGGGATTGTGCTTAAGCAGAAACACCATTAGATATGAAGAAAATAAACAGGAGAAAGGGTTGATGAGTTCAAATAAGCTGGCGGGCAAGAATATTGTGATCATTGGTGGCACCTCGGGAATAGGGCTTGCTACGGCGGTGGCAGCAAGCGAACAGGGTGCTAATGTCTGGGCAGCGGGCAGAACCGAAGCCAATCTTGAGAAAGCCAGGACAGCGGCCGATGGCAAATTCAAGGTAGTGCAGCTGGACACCCATGATGGGGAAGCGCTAAAAACCCTGTTTGAGGAGGTGGGCACTATAGATCACCTGGTTTCTGCTGCCATTGGTGGTGAAAGAACCCTTAAACCGTTTCTCGAACAAACCGAGGATCAGTTCAAGGGGGCGTATGACAAGTTGTGGGGGTATGCCAAGGTAGTGAGAATCGGCGCGCCTTATCTGGCGGAGGCAGGCTCAATAACACTGGTGAGTGGCTCACCGGCTAGAAAATTTGTCCCGGCTCAGTCGGCATTGAGCTGTGTGGGTGCATCTGTTGAAAACCTGGTTCGCTGTCTGGCAGTAGAATTGGCACCTATCAGGGTAAATGTAGTTTCACCTGGCACTGTTTCAACGGCAATGACCGACTGGCTGGGCGATAAAAAAGAAGCAACGCTCAAAGCCATGACAGCTTCCCATTTAATTAAACGCGCGGGTAAGTCAGAAGAAGTCGCCGAGGGCCTAATTTTTGTCATGCAAA
>JAESQX010000045.1 GCA_016764875.1 Gammaproteobacteria bacterium
CCCCTTCATCCTATCAAGCTAATTCGCTTTCCGTATTTTCAATACGAACCCCACGAACCATGAGTTCAGACAGCATAGCCTGGACAGTTTCTGTGCGAAGGTTCAGTTAATTGGGCTGGTTCTCAGCACTATATTATCACCTTCAGCCATTCACCCCTTTTCACTGAACATAATTCCAAGTCGTTTACTGAACGTAATCAGCACGATGCTTATTCATAGTGCGAAAATACCAAGAAACCCTCTGATTAATTGTATTTACCAATGCTCAATGCGTTTTCATTGTCAGGTGTTTAGCCTATTTATAAAATGGCTGAATGAGAAGACGTATGAAACTGGCTGACTTGTTATCCTGGAACCCATGAATCCCAATTTCCATGGTCTCATGGCTACTTTCCGGTTGCGCCAGGTAGGTTCCAAATAGACGATCCCACCAGGGGAAATTGAAGCCAAAATTCTTGTTATGTTCCTTGTGTTCAACGCTATGGTGAACTCGATGCATATCAGGGGTAACTATTAAATATCTTAATAGGGTATCCAATCTGGGTGGAATACGAATATTACTGTGATTAAACATAGAGGTTATGTTCAATAAAACCTCCGCGGCAACAATAGCAACAGGTAATGGCCCCATTAAGAAAATCAATCCCAGTTTAATCAAGGTTGAAATCAGTATCGATGCTGGATGAAAACGATTCCCGGTAGTAACGTCATAGTCAACATCCGTGTGATGCATGCGATGTAGACGCCATAGGGGGGATATAAAATGAAATACTCGGTGCTGAAAGTAAATTACTAGGTCAAATAGAAGCAAAAAAATCACGATGCTGACCCAGTCAGGGGCATCAATCAAATTTAACAGACCCCAGTTTCGATCCTGCGCAAACAGCGCAGCTCCCACGCCGGCTAGAGGTATAGTTACCCTTATCAGAACAGTATTAAATACACCCATTCCAATATTGGTGAACCAGCGACGATTTTTCGACATCATTAATTTGCGCCGAGGAAATATCATCTCAAGTATTGCCAGCGCTAAAAACACGATAATAAAAATCGTAAGTCTCAGTACTGCTTCAGAATCACTTGTAAGACTATTCATATGAATAAGGAAATGCGCAGCTCTTAATCACTCAAGTTCATTTAGTGCCTTGGTAGAATATACGATAAATCAGGGGTGGAGTAGAAACCGGGGATCGAATTACATTTTAAATCTGGTTACTTTGGTGAAACAGGCCGAATTTACTTAAAAAATGGTTTTTTTCAGCGAATATCCTCATCAAATCATGTGCCACGAATCAACTAGAGCAAAACTATTGATTTGGCACAACTTATTACAATTTAGCGATGACAATTCTCAATCCTAATGATAATGTTCTAGGTCAATGTAACCGAGAATGCTGCTAATAGTCATAGCGGCAATAAGCTTCGGGAAAGTCTGGTTCACTCGCAATATCGCCCACCTTATTAGTGGGAATAATAATTATCATTTTAACTGAAGGTTATGACGTTTATAGAGGGGCAGGCCACCGTGTCGACTCTATTATTAATGTAAATTCATAGACTTGCAGTATTACTATTTAGTAAAGCGGAGAAATTGATATGCACACCTCTAAAAAAGCTGTATCGCAATATATTGGACTGGCAATAGTCTTTTTGTCGATGGGCATGATCGCCCAGCCGGCAATTGGCCAACACAGCGACGCAGAAGTTACCTATGCGGACGACATCGCGCCAATTCTCAACGAAAATTGCGTTAAATGTCATAGACCAGCGGGCGTCGCACCAATGTCGCTAACTACTTACGAAGAGGCTCAACCCTGGGCACCGCTGATCATGTACAAGACTCAACTGCGTGACAAAATGGGTGCAATGCCGCCTTATTACCTGGAGAGAGGTATCGGCATCCAGCATGTTAAGGACGATGAAAGATTGTCTGAAGAGCAGATTCAAATGATTGCTACCTGGGCCCAGAACAATGCGCCTATGGGTCTGCGGGAAAATATTCCACCCGTACCAGAATTCGACGATTCCAACGCCTGGCGTCTAGGGGGACCGGATCTGGTAGTTAGACTGGGTGATGTTACAGTGAAGAAAGGTGCCCCTGACTCCTGGATATCCGACACCCTGGTACCAATTGGGCTCACCGAAGATCGGTATGTTAGCGCCGTTGAGATGCGAGAAGTGAATAACGCCGATTCAGCCGCGGCAGGTGCAACCGTGGTTGGCGGTCTTTATATATTTCATCATATGAGTTGGGCAACGGTGGAGTCCGCAGAAGATGTCGCCAAGCGGGATCTGGAACAACTGAATTGGCCTGTTCACGAACTGGGACGTAACCCGGATATTTTTGATCCGAAAGCCGGGCGGCTCCTGAAGGCCGGAACCAGCGTCTTGCCAACAACCTATCACCTGCACTCCAATGGTCAGGATACTACCGGGCACATGGAACTGGGATTTTACTTCCACCCGAAAGGCTATGAGCCAGAACATAAAAGAGGCCGTATGTCTCTTGGTGATGGGCTGAACATCAGCATTCAGGGCAATTTGGCTAACCAGGAGCTGCACACTTACACGGTACTGCAGCAACACACCAAAATCAGCTCTTTCGAGCCGCATTTACATGGGCCGGGAGCAAGAATGTGCCTGGAAGCAATCTGGGGCAACCAGATTGAGACATTGGCCTGTAGTGGTTACGACCATAACTGGGTAAAGCAATATACTTTTGAAGATGATTATGCCCCTCTTCTGCCCAAAGGCACTATTGTTCATATGATCGGTTTTATGGACAACACCCAGGCAAATACGAATGTGGCGGATGCCAGGAACTGGTCAGGTTCCGGTAACGCTTCAATAACCAATATGTTTTTGCATCTCGGCCAATCAGTAACGCTGACTGACCAGCAGTTTGTGAAGGAGATGGCTGATCGCCGGGAACGGTTAGGCCTTACCAAAAACGATCATCTTATTGGCTGCCCGTTGTGTTTAGCCGATCTTCTCCCGCTTCCGGATATGTCCGATAGCGCAGATGGGGGAGAATAAGCAGGCAGGCAGAAAGTAGCTCCTTTCCCCTGAAATGTCAGCTGAATTACATTCTCCGGGGGTTTTATGAGAAGTCTCGATCCCGTTACCATTATCCATTGATAAGGGGATCAGGCTTCTTCCGGTTGTTGGTTGAAGATGGTGTAGCGGGGAGCCCTACCAACGAGTATTTATCAATTGTTTAGTTTTGAGTAGAAATTATCATGCAGTCAAAAGTCAGAAATTATTGCAAGAAAGTATGTGATGCCCGCCACCAGTTGTTTCCGGTACTCTCATTGATGCTATTAGTGAGCTTTGGTTTCAGTACGGCCAAGGCTCAGTTTGTCCCCTATTATGAGGATGGGCAAGGTACCGCGCCGGTATACGAGGGCTGGTATCACAATGACGATGGTTCGTTCACCATGCTCTTTGGGTATATGAATGAGAATTGGGAAGAGGAACTGAATGTTCCGATTGGATCTGATAACTCCTTTTCTCCAGGCCCCGCCGACCGTGGACAGCCAACACACTTTTTGCCACGTCGTAACCGTTATGTGTTTACGGTTAACATCCCCGCTGATTTTGGCAGCAAGGAACTTGTCTGGACACTGATAACAAGGGAGGGTGTAACCCAGCAAGCCTACGGAACACTGCGCAAAGACTATACTCTTGAGCCGATTACTATGATGTCGGAAGGCGGAACGGTTGGCGGCGGTAGTAATAATGCAGAAGACGTACAGACCAATGAACCACCCACAGTCACCCTGCACGGGGACAAAATGCGCACAGCCAGGGTTGGTGAACCCGTGGAGTTGGTAGTAACAGTCGAGGATGATGGCAAACCAAATCCCCGCTACTACAGACTTGGTGCCTTTAGTGACGATGACACTCCAGAGGAGCGATTCGCGAAAGCCATGAGACCACCCATAAGAGGTACGGTGGACAGAGTTGTGGGAATGTTTTTTGGCTGGTTTTTATACCGTGGAGAAGGAGAAGTCGCATTTTCTCCTCCTCAAGGTAAATCGTGGGAAGACACCCGCGCATTTCAGAACTCACCCTGGTCGCCTTACTGGCAACCACCGGAGTTACCTGAAAACGGGCGCTGGGTGTCAACGGTCACTTTTGATCAACCCGGTACCTATATACTTCGCGGACGCGCTGACGACGGCGGCCTGGTTGGCGATGCTGACGTGACTATTGAGGTAAGGTAAGCCTCCGTTAGATAGATTGGTCCTGCCCTGATTGTTTTTCAGCGAATACTTGGGGCAGGCTTAATTAAGTTACTCTTATTTAATTATTTGATTCATCCTCAGCGATGCCGCCCCTAAGCGCCCTGCCCTGAAAACTCCAAATTACCAAACCTTCCCGTTTTCGTTGGATATTTTTCCAAAGTTAAATATTTATCATCTACGTTTAGGCTTTTTCAATAATAGCCGCCAAACAGCCAGTGAAATAGTTCATGTCCTTTTCCTGTCATATTGGTTAGTCTTGATCGAATTACGATTCCCAGCCAGAAGGCGGAACTTTAAGTGAAAGAAGTCA
>JAESQX010000046.1 GCA_016764875.1 Gammaproteobacteria bacterium
GCTTTCCAATAATCGTAGTGAGCTCGATTTTAATAATTTAGGCTTTACTTCAGGCAATATCTCTGAAGATTATGAGCTGAATAATTTGGTTTTTAACTGGGATATTACTCCCGATATGACCCTGATCAGCGCCACCAGTTATCAGGAACGGTCTGCTACTTCACCCACGGATGTAAGTGGTTGGGTTCCCATAGTTGAAACCTTTTTCCCGGGAACTACCATCTTTGCACCGGCTTTTGGACGTGAAATCACCGTTGATCAACCGGTGGAGCAAATTGGCTTTGAATTCCCTTCCTTAGTCGAGTCTTTTAACCATGAGACCCGTCTTGTTGGCACCTACAATGACAACATTTACTATACCGTGGGATTTTCCTACAAGGATCAGGATTTTTCGACGGATGCCTTCAGCGTATTTTTCCCTGATCCAAATGCTACTGGCAGTGTAGCCCATGCCGTGGATGCCACTTTCAGCACCGAGGCCCTGGCCATTTTTGCTGATGTAAGTTACGTCATCAATGATGCCTGGGAGGTGACATTCGGAGCGCGACAGTACAGTGACGACAGAGAGTCAGATGCTAAAGGTTTCAGCTTTGGTAGAGTTCGGGATTTTGCCGGCAAAACGGATAACAGTGAATTACTGTTCCGTGCCGTGGCGAAGTGGAATTATGCCGATGATCAAATGGCCTATTTGAGTGTTGCCGAAGGTTTTCGTTCTGGTGGATTACAAGATTCTGAAACCGAAGAAGCCTCTGGTGGCTTGGTGCCGAACTTTTACGATCCTGAGGAGTTGATAACCTATGAGATAGGAGCTAAAGGTAAGTTGCTCAATGGCAAGCTTCGTTACGAGACAGCGGCTTATATCCAGGATTACACGGAAATTCAGATCGTTGAGCCGGTGCTGATTCTTTCAGCCGTGGTAAATGGCGGTGAGGCTGAGATCATCGGTTTTGAAGCAGCGCTGAGTTATGATGTTACCAATAACCTCTTTTTCAACCTCAGTTATAGCCACAACGACAGTGAACTACTGCATGAGACTGCCCAGCATAAAAAGGGTGAGCCTTTTGACAACGTACCTATCAACGATACCTTGTCCGTGTCGGCTGACTATAGTTTTAACTGGGCAGCAGGAGTGGGGGGGCATCTGCGCGTCGATTACTTCGATCGGGATGGTTCCGTAAACAACATCAAAACGGGTAACTTTGATATTCTTAACCAGCAGCACGAGGGCGTTAATATGCTCAACGCGAGGCTAGGATTTTTAAGAGATGAATGGAGTTTCTACTTGTATGCTGAGAATATAACTAACGAGGAACAGCAAGTCCGCAAGCCTTTCCGAGGCCAGATAGATTATCTTATTCAACAGCCGCGTACCATAGGCGCAACGCTACGTTGGAAATTTTGATTAATCTAACTTGATTGGAAATTGAAGTTTAAAAAGCCGGTGGGATTTTATTCCACCGGCTTTTTTTATAACTCACAGTGCAGGGGTTTTCAGGGCAATTACCTGATTGATTTACCGGGGAACTACTCCAGGATCGTATTACCACAACGAGCGCGCCATGGCGCCCCTTCTTTTAAGCATGTCAATATAAAGTACTTTTCATACGTCCGTCCCTTGTGTGGTAGAAAGCGATGGGCCCATCGTAGTATGCCGAGAGAAGCCCACGAAATTCAGTATGGACATTCCATTTCTGTGATCGTTTTGGACCTTATGACTTCATTGTCCTTATAGAAACGAACCAATCGGGCACAAAAAAACCATAAGGTAATGCTGATCTACTTTAATGTATTGATCGATTTTTATTGTAATTCTTGCATGAGGGCTGTAGTTTCGCACGTTGCTAAAGTAGAGCAAGGACAGGAAGCAGTATCTTTATTGCTTATCTTGAATCTGTAGTAGGTGGCCGGTGATGTGCTGGCCGCGAAGGTAATTACAATTAAAAGCTATTAGATTAGGAGAAACCCACAAATGTCTCACAACTTTACCCGGAAAAAACTCGCTTACCTGATCGGAGTGTCTCTGGCACTTCCGACCTATTCCTTTGCGCAAGATGTAGAGGAGATCATAGTAACTGCTCAGAAACGAGAGCAGGCAATTCTTGATGTGCCCATGTCTATCACAGCCGTTACCTCGGAAGAGATAGAAAAGATGGGTGCGACGGATCTGGCTCAGATACAGTCTACTGTGCCCAGTTTAACCGTAAACCAGGGCTCCAGTGGTAACCGCGATACCGCGATTATACGGAGTATCGGCTCGGACTCTACTAACGGCCTGCCGACTGTAGGACGTTATGTTGATGAATCGAATGTAAACACCGAACGCACTGGCTGGGGGATTACCTTTCCCATGCTGGATCTGGAGAGGGTTGAGGTGTTAAAGGGGCCACAGGGTACCCTCTACGGTGAAGGCTCCATTGGTGGTGCCATCAGATACATTACCAACAGCCCGGGTCTCGATGGCATCCAGGATTTAACCGTGGAAGCTACCAGTAACAGCGTTGACGATGGTGGTGCCGGTCATCGGCTGATGGTGGCAGGTGATATACCCATTAACTCCGATACCTTTGGTATTCGGGCCATGGCGTTTACCGAGACGGTTGGCGGCTGGATTGACAACCCTACCTGGGGTGACGAAGCCAATGAATTCAACCGGGACATCTTCCGGATAAAAGCTCTTTGGGCTCCTACGGATACTTTTGACGCCGACTTACTGTACCAGCATTATGAATCTGAACAGGATCTGGCTCATCGCAGTGACCTTGATTTTAACAACGTTGGCTTTACCAATAGAATCATCGAGGAAGAGTATGACCTGACATCCTTGACCTTTCACTGGGATATCGGTGGTATCTCCATTACCAGTGCCAGCAGCATTATAGATCGCAGTGCTAATACGCCCAGTGATGTAAGTGGTTGGGTTCCCATTATTGAATTTTTCTTTCCGGGAACCACCATTTTTTCAGCACCAGAAAACCGTATCATTTCCGAAGATCGATTGGTGCAGCAAATCACTTTCTCATTTCCTGTAGAAACCGACTCTTTCAATCATGAGACCCGTTTTAATGGCACTTATGGTGACAATATTTTCTGGACAGCCGGTGTTTACTACAAGGATTCAACATTTGATACACAAGCATTCAGTACCTTTTTCCCGGATCCAGATGCTACCGGTAGTGTTGCTCACAAAGTGTTTGGCGAGTTGACCACTGAGGCCCTGGCCTTCTTTGCTGACGTAAGTTATGAAATTTACGATGCCTGGGAAATAACAGTGGGCGCACGTCAATATGATGATGAACGGACTTCAGTCGCTGAAGGGTTCAGCTTTGGCCAGTCACGGGACATTGATGATGGAGTGGATAATAGCACATTACTCTTCCGCGCCCTGGCGAAGTGGCGTTACTCTGATACCAATATGGTATATGTAGGTGCTTCAGAGGGTTATCGTTCCGGGGGAGTACAGTCATCTTCAACATGGGAGGCTTCCGGATTCACTGTACCTGACACATTCGGAGCGGAAGAATTGTGGACCTATGAACTGGGTGCCAAGGGAACGTTGCTCAATGGTGATTTGCGCTACGAGTCGGCTCTCTTTTTCTCAGACTTCCAGGACGTCCAGGTTGTTGAACCTGTATTAATACTGTCAGCTGTTGTAAACGGTGGCGAGGCGGAGATCTGGGGCTTTGAAACGTCGTTGAGCTATGATGTTACGGACAACCTGTTTGTTAATCTTGCCTATAGCCACAATGATAGTGAATTATTGGAATCGACCCCGCAGCATTTAAAGGGAGAGCCTTTTGATAATGTACCTATCAATGATACCTTTGCTCTGTCAGGGGACTACAGTTTTAACTGGGGTGCCGGTATAGCGGGTAATTTACGTGTTGATTACTTTAAGCGGGATGGCACTGTACAGAATATGCAATCAGGTAGATTCGCGAATAAACACACGGAGCACGAGGGCGAAGATACGCTGAATATGAGGCTAGGTTTCATAAGAGATAACTGGAGTGTTCATGTTTATGCAGAAAATTTGCTTAACAACGAGCAGCAACTGCAGAAACCTTTCCGAAGTACCCTCGACTACGTTATTCAAAAGCCACGTACACTAGGTGTAACTTTGCGTTGGAAAATTTAATTCTTTCAGTTTGACTGGAGATTTGAGTTTTAAAAAGCCGGTGGGATTTTATCCCGCCGGTTTTTTTATACCTTAAAATGCTGAATCACACGAACCCACGAGGTACAAATGTAAATGCACTCTGGTGGTAC
>JAESQX010000047.1 GCA_016764875.1 Gammaproteobacteria bacterium
AAATATTAATCCAGCAGATTGGAGATTTGCCAAAAATTCCTATGGGAAGCCTTATACAGTAAATCCTGCATTGCCTGAGTCACCTGAGTTTAATATTTCTCACAGTGGAGAGCGCATTGTTATCGGTGTTGTTGGAAGCACCGGTATCGGCATTGATATAGAGGCCATATCCAGGCGCAGGGAAATAATCAAAATTGCCCGGCGGTATTTTTCCAGTAGCGAATATGGTGAACTATGCAACCTGGCACCTGATGAACAGTTAGGCAGGTTTTTTGATTTGTGGACATTGAAGGAAGCCTATATCAAAGCCTGCGGAAAAGGTTTGGCTATACCACTGGGGCAGTTCGGGTTCAGCTTTCCGGGGAATCACAGGATTAATATTAATTTTGATCCAGTGCTTGAAGACGATTCCGCCCACTGGAAGTTCTGGCAATATGATGACGCAGAAAGTTACCGACTGGCGCTGGCAATCAAGGCAACCCGACCTGCTGCGCGGTTTAAGGTTGTTGTGCGGGAACTGGCGTCCTGGTCAGAAACCATTAATTCCAATATAAGCTTAATTCGATCATGCCAGGGGGGTTAAAAAGTCCGAGGGAAGGGGATGCCAGGTTCAGTCATGCAATGATTCAAGCTGGGATTTTTGTGTCGCTTCTATTTCTCGCATCTTGACGGTTCGGATCATATTGTTTTTTACCTGGAGTATCTCAGCGTAGTATCTGTCCAGTTTAATACATACGGCAGAATCCGGGATTGATTCGAGAATTCCCACCAGCAAACCGTTCAGGGTTTTGGCGCCATTGGTGTCCAATTGCCAGGACAACACCTTGTTAATTTCACGGATGCTGGTGCCGCCGTCAATTAAAAAGCTGCCGTCATCCTGGGGGTGTATGTCGCGGCTACTGGATGCCAGATCCGTTGTGAACTCTCCAACTATTTCCTCCAGGATGTCCTCAAGGGTGGCTATACCTATGACCGAGCCGTATTCATTGACCACCATGCCCATCCGAAGTTTTCGCTTTTGAAAATTGAATAACTGGGTATGTAGAGGGGTACTTTCCGGAATAAAATACGGTTCGGTGGTTTCCTGAATAATGGCCGCCTTATTTACACGATCCAGTTTCAGAAGTTTGGCCACCGTGCGCATGTGAAGCATGCCAACAATATGGTCGATGTCACCTTTGAAAATAGGCAACCTGGTGTGCTGGGTAGATCCAATCTGGTCCAGTATTTCGTCCAAATCGTCTTCTATATCGATTCCAATAACATCATGCCTAGGCACAATGATGTCTTTGACAGTTACGTTTTCAAGATCGAGAATATTCAGCAGCATGCCATGACGTCTGCGTGGCAATCGTTCAGCAGATTCGTAAACCACCGAGCGCAGCTCCTCCGTATTCAGCTGATGGCTGTTATTGGGTTTTGGCTTGAACCCAAGCAGAGATACCAGCGAGTTGGATACTAAATTAACCATCCATACGATGGGATAGAGTAGTTTTAGTAGAATCAACAGGAAATAACTTGACGGGTAGGCTATTTTTTCCGGGTAGAGAGCAGCGATTGTCTTTGGGGTTACCTCTGCGAAAATCAAAATAATAAGAGTCAGAACAAGGGTGGTAATTAGCGGTTCGGGGCCACCAAAAATGGAAATGGTTATCGAGGTTGCGATGGATGCCGCCAGGATATTGACAAAGTTGTTGCCGATAAGGATGACGCCGATCAGCCTGTCCGGTGTCTCCAGAAGTTTGCTGGAACGTTGCGCCCCAGCATGACCGGTACGCTTAAGATGTTTCATGCGAAAACGGTTCAGAGTCATCATCGCCGTTTCAGAACTGGAGAAATAGGCAGATGCGAATATCAGAAATATTAGCAGGCCTACCATCAGGCCAAGAGAAGAGTCTTCAGTATTCATGTAAGGATCTGGGTATTGTTACACTCAGCCGCTTGGGGAATAAATTAATCCCGGGTTGCCTAGTTCAGTATAAATTCCATTACAAACTTGGAGCCGTAGAATCCAATAATCAATAAAGCAAATCCGGCCAGCGTACCACGGATAGCTGTTCTACCACGCCAGCCCCGTTGATGACGACCCCATAAAAGCCCGGCAAACACAATCCATGCAAGAATGGAGAAAAAAGTCTTGTGAAGAACCCCTTCCTGTTCACCGAGGTCTTCGATGAAAATAAATCCTCCGATAATACCCAGGCCCAGCAATATCTCCCCTACCCAAAGTAACTCGAAAAGGAATACTTCCATTTCCTGTAACGGCGGGAATTTGCTGATTAACCCCGCGGCATGATGGTGTTTTAATTGATAATTCTGGTAGGCAAGAAATGCCGCTTGCATGGCCGCAATAGTAATCATGCTATAAGCAATAATCGAAAGGATAATGTGGCTTGCCAGTCCGATTCCCATTTCAGTCGGAGGGTAGCTGCTGGTAATTGTCAGTGACGCAATGATGGAAAATATCGCCAGAGGGAAGAGCCCTATGAACAAATTTTCCAGCGGCTTTCGCAGGCTACTGATCAAAACCAGCACCGATATTGATAAGGTGATTACGGTGCTGATTTCAAATATACCGAAATGGAAGCCGGTACTGGATTTAATCACCCCCAATGCACTTACGGCATGGGCGATGACGGCAATGAAGCCAAAAGTAAATACCAGGGAGCGACTACCTTTATGCCCTGCAATATTTCGCCACTGGATGATTGATCCCAGTAGGTAAAACACAGCCGCAAGCAGGCCAGAAAGCACAGTCAAAGACATTTTGGGGTACCGTAGATAAAGCTGCGGAAAGTGTCGCACAAGTAATCAGGTCGTTGAAGCCCTTTTTTTAAAATTCATAATTTCGGTATAATGCCCGACTTCTCGGGTTGTCGTATTGATCGCAGGGCAAGGTTTCATTGCGTTATACTCATCAGATAACCCAAAGTCGTCATTATGAGTCCTAACTATGTTCGATAATCTTACAGAACGCTTTTCATCCACTTTTCGTAAGTTGAGTGGAAAGTCGACGCTCACCGAGAATAATATTTCCGAAGCGCTGCGCGAGGTGAGGAGAACTTTGCTGGAAGCCGATGTGGCATTACCGGTGGTCAAGGAATTCATCGAGCGTGTAACTTTGCGGGCAGTTGGCCAGGAAGTTTCAAAAAGTCTTTCGCCGGGGCAGGCTTTTATCAAGATTGTCCAGGCCGAACTGGAACAGCTGATGGGTTCCTCAAACGAGGAGCTGGATCTGAAAGCCGTACCACCGGCGATTGTGTTAATGGCTGGTCTGCAAGGGGCTGGTAAAACAACATCGGTAGCCAAGCTGGCCCTGTGGTTGAAAAACCACTCGAAGAAGTCGGTGATGGTAGTAAGTGCGGACGTTTATCGCCCCGCCGCTATTAAACAACTTGAAACACTGGCCAGGGATGTGGAAGTAGATTTTTTCCCCAGCGCCGTAGAGCAGTTACCACAGCAAATAGTCAGGGACGCTGTTGCTGAAGCTAAACGTAAATTTGTTGATGTACTGATTGTCGATACGGCTGGTCGTCTGGCCATAGATGACAAAATGATGGATGAGATAAGGCAGCTTCACCAGATATTGAATCCCGTGGAGACGCTGTTTGTAGTGGATGCCATGACGGGTCAGGATGCGGCTAACACCGCCAAGGCATTTAACGATGCACTGCCGCTGACCGGGGTGATTCTCACCAAAGCTGATGGCGACGCCAGGGGTGGTGCGGCACTTTCAGTACGCCATGTCACCGGCAAACCCATCAAATTTATCGGTATGGGTGAGAAGACTGATGCACTGGAAGCTTTTTACCCTGACCGCATTGCTTCACGGATTCTGGGCATGGGTGACATGCTGTCCCTTATCGAGGATGCTGAAAAGAAGGTCGACAAGCAACAAGCTGAAAAGCTGGCGCGTAAAATTAAGCGAGGCAAGGGTTTTGACCTGGAGGATTTCAAGGGGCAACTGCAACAAATGCAGAATATGGGTGGAATTGGCAGCATAGTCGATAAGCTCCCGGGTATGGGCGCTTTGCCTCCCGGGGCGGCAGCAATGGTTGATGATTCCCAGTTCAAACGCATGGAGGTGATCATTAATTCCATGACCATGCGTGAACGGGTAAATCCCGATATTCTCAATGGTTCCCGCAAGCGGCGAATTACCCAGGGGTCAGGAACCCAGATTCAGGATTTAAATCGTCTGTTAAAACAACACAAGCAAATGCAGAAGGTGATGAAGAAAATGAAAGGTGGTGGCATGGCCAATCTTATGCGAGGAATGGGCGGCTTGCAGGGGCGGGGAGGATTTCCAGGAGCGGGTGGCAATTTCCCCAGATTTAAATAAGCGGCAATATCACCTACTCAAGGGCTGTTATTTGCTTTCAATAACAGGGTAATTGACATAGAATACCCGCCTTTTTATCCCGCCACAGGCCATTCAGATCTTAATCTGGTTGGAAGGGGCAGGGGAAACTGGTTTCAGAGAATATTTAAACAGGAATTTTTTTATGGTCACAATTCGATTAGCCCGTAGCGGTGCTAAAAAGAGACCTTTTTACCATATCACGGTTTGTGATAGCCGAAATGCCAGAGATGGAAGGTTTATCGAGCATATCGGATTTTTTAATCCGCGGGCTTGTGGCCAGGAAACACGTCTGCGTTTTGATCTGGGGCGTATGGAGTACTGGTCCGGGCAGGGTGCCCAGTCTAGTCCGCGTGTGGCCAAGCTTGCGCGCGAGGCTGCAGCATCGGTCACTACCGAGGCCTGATCTGTCGCTGATTACATCGCGTCGCTACCAACCATGGACAATACATGGAAAATGACGACGAGTTGCTGACCCTGGCCAAAATTGGCAGGGTTCATGGATTAAAAGGCTGGTTGCGGATTCATTCCTATACCGAGCCCCAATCTAATCTAGCGAACTACCGCACTTTTCAAATCGCAGCGGATCCGGCTCGGGCTAATCTGGAAATGGATCAGCTAAAACAGCAGGGTAATAACCTGATTGCTCATTTTCAGGGGTACGATCAACCTGAACAGGCGCAGGAACTGGTAGGAATAGAATTGCAGGTAGTCCCCGCGCAGCTACCAAAACTAGACTCTGGAGAGTTTTATTGGCACCAGCTAAAAGGGCTGAGTGTCATTAATCAGCAGGGGCAGAACCTGGGCAAAGTTGCCCGGTTGATGGAAACCGGGGCCAATGATGTGCTGGTGGTCAGCGCCACCGATGACAGCGTTGACCGGCATGAGCGGTTGATCCCGTTTCTGCAAGGATCAGTAGTTAAAAAGATAGACCCCCAGCAGGAATTGATTGAAGTAGACTGGGGTGTAGATTACTTGCTGTAGCCGAGCTAACTGATTGATAGAAACGCCAGGTGAATCTGGCGGGGCGGTAAAAGAGGCAAGGTAAATGCATATTGGCGTTGTCACTCTTTTCCCGCAAATGTTTGAAGCGGTAACTGAATACGGTATTACCGGCCGGGCTATTAAAGCGGAACGGGTAAAGCTGAATTATTGGAATCCCCGGGATTTCACCACGGACAAACACCGAACCGTGGATGACAAGCCGTTTGGCGGTGGTCCGGGTATGTTAATGAAAACCGAGCCATTGCAACTGGCCATCAGGGCGGCCAGGCAATCGCTGGAAGTGGCTGGCGGCAATAACGATCTGGCCAGCAATGATTTAACAAAAAGCAACGCCAGGGCAAAGGTGATTTACCTGTCACCTCAGGGGAAAAAGCTCGAACAATCGGGCATCGAACAACTTTCCTGCAGCAGTGCTCTGGTGATGGTTTGCGGTCGTTATCAGGGAATTGATGAGCGGTTGCTGGAAGCAGAGATTGACGAAGAGTGGTCCCTTGGTGACTTTGTCATCAGTGGAGGTGAGCTTGCTGCCATGGTGCTGATTGATGCACTGACACGTCTTCAGCCAGGCGCATTGGGAGGAGAGGATTCAGCGGGTTTGGATTCATTTTCCCAGGGGTTATTGCACTGTCCGCAATATACCAGGCCACAGACAGTGGCGGATATGATTGTGCCAGAAGCACTGTTAAGCGGTGATCATGAACGGATTCGGGTGTGGCGTCTGAAGCAGAGCTTGGGCACTACATGGAAAAAACGTCCGGATCTATTGAAAAAAATGAACCTTAATGCCGAGCAGCGGACATTATTGGAAGAGTTTATAAACGAATACAAGACTACCCAGGCTGGCAGCAGCGCTGAGTGAAATGTTCAGGAGCAGAAAAATGAGCAAGAACAAAATAATAGAGGGCATAGAGTCCGAGCAAATGACCAAGGAATTGCCAGCATTTGGTCCTGGTGACACTGTGGTCGTGCAGGTGAAGATCAAGGAGGGGGACCGGGAGCGATTACAGGCATTTGAAGGTGTGGTAATCGGGAAACGCAATAGAGCTCTCAATTCGGCCTTTACTGTTCGTAAGATCTCCCATGGTGTGGGAGTCGAAAGGACTTTTCAAACATACAGTCCGTTGGTTGACAGTGTTAAAGTGAAACGTCGTGGTGATGTCAGGCAGGCCAAGCTTTATTACCTGCGTGAACTTAGCGGTCGGGCGGCTCGAATTACTGAGAAGCTTGATAAGAAACCCGGTTAACAGGGCCACAGCGCCCTGAAATTGGCTGATTTCAGGGTTGATCTAGTAAACAGTTGTCCCCTGGCGAATAGTTCGCGAGTTTTCCGGTCTTGTAACGATATGACCTAGAAGGTGGTTGTTCATAAGTTTTCAAGATCATAAGGTTCGTAAAGCGAGGTGGCTGCTATCCATGCATAAATCAAGAATTCAGTTTTCCCTCGGGCTGATGCTGGCTATTCTGCTATTTCAAGGCGGGATTGCCCAGGCCCAGAATAATTCCGATGCGTCATTGGACGCCTTGCGCAGCCGCCTTTCCCAATCTCTGGAAGCAGCCTCCCAGAATCAGCTGCAGATCATTTCTCTAACCCCATCGGCCATGGAAAACATAGTTGAAGTTGAAATCAGCACTGGCGAAATTTTATACAGTGACATTAAGGGTGAGTTCCTCTTTGCCGGTGACATGTTTCGGGCCGGGCCCACAGGCCTGGTGAACCTCTCGTCAAAGACACGTCAGGTGAGGACGCAGAAAAAAATTGCGGCGATACCGGTGAAAGAGATGATCGTTTTCACTCCAGGGGAAATCAAAGCCACCATTACCGTTTTTACCGATGTTGACTGCACCTATTGCAGGGCGTTACACCGTGATATGGATAAGATGATGGACCTGGGGATACAGGTGAGATATATCGCTTACCCCCGTGGTGGTGAAGAAGCGGGTTCTTACCAGAAGATGATTTCTGTCTGGTGTTCCGATGATCGCCACAAGACGCTTACCCAGGCTAAAAACGGACAGAATCTGCCTGAGCGGGATTGCGACAATCCAGTGTTAGCCCATTATGAATTGGGAAATGAGTTAGGTATTAGCGGCACGCCTGCACTGGTTCTCCCTGACGGACAAATTGTGCCGGGATATGTGGATCCTCCACGTCTTGCGGTTATGTTATCCATCGCCGATTAGCTCTTTTCACGAATTATTACGGTGTTGTTTGCCAGCCTGTTTCTCAACGAACAGGTTCCCTGGTTCTTTATTCTTCGCAGCGCCATCCAACTTCCGATTACAAATTAAAGACAGCTGAGCTTGAGCGCGCTTTCAAGTATAATCCGCGCTTTGCCGGCAAATTTTCAAGGAATTATTTTGAACCCAGACCATCACGATCAGATCAGGATTGGTATATGCGGGCTGGGAACAGTCGGTGGCGGTACCTACCAACTGCTGAAAGACAACCGTAGTGAGCTAACCCGACGACTGGGAAAGGAGTTGTTGGTAACTCATGTTGCATCTCGGTCCGAGAAGCCGCAAATTCAGTCTGCGAATGTGCGTTTCAGTAATGATGTGTTTGCAGTGGCCCGGGATCCTCAGGTGGATGTGCTAGTGGAGACCATTGGTGGATTTGATCCGGCCCTTGA
>JAESQX010000048.1 GCA_016764875.1 Gammaproteobacteria bacterium
AATTAACGCCCTAATTAACCCCTGCACAAATATACCAAAAAGGTAAAATGTAAGATATTGAAATATAAGGGAATTAATTGACGTTTGGTGCCCAGGAGAGGACTTGAACCTCCACGACCTTTCGATCACTAGCACCTGAAGCTAGCGTGTCTACCAATTTCACCACCTGGGCATATTTATAGGCGGATTTTAAACTACAAGCCATTTTGCTGCTTAAGGTGAGCGTGCGGCGCACTGTCTACCACAACACCAACTAGGCATAATATAAGGCGAGCGTCCTGCTCACTGTCTACCACTACACTACTTGGGAGCGGTGGCTTTTCGACAGGAGCGCAACTTTAACCACACCACTGCTTACTGTCAATATCTGGCCTCGGCTGTGTATACTGACGCCCCTTTCAAAAAATTCTATCCAGGCTTGATCCGTATATGGCTAAAACCCGTAAAGTTAAAGATCCCTTCGCGAGCAGGGAAGCGAAAAAATACGACGATCCCATTCCCAGTAGAGAATACATACTGAGCCATCTTGAGGCTGCAGCTGCTCCGATTGGTCACGAGGCCTTGTGCAAGGAGCTGAGGCTTAAAACCGACACCCAATGCGAGGCGCTTCGACGTCGACTCATCGCCATGAGTCGTGATGGGCAGCTCATCAGCAATCGTCGGGGGGTATACGGGTTGGCGGGTCGTATGGAGCTGATCAAAGGTACGGTGCAGGGCTCCAAGGATGATTATGGTTTCTTTATTCCGGCAGATGGCAGTGATGATTTGTACCTGAGCTCCAGGGAAATGCAGAAGGTTTTTGACGGCGATACAGTGTTGGCCAGGGTTTCCGGCCTGGATAATCGCGGTCGCAAGGAAGGCATGATCGTCGAAATTCTGCAACGGGGGGTCAGGCAGATTGTCGGGAGATACTATTCAGACTCCGGAATCGGCATTCTTGTGCCAGCCAATCGGCGTATCAATCATGAAATTCTGGTTCCAAAAGAGCATAGCCGCGGGGCCATAGACGGGCAGTTCGTGGTGGGTGAAATCACTTCATTTCCCTCGTCGCGTCACCAGGGAGTTGCCAGGATCATTGAGATACTTGGAGACAGTGCCACGCCGGGCCTGGAGATTGAAATCATCGTGCGCAGTCACGATCTGCCCAATAAATGGCCAGCGTCAGTTTCTACACAACTCAAAAAAATTACTGATTCAATTTCTGCGGCAGACTTTAACAGCCGCGCTGATTTAAGGCAGTTGCCTTTTGTCACTATCGATGGTGAAGATGCCAGGGATTTTGATGATGCGGTCTATGCCGAATCATGTCAGGAGTCAGGCAATATAGCATGGAAGCTTTATGTGGCTATTGCTGATGTGTCCCACTATGTAAACGTTGATTCCCCACTGGATGAGGAAGCCTTAAACCGGGGGACCTCGGTGTATTTTCCCGGTCACGTAATTCCCATGTTGCCGGAACAGATTTCCAACGGAGTGTGTTCACTTAAGCCGAACCAGGACAGGCTGGTGATGATTTGTGAAATGGCTGTAAGCGGCGCTGGAGAAGTCGAGCAGTATAAATTTTACGAGGGAATAATTCACTCCCATGCCCGGCTCACCTATACCGAGGTCGCGGATATTCTGGAACCGATGGATTCCGAGGCGGGCCTCGGATTACAACAACGGTTGAAAAAGCGCCATGCTCCGGTGGTGGCTCACCTGGAAACTCTGTACCAGCTGTATGGCAAATTAAGGCAGGCAAGGAAACTTGGCGGTGCGCTGGATTTTGAAACCATTGAAACCCGTATCGTGTTTGGTGAGAATCGACGTATCAAGGAAATTATTCCGGTTGTCAGGAATTGTGCTCACCGCTTGATCGAGGAATGCATGTTATGCGCCAACGTGGCGGCGGGAAAATTATTACAAGCCTCCTCTCTGCCAGCCCTCTACCGTGTACACGATGGCCCCAGTAGCGAGAAACTGGAAAAGCTGCGGGAATATTTGCGTGATATGGGGCTTGGGCTGGGTGGTGGCGACAAGCCGGAGCCAGTTCACTATCAGAAATTACTACAGCAGATCGGGGAACGGCCTGATTCTAATCTGCTGCAAACCATGGTAATTCGTTCCATGATGCAGGCGGTTTACCAATCGGAAAATATTGGTCATTTTGGCCTCGGTTTCGGTGTGTACGCTCACTTCACTTCGCCCATCAGGCGTTATCCGGATTTGCTGGTTCATCGCGCAATTCGCTTTCTGATACGCAATAACAAAGGCAAGCATGTGGTCAAAGCGAAGGGGGCTGCAGTGCTGGGTAAGGCGGCTATTTATCCCTATGGTGCAAATGAGATGCACACACTGGGGGAGAATTGTTCGCTGCATGAAAGACGCGCTGATGCTGCAAGTTATGAAGTTATCGACTGGCTCAAGTGCGAGTATATGCAAAATCATGTGGGTGATGAGTTTGCTGGAACTATTTCGGCTGTTACCGGTTTTGGCTTATTCGTCGCGCTGGAGTCGATCTATATTGAAGGGCTGATTCACATAACGGCGCTGGATAATGACTATTACCACTTTGATGCGGTGCGGCATACATTAACCGGCGAGCGTACGGGCAATCGATATCATATGGGCGACGGTGTGAGAGTGCGGGTGGCGGCGGTAAACCTGGATGAAAGAAAAATTGATCTGGTAATGACTGACAGCAAGTCCCGAACCAGGTCCGCAAAAGGAAAGTCTGACAAGAAGCACTCTCGATCCGGAAAACGAACCAGGCCTGAGAATGCTGGAAATACCAAAGGCAGGAAAAAAGTGAATGGCAGAAAAGCCGGAAACAAGAAAAAGTCCAGAAAAAATACGTGAGTTGTTATGGCAGCAAATGAACAATGGTGATGGGCATTCATGCGGTTACCGAGCTGCTCAACCAGCATCCGACACAGATTAAGCAGCTGCTGGTGCAGGAAGGCAGAAGCGATGCAAGGCTCAAGGCGGTCTTGACGTTGGCTGATGCGGCGGGTATCAGCGCGGAAACGGTGGCCAGAAAGGATCTGGACGAAAACGTGGGCGGCAGCCATCAGGGTGTGGCGGCGAGATGCGAATTTCTCGATAGTACCCGGGATGAAAAATTTCTCTGGACAATGCTGGATAATATTCAGCATGACCCATTGATTCTGGTGCTGGATGAGATTACGGATCCTCACAACCTTGGCGCCTGTCTGCGTACAGCCGATGCGGCTGGAGTGGATGCGGTAATTATTCCCAAAAACCGCTCCGCCGCTCTTAATATGACAGTGCGGAAAGTGGCCAGCGGTGCCGCTGAAACGGTTAACCTGGTAGCCATTACCAATCTCAGTCGCACTCTAAAGGCATTGCAGCAGCGCGGTATCTGGGTGGTGGGGACGGCAGGGGAGGCGACAAAATCCTTACACGAACAGGATTTGACCGGGCCGCTCGCCGTGGTGATGGGTTCTGAGGGCCATGGACTGCGGCGACTGACCCGGGAAGGTTGCGATTTCCTGGTGTCCATACCCATGTCAGGTAAACTCTCAAGTCTGAACGTATCTGTCGCTACCGGTATCTGTTTGTTTGAGGTCCTGCGTCAGCGGCAAAAGTGAAAGCAAAGGGTTTGCGGCGAAAAACATTGCATCTGGGCCCCAGTTTCCTTAAAATTCCGCCTCTTTTAGCCGGGGACCCGGAATTTTTTCTGCAACCCGTTACATATCAACTCCTTGTCTTACCACGCGCGCACTGTGTCTGATGGAAGACTTTAACCCATGAGGAGTCTCTATGAGACACTACGAAGTGGTATTTCTTGTGCACCCTGATCAAAGTGAACAGGTGCCTGGAATGATTGAACGTTACTCACAAATGATCGATGGCAGCGGTGGTAAAGTTCATCGCCTTGAAGACTGGGGCCGACGTCAGCTGGCCTATCCCATCAACAAAATCCACAAAGCTCATTACGTACTCATGAATGTTGAGTGTGGTAGTGAAGTGCTTGACGAAATTACTACCCTGTTCCGATACAACGATGCCGTATTGCGTAATCTTGTCATTAAAACCAAGGAAGCCGTTACTGGAGATTCTCTGATCCTTATGCAGGAGCGGGAATCCAGGGAACGTCGGGCTCGTGCTGAGCAGAAACGCAAAATTGAAGAAACATCAGCCGCAAAAGCAGCCGCGGCCGCAAGAGCAGCCGCTGCTGCTGCAGAAGAAACTTCCGACAAAGAGGAGAAAGCAGTCGACGTAGCCGAGGAGGTAGATGCTGAAGCCCCGGTTGAAGCTGAGGTGGAGTCCAAAGAGGCGGATGCACAAGAGCCAGCGGCGGTTGAAGCAAAAGAGCCAGAAGAAAAGCCAGAAGAAAAGCCAGAAGAAAAGCCAGAAGAAAAGACAGACTCCTAATCCCATTATCGAATATAGAAAAGGTTAACTACTATGGCGCGTTTTTTTCGAAGACGAAAGTTCTGCGAATTTACGGCTGAAGGCACAAAGGAAATTGACTACAAGGATCTGGAAACGCTGAAAGCGTATATCTCAGAAACTGGAAAGATTGTACCGAGTCGAATTACCGGTACCAAGGCTCGTTATCAGAGACAACTGGCCACGGCTATAAAACGAGCACGATATCTGGCAATGATCCCTTATTCGGACAGTCACCAGGTATAAACTAAAACAGGTAGACATTATGCGTGGCCTGGCGGAATTCGTATTGAAAGGACGCAGGCAGGCCATTATGGCGGTACTGCTGATCGGTGCTGTGCCACTGATTTATTTTCTCAGCCCGGTAGTTGTCGCGCTGGTTATATTGCGTAAGGGCGTGCAGGAAGCAGGTTTGCTGCTGGCCTGGGCTTTGTTGCCCATTGGGGCATGGGCGCTGTATCCAAGTATTGCGTTGGATGCCCCGGTGAATCTGTTACCGGTGTTGGTATTATTAGCCGTAAGCGCTCTGGCAATGGTATTACGGAGCACTGGATCCTGGCAGAGTACCGTATTGGTTGCTGTGGTGGTGGGGCTACTGTTTGAGTTGTACCTGCGCCTACAACCGGACAATGTGGAATTGCTGTTATTGCAGATTAATCCACTGCTGCAAGAAAGTGGAGCTACTCAGACTATCAGCAGCGGTGAATTGATCGCCCTGGTGTCGATAGTACATGCGGGCATGTCGCTGCTGTTATTAATGTGGTCGCGGTGGATGCAGGCAATGCTGTTTAATCCAGGTGGATTCAAAACAGAATTTCACAGCTTGCGGATTGAAAGAAAGGCGGCATTGCCGTTGTTGTTGCTGATAGTGCTGTCTGGAATGGGTGTGATAATTCCCGATAGCTGGATGTTATATTTTGTGATGCCACCGTTGTTCGCCGGCACTGCATTGGTTCACGCAACGGTTGCGCTTAAACAGCTTTCACCGTTCTGGCTGTTTATGTTTTACATGGTATTTCCGGTGATTGTGCAGTTCCTGGTTATATTTGCCCTGATGGACAGTTGGTTTGATTTTAGAAAACGAATGCGTACATCTACTTAGGATGACGCTGGCAAGCATTTAAAGTAAGAGGTTAGTAGCATGAACATAATTTTACTGGAAAAGGTTGGCAAATTAGGCAACGTCGGAGATGTTGCCAACGTAAAAGCTGGCTTTGCCAGAAATTACCTGTTCCCCTCCGGCATCGCCATACCTGCCACCAAAACGAATCTGGCAGATTTCGAGCATCGCAGGGCAGATCTGATGGCAGCCCACAATGAAAAACTGGGTGTTGCCCAGGGCCGCGCTGACAAGATCAATGGCATGAGTATTACGATCAAAGTCAATGCCAGCGATGAAGGCAGGTTGTTTGGCTCGGTGGGTACCAAGGATATTTCTGAAGCGCTGAATGCGGAGGGTGGGGACATTACCAAGAGTGAAGTACAGCTTCCCCACGGGGCTATCAGGGAAACCGGTAATTTTGATATCAGTCTGGATTTGGGATTTGATGTAGAGACAACGATATCTCTGACTATTGAGCAAATAGCAGGTGCCGCTCCACCGATAGTGGACACGGAAACCGGTGAGGAGCTTGCGGCAGAGCCAGAATCTGACACTGAAACGGTCACCGAAGCCGCTCCTGATGCGGAGCCGGAAGCTGATGCCGGGACAGATGACGAAGAAAAGTCAGAGTAACGAGGAAAGGTAACCAGAAAAGCAGGAAGAAATTGATGCAGCCCTTCGGGATTGCATGACATTGAGGCACCATTCTGGTAAAACAGGTGGTGCTTTTTTTGTCATTAGATTCATCTTTACACCAGCAGAATAATGTCCGATTCCTTCGAAAAAAATAACAGAAGCGGGGTTAACAATCCCACTGCGCTCGCCACATTAAAAGTGCCGCCAAACTCTATTGATGCCGAGCAGGCCGTACTGGGTGGGCTGATGCTGGATAACCGTGAATGGGACAATGTCTCCGACCTGGTCATAGCTGAAGATTTCTATCGCCCTGAACATCAGATCATTTTCCGGGTCATGGTGAGACAAAGTGAGGACAATCAACCTTTCGACGTGGTTACCCTGGGTGAGGCTTTGAACAGCCTGAATGAACTGGAGCAAGCCGGTGGTATTGACTACCTTGGAGAGCTGGCGGGCAACGCGCGTGGTACGGTTAATATCAAGGCCTATACCGAGATTATCAGGGAACGGGCCATACTGCGTAACCTGATTCGTGTGGCTAATGAAATAGCAGACAGCGGTTATAACCCCGGCGGTAGAAAAGCGGCTGATGTGTTGGATAACGCAGAGCAGAAGGTATTCAGTATAGGTGATGACCGTCCGCAAGATGGTAGCCCGCAGATTATAAATCCACTACTTACTCATGTTGTTGATCGTATCGATGAGCTGTCCAGATCCGATGGCAGCATTACCGGGCTTTCGTCAGGTTATAAGGATCTGGATAAAATGACCAATGGCTGGCAGAAATCTGACCTGATCATTGTGGCGGGGCGACCTTCCATGGGTAAAACAGCCTTTGCCATGAACCTTGTTGAAAATGCTCTGGTGCTGGACGATAAGCCGGTGCTGGTATTCTCCCTGGAGATGCCAGCCGAGAGTCTGGTGTTCAGAATGTTGTCTTCCATTGGCAAAATCGATCAGAACCGATTGCGCACGGGTCAACTGTTAGAGGACGACTGGCCCAGATTGACAACGGCCGTAGCGCAGTTGAAAGACAAGCCCCTTTTTATAGATGACAGCCCCAGTCTCAGCCCAATGGAAATGCGCTCGAGAGCGCGCCGGGTGAAGCGGGAGAAGGGATCTCTGGGGATGATTGTGGTGGACTATTTGCAGCTGATGCAGATAAAAGGCAGCTCGGAAAATCGGGTGGGTGAGATATCAGAAATATCCAGATCCCTGAAATTACTTGCCCGGGAGTTTGAGTGTCCAGTGATTGCCCTGTCCCAGCTTAATCGTTCCCTGGAGCAAAGACCCAACAAGCGACCGGTTATGTCGGATTTGCGAGAATCGGGTGCCATTGAGCAGGACGCTGACGTGATTACCTTTATCTATCGTGACGAAGTCTATAATGAAGACACAGCCGAAAAGGGCGTGGCAGAAGTAATAATAGGCAAACAAAGAAACGGCCCCATCGGTACGGTCAAGCTTAGCTTCATTGGTCATCATACCCGTTTCGAAAATTTCACCATGCATAAATATGATGATAGCTATACCCACGACTCCTACTAAAACGTCTTGCCCGGCGGAGCAATGAGTCAATGACGAACAGCAATCAGGGCAGAGCCTGGGCCAGAATTGACCTGAGCGCTCTGAAGTCGAATATGGCTCGCGTTCGTCAGCTAAGTCCTGACAGTAAAATCACCGCCGTTATCAAAGCCAATGGTTACGGCCATGGCGTTGAGGCAATAGCCCGCACTCTGAGTTCGCAAAGCAACAGTGTAGACTGTTTCGCCGTGGCTACCATGGATGAGGTAGTGGCCCTGAATGTGCTTGGGACCGGCAAACGGATCCTGTTGCTGCAGGGATACAGTGATGCCTCTCAGTTGCGATATCTCACAGAGGCCGGCGTGGAATTTGTGCTCCATGCGGATTATCAGTTGGCGTTACTTAAAGCCGAATTACTTAAAAATAACCGATGCGGAAATTTAACCGTGTGGTTAAAATTTGACACCGGTATGAACCGTCTTGGCTTTTGCGAAGCTGAATTTAAACAAGCATTTTCCTTTCTTCATAGCAGTGACAAAATCGGCAAGATTATTCTTATGTCACACTTGGCATGTGCGGATAAACCAAACAGTCAAAAATCAGTAGACAATACGAATAAGCAAGTTTCTCGATTCAAACAGATGATCAGCGATCTGGGGGTGGCTGATGATGACAGGGTTGAGATGAGTCTGGCTGCCTCGGCTGGAATTCTCTCCTGGCCAAAAACCCATTATGATCTGGTGCGCCCGGGGATCATGTTGTATGGCGGGTCACCATTTGCTGACACCAGCGGAGCGGACCTGGGCCTGGAACCGGTCATGACTTTGTGCGCACGTCTCATTGCTATCAAGGACATTCTGGCGGGAGGCTCCATCGGATATAGCGGAACCTATACCTGTGATCGGGATACCAGAATAGGTGTAGTGTCCATAGGTTACGGTGATGGTTATCCACGGGCGGCACCCAATGGTACTCCGGTGCTGGTGAAGGGCGGCGATGGATATTGCAGAACTCCCCTGCTGGGCCGAGTTTCCATGGATATGATTACCATAGATTTAAGCAATTTCGATAATGTCAGCGTGGGCGACGAGGTTGTGCTGTGGGGCGATGGGCTTCCTGCCGATGAAGTGGCAAAACTTGCCGGTACAATTTCCTATGAACTATTCTGCCAGGTAACCCAGAGAGTTCATTTTATTTATTCCTGAATGCAAAGAGACAATGGCTAAATCCAAAGTAGCATTTGTCTGCACTGATTGCGGTGCGGAACATACAAAGTGGCAGGGCCAGTGCGCCGCCTGCAAAGCGTGGAATTCCCTGTCGCAAATTAATCTCGGGGTTTCCGGCTCGCCGGCAGCAAAGCCTGATTTTCGAAATCAGGGTTATTCGGGTCAGAAATCAGGCGTACAGCAACTTGCCGACATAGATTTGACCTCACTTCCTCGCCTGGAAACCGGCATCGTTGAATTAGATCGTGTACTTGGCGGAGGTCTGGTTCCAGGGTCGGTGGTGTTAATCGGAGGCAATCCAGGAGCGGGAAAAAGCACCTTGCTGCTCCAGGTAATGTGCCTGCTGTCCCGTTCAATGGAAGCCCTGTATGTCACCGGAGAAGAATCCCTGCAACAGGTAGCCATGCGAGCCAGGCGCCTGGGCCTGCCCGATGACAAATTAAAAATGCTGGCGGAAACAAGTGTTGAACAAATCGGTCAGGCGGCCCAGCAGCATCAGCCCAGATTACTGGTGGTTGATTCCATCCAGGTTATGCACAGGCAAGATATTCAATCGGCAGCAGGCAGCGTGTCCCAGGTGCGTGAGTGCGCTTCTTACCTTATCCAATACGCCAAACAAACCAACACAGTGTTGTTCCTGGTGGGGCACGTGACTAAAGAAGGCAATCTGGCTGGACCTAAAGTACTGGAGCACATGATTGACTGTTTCCTGATGCTTGAAGGGGACAATGACAATCGATACCGAACCCTCAGAAGTTTGAAAAACCGTTTCGGTGCTGTCAACGAGCTGGGTGTGTTCGCTATGACTGAAACCGGTCTCAAGGAAGTAAAGAATCCTTCGGCTATTTTTCTTGCCAGGTCGGAGGAGGAATCTCCGGGTTCTCTGGTGGTAGTGTTATGGGAAGGCACTCGACCTCTTCTGGTGGAAATCCAGGCCCTTGTAGATGGCAGCCAACTGGCCAATCCGCGTCGCCTTGCAGTGGGTGTGGATCAAAGTCGCATGGCCATGTTGCTGGCGGTGTTAAATCGCCACGGTGGTGTTTACACCGCTGACCAGGATGTGTTCGTTAATGTGGTAGGCGGGGTGAAAGTGACGGAAACCAGTGCCGATCTGGCGGTTATTCTGGCGCTGGTATCCAGTATTCGAGATCAGGCCTTGTCCAGGGAACTGGTGGCTTTTGGTGAGGTGGGTCTTGCGGGAGAAATCAGGCCGGTACCGGGTGGTCAGGAAAGGCTGAAAGAAGCCGCCAAGCATGGTTTCAAACGCGCCATCGTTCCCAGGGCAAATCTGCCCAGAAACAAAATCAGTGGCATGGAAGTGATTGGCGTCAGCAAGGTTTCCGAGGCTCTGGAAGCGCTCTAGTTTCCTGTAATGCGGGAATCTCTATTCTTTCAAAAGGCGATATATCAGTATCGCCGCTCTGCTGGTCGCCTGGACGAAGGATGACAGGTTCGCTTGCTCACGCTGCGAGTGTCCGCCACTGCCCATAAGCCCAAGTGAATCCAGGGTAGGCAGGCCAACGGCCTGGGTCAGGGAACCATCGGTTCCCCCGCCGGAATCGGTTACGCCAATTTGTTCTCCCAGTAATCCGCCGATAGCGATAGTGCGATCAAGCAGTAAATCTGATTCTATGGTGGCAATCTTTGGGGGCCGGTGAAGGTTGACCCATAATTCAGTATTGATGTCGTCAGACGTCCGGGGGACGCTAAACAGGGTGCGGCCGATGGCCTCGAATTGTCGCCTGGCGGCCTCCCCCTGTGATGGCAAAGGGTATCGTAAATCCACGTAAGCTTCTGCACAAGGTGCTACCATGTTGCGCGCCTCACCTCCGCTGACCATACCAACGTTAACAGTGAGGCCGGTCTCGTAGTCGGTCATGTTTTCCAACTCGATAATCTTGTACGCTAACTCCCTGATTGCCGAGCGACCATCCTGGTGTGCAGCACCGGCATGGGACGCGCGACCATTTACCACAAATCTTGCCTGACCAAGTCCCTTTCTTTGTCGAATCTGATTATTATTAACTGTACCTTCAAATACCAGGCCGTAATCATGTAAGCGTGCCTGTTCTTCCAGATAGGTCCGGGAAGAGAGGGAGCCCACTTCCTCGTCGCTATTTAGCAGTACGCTTATGTGTTGATTTTCCAGCAATCCGATTTCATTCAATGCTTTCAAAGCGTATAGCATGATCACCAGACCGCCTTTCATATCAAAAACCCCAGGGCCGCGAATTACACCGTCTGTAATGCTGAACTCCTGAAATGGGCTGTCAGCAGGAAACACGGTATCCATGTGTCCCATTAAAAGCAGTTTGCCGCTTTCACCGGTTCTGGTGGCAAGCAGGTGATCTGCCAGATCAAGGTTGAGATCACTGCCCGGGCAGTGGGGCATATCAATCATACTTCCGGCAAGCCTGCTGGTGGCAAAGCCAATAGCTTCCAGTTCATTTTTAAAAATAGCGCTGATCTCACCAATGCCCGCTTTGTTCATGCTACCTGAGTTAATGTTGGTGATGGTTTCCAACAGAGAAACCATGCCAGATTCCTGCTGATTGACCCAGGCAAGGATATCCAGTTCTGTAGACGTCAATGGAGGTTCATCTGCTTCGGTAGCGAGGGCAAACTGTGTTACTGACAGGATCAGGATTACACCAGGTGATAAAAAATGCTGGGAAATCCATCGGCTAAATCTCATTGATTGGTTCCTTCCGTTTCTGTTGTTTAAATTTTTGCCTACCAGATTCCTTGCTGAAATTTTAAATTCAGCAACCTGAAGTAATGCAGAGCCTTACTCTTTGTCTGTTGTTTTCTTTAATGAGTGAAGTAAATCCATTGGTAGCGGAAATACGATGGTCGAATTCTTATCGACGGCTATTTCCGTTAGTGTCTGCAAATACCGCAATTGAATGGACTCTGGCTGGGTTGCCAGTTGTGTCGCGGCTTCCACTAACTTCTTTGAAGCCTCGAATTCGCCAATGGCATGAATAACCTTGGCTCTTCTTACCCGCTCAGCTTCTGCCTGCTTGGCGATAGCCCGCACCATGCTTTCATCAATGTCTACATGTTTGATTTCAACATTGGAAACCTTGATGCCCCAACCGTCGGTTTGTTTATCGAGGATTTCCTGCACGTCTGTATTCAGTCGAACTCTCGCTGCCAGTAGTTCATCCAACTCATGTTGGCCCAATACGGAACGCAGAGTTGTCTGTGCCAGTTGGCTGGTGGCTTCCATATAGTCTTGCACATTGATAATTGCTTTCTGGGGATCGACTACCCTGAAATATAAAACGGCATTAACCTTCACGGAGACATTATCACGGGTAATAAGATCCTGTGTAGGGATGTCCCAGACCAAAGTTCTCAGCCCCACTTTTACCATTTGTTGAAAAAAGGGAATCACTATAATTAGACCTGGCCCTTTTACCTTGTAGAAGCGGCCAAGTAGAAATATTACCCCACGGTCGTATTCTCTGAGAATTCGGAAGGTACTCAAAAGTAACCCGAATCCTATTACTGAGAGTACCAGGAAAAACGTTTGCATAATTTTAATCCTCCGGTGTGTCTGGTGAATTTTCTTTGGTCGGCCTTACCTTTAATATCAGACCTTCGACAGCGATGATTCTCAACTGCTCTCCTGCGCTGACAGGTTGACTGGTTTTCGCGCTCCAGTTTTCACTAAAGGCTCGCACGTGACCAGTGCTTTCGAAGTTTTCTGTTGCCACGGCGATACTGCCAATCATAGCTTCTCGCCCCGTAGTAACGCGTTGTTTTCGTGCGCTTATAACGGCGCCGAGAGCATAGAAAAATACGCCAGCCGAGGCAACAGCGAAAGCGGCGATGATGGGAATGGAAATCCGGTAAGCATCGAGATCGGTATCCATTAATATTATCGAGCCGAGCACAAATGCCACCACGCCACCAAGACCAAAAACACCGAAGCTGGGAGAAAGGGCCTCTACCACCATTAAGCCCATACCGACAATAATCAAGGCAAGACCGGCGTAGTTGATCGGTAGCATCTGCAGGGCGAATGCCCCGAGTAATAAACAGATAACCCCGGTAATTCCAGGCAGGCCCATGCCCGGATTGTAGAATTCGAGAATTAACCCGTAGATGCCTATCATTAACAAAATATAGGCTACATTGGGATTAGTAATGACGGCCAGGAACTGGTGTCGCCAGTCCGGCTCTACAAGGATTACATTGGGGTCATCTATGCTGAGGGTCATCTCATGATTGTCCACTAACGTGGTTCTGCCGTTTAACTGGGATAATAATTCGTCAATGTCGTTGGCAATCAGGTCAATGACATTCAGAGCCAGTGCCTCTGAGGCAGGCAGATTGGCAGCCTCAACCACGGTCAATTCGGCCCAGTCTGCATTGCGGCCGCGTAATTCCGCCAGCCCCTTTATATAGGCGACCGCATCATTCAGGACTTTTCGTTCCATCGCCGTAGTGGGGGATGTGAATGGTGTTGATTCATCAGGATCTACGCCGGGCTCGACAGCTGGTTCTTCCGGGCTGATCGGAATTGGCAAGGGGCTATCGCCACCGCCAAGATTTACCGGTGTAGATGATCCAATATTGGTAGCGAGGGACATGGCGGCAAAATGGCTGGCATACATGATATAGGTGCCGGCGCTTGCTGCCCGTGCCCCATTGGGTGCCACCCAGCCAGCTACCGGTACTGACGAGGAAAGTATGTTTCGAATAATATCCCGCATGGCCAGATCCAGGCCACCGGGGGTATCGATTCGCAGAACCACCAGTTCAGCCCCGGCTTCCGCCGCGTTTTCCAGGGAGCGGATAACGAAATCAGCGCTGGCGGGACCGATCGGCCCTTTCAGCTCCACCAGCCACACATCCTGGGCTGGGGACGCCGTAGAAAACATCAGCAATAAAACGACAATAAACCATTCCGGTAATGATCCATGCAGAACACATTGCTGCGAACTCTTACTACTCATCGACTTATAATACGCTTAATTGTAAATATCGGACATAGCAATCGGGCTATTGGATAGGGAACGCCTGCGAGCTTAATTACTGTGGGAATGTACTATTTAAGGTGAGCCCCTTGAGATCAGAAAAAACCATCTTGATCCAAATGCCGAAACCCGGCGAATTTAGCAAACAGAATCTGGTAATTTGACGATACATTAGGCGTAAATCCAATATATTTACTAAAGCCTCTCCCTCCTGTGCAGGATCCATACGAGGGCAAACTATATCTGACGGACCAGGAGTAGAGAATGGTAGAAGAAATAGTAGGAAATCTAAAAAAAGAATTAGTTGAGATGCTAACCAGCCAGGTAAAAATTGCTCTGGAAGAAGCATCCATGGAAATTGCGAAGCAACGTGGTATTCAATCGGGTACTACGAATATTTACCCCGAGATTGAAGCCATTTGCCAGCGTTTTGGTAAGTACCTGAATTTTGATTTTGACAAGCTGGTTAAAACACCTCAAAAGAAACGAGCCCAACTGATTAAAGGAACCCTGGCACTGGCACATGAGGACTTTTATGAGTCTGCCAATGCGATGGAAGGCATGGTTGTATATGCCCGCAATGCCAATATGCGTGAGTACATCAGTTTTACCACGCGTCTAAACTCCATTTTCTTTAATTTTAATGTGGATGAAACTACGAATCCTCTGGACCCGGAACTCATTGGGCAGGCTTTTGTAGACGCACTGCGGCCGGTAACGGTTGATGCGCATGGCACCCTCGTTATTTATCGTAAATTTAATCAAAAGGTATTTTACAAGCTTGGAAAGATCCTGGAACGGGCCAACCAGATACTGGTTGAAAATAACGTAAAACCAAGTCTGGTTGTTTACGCCCAAAGCAGGAAAGACCAGCTTCGCAAACGCAATCGTAATCGCTCCGATACGGATCCGATTGAACGGGCCTTTGCTGAAGACAATGAAGAAAAAGCGAAAAAGAACAGGGACGGCGCCCCGGAATTATTCGCAATTATTCAAAATCTGACTCATGGACTGGCACCGAATCAAAAGAATTTTGGCCGTGATTCTAAGGATCAGACCGCTGTTCGTGAGCTGGCGATTCCGGTGGCAGCCATGTCAGGTCAGCAACTCGGTGGAGGCATGGTGGCCGGTCTGGGTTTAATGTTGGTGGATGTTCCTCCAGATCTTATGCTCGGGGGTTTAAAGGTACAGCTTATTGCCCGGCAACAGTTGCTGGATATTTTGACTGACATCCAGAACAAAGCGAATGATCCGGATAGTACGACAGGCGATGTCGGCAAAGGGAGCCAGGTTATGGACTCCATTGGCCTGGCATTAAAAGATACCGCAACGCAGGGCACTATCAGTGCTATTGATATCCCATCCTATGACATCATTAATGTACTGGCGATGCTCTATGACGCAATTGCAGATGATGTTTCCCTGGTTGCACCGATAAAGAAGCTGATCTGCAGTACCCAGCTTACCATTATCAAACTTGCTTTAAGCGATGCGAATTTTTTCGACAAGACTCAGCACCCGGCGCGAACACTGCTGAACAACGTCGCTAATGCAGGGATCGGTTGGACAGATCTGGAGAAACTGGAGAACGACACTACCTACCGTAAAATGAAGGAGCTGGTAGGTCGTCTGGTAACCGGGTTTGATTCGGATGTGGCTTTTATAGAAGATCTGTTAAGCGAGTATGATCAATTCAAGTCCCAGGATCTTGAAAACACCATCGAGACTAAAGAGCAAGCTGAGGTTTCCGGTGAACAAAATGAGCGAATTGATAACATAGGTGCGCTTGCCAGCCAGAGAATCAAGGAACGAATAACGGAAGAAATACCACCATTGGTGACTGAGATTTTGCTGACCCATTTTCATAAATTCATGATTGATTTAATACTGCGTGAAGGGGTGGGCAGCAATAGCTGGAAACACGTCATCAATACAATTGATGAGTTGCTGTGGACAGTAAAGGCAGATAAGCAATCCGGAGACAGGGAGCGCTTTGAAAAAATTAATCCACAAATTCTGGCTAATCTTGCCAGTGCATTCAGCACAGCAGGTACCGATGAAGTGACAAGTAAGGGGCTTTTATCGCGCTTAAAAGAACTCCAGAACGAAACTTTTAAACTGGCCGAATCCAGGGAAAAATCTCAAGTGGCCGCCGAAATGGCTGCAGGGGTTTTTGAGCTGGACAGTGATATTCACATCGACTTCGGTGATGAAGATGAAGCGGCCGAAGATGATCTTTCCTTACCGGAGGTGGACGAATATCTGTTACAGGTGAATAAGCTGCCCCTGGGTGTCTGGCTCGAATTCAGGATAGACGAACGGCGTAAGATGCCGTGTACGCTGGCAGCAAAACTGGAGACTATCGATAAGTTTATCTTTGTAAACCGCCAGGGTATCAAAATGATGGAGAGAACCCGAACCGGTCTGGCCATGGAGCTCAAAAACGGCACGGTAAAAATCATCAGTGAGTGGCCGCTTTTTGAGCGTGCAATGGAAGCATTGATTGGCATATTGCGCGAAAATAAAGCGGCCTGACGTCTGGGCCCCGGATAAATGGGCCCCTGAGGCTCCGCTGATGTAAGCCACTTGTTCGCCATCCACAGAAGGTTTGTCGTTCTTACTGTATACTTTCCTGCTTTGCAATAGGGGCCAGTCGGTGTAATAACCCACTGGTCTGATTGGTCTGATTGGTCTGTAGAGTCCGGGAAGGTGCAACTAATGAAGTTTTGTAATCGAACAGCGGCGAACGTTCTGGCTATGGTGGGAGTTATGTCAGCGCCGGTCTTTTCAATCGCTCAGACGCTTGATGAAATTGTTGTTATCGGTACTACCCCGGCTCCCGGTCTGGGGCAGGAACTGACTAAAATTCCCTTCAACGCTCAAACTGTAACAGCAGATGAATTAGCCAAATCCTTTAGCCTCGATCTCACCGATCATCTCAATACCAGTCTGACAGCGTGTCTCTTAATGCGGCGCAGAATAATCCGTTGCAGCCGGATCTTCAGTTTCGTGGTTTCACAGCGTCCCCTTTACTCGGCCTGCCACAGGGATTGGCGGTTTATCAGGACGGGGTGCGGATTAACGAACCATTGGGTGACGCGGTTAATTGGGACATGGTGCCCGAATCGGCCATATCCAGTCTTACCCTGTTAAGTGGAGCCAACCCGGTATTTGGTTTAAACGCTCTGGGTGGTGCCATCAATATTCAGATGAAGAATGGCTTCAACTACAGTGGCACTGAAGTGGAGGTCTATACAGGTGCCTGGGATCGCACCGTAGGATCGGTGGAATCCGGTGGTAACAACGGCACCTGGGGGTATTATGCCAATCTCAGTTACTTTGAAGAAGATGGCTGGCGCGATCTTTCCAATTCCGACAATCTGAATTTCTACGGCAGTTTAAGTTGGCGCAATGGCGACGATTCTTCCATAGACCTGGTGTTGCAGGACGGCGAAAGTGACCTTACCGGTAACGGCGCGCTACCGGTTGGTTTGCTGAATCTTGATCGGGAGGCTATTTTTACAGCTCCTGATATCACCCGCAACAACCTCACCATGGTGAGTCTTTCCGCAAGTCACTACCTGACTACGGGCATACAGCTCTCCGGCGTAGTCTATCGGCGGGAAAACGATACTTTCTCCTTTAACGGTGATTTATCTGAATTCGAACTCTGCGAATTCTCTGGTGGGGCATTGGCCTTGCTGGAAGACTCGGATGATCTTGAAGATGAACTGAATATCGAACTTGATGAAATCTGTGATGGTGAAGAACCCTCCATAACCAATTTTTCCGGTCTGCAACAATTTGTCCAGAACCAGGCAATTCTGGCAGGGTTGGATCCGGAAGATTTCGAATTGGAGGATGTGCTGGAGGATCTCAGTGGCAGTGGCGTTATTTCTGATGAAGGCCTTAACAATATCAGCAATAGAACCCAGATCAGTCAGGGTCTGGAGGGGCAATTAACATTTCTGGATGATCTGGCTGGGCTACCGAACAGGTTGATTGTTGGATACAGCTATTTCAACGGCGACTCGAGATTTAATTCAGTGACAGAATTGGCGCAGATGAATCCGCTTACCAGGTCTACCGCTGGATTAGGGGTGGGAACATTCCTGGATACAGCCTCTACTAATATTCAAACTGAAATAGATACCTGGGGGCTGTATTTTTCTGACACCCTTGATTTAAGTGACGCGGTCTCGCTGACCTTGTCTGGTCGGTTTAATGAAAGTGACGTGACCCTTCGTGATCGATCCGGTGAGCGTCCCGAACTTAATGGTGATCATCGGTTTTCCCGTTTTAATCCTGCCATCGGTTTGACATACCAGTTAAATGAAACCGTTAACGCCTACGTTTCCTACAATGAATCCAACCGGGTTCCCACACCTATTGAGCTGTCATGCAACGAATTCATTTTTGAAACAGCCCAGGCGATTGCTGAGGCTCAGGGTGAAGACCCTGACGATGTGGATTTTGAATGTCGGTTACCCAATGCCTTCCTAGCAGATCCGCCCCTTGATGACGTAGTAACCCGGAACATTGAGGCAGGGCTGCGCGGTAAGTATCAAGGCATCAACTACAATGTTGGTGTGTTTCGTGCGAATAACGAGGATGACATCATTTTTCAGTCAACCGGACGTGCTACCGGGTTGTTTGCCAATGTCGATGGAACCCGGCGTCAGGGTTTTGAATCCGCTTTCAATGGCACCCTTGGACCGGTCGACTGGTTTACTTCTTTCAGTTATATAGAGGCAACATTTGAAGATCATTTCCTGGCACTAAGCCCCAATCATCCCTTCGCCGATGACGACGGAAAAATAGCCATTCGCCCGGGTGATTATATTCCCGGCATACCCAGGGAGCAGTTCAAAATTGGCGGCAGTTATCAACTGAATAACAGGCTTAGTCTGGGGGCAGATGCTTTTTACAATTCAGCTCAATACATTCGTGGTGATGAAACAAACCAGCTGGATAAAGTGGATGGTTTTGCCATCGTTAACCTGCGGGCCATTTATCAACTTAACGAAAACATAAATCTGTTTGCCCGGGTGACAAATTTATTCGATACCGAGTTTGAGAACTTCGGTCTGATAGGTGAGGAGCCCGGCGAGTTAATTAATTTTTTATCGGATAACAGTCCGGTATTCCTCGGTGTTGGTGCGCCTCGAGGTGCCTGGATAGGGGCAAGAATCAAGTTTTGAGACATTGACATTGCAGTACTGTCTTTGGAATTGACATGAGTCAAACAAGGGTAACTATTTCATTGCTGTAGTAAATACAAATGTTCGAAAATGATTATTAGTTGTGGGTTATTGTTTTATTAATCAGAGGGTTTTCAGACATGTTTACTGCACATTGTTTCTAGTGAGTTTCGCGTTGTAAATATCTATCTGAAATCCAGGAGAAAAACTTGAAGAGAAGATCATTTCTGAAAACAACCGGTTATGGCACGGCAGGGTTTTTACTTCCCGGGCTGAGTTTTGCCCAGGGTGGGGCCGGTACTTTCAATCCCCTGAAGATTCCAGGGTTACTTACCGGCACATCCCGGGGTTCTGTAAAGCACTATGATTTAAAAATGCAAACAGGTCTTTCCAATTTTCTACCGGGTCTATCGACACCCACATTCGGCATCAATGGGAACTTTCTAGGCCCGACAATTCGTTTCCGCGATGGTGATGATGTGGCCATGCACGTAGAGAACACACTTGGTGAAGCCTCCACCCTGCATTGGCATGGCATGCATGTTCCCGCCGCCGCAGACGGAGGCCCTCATCAGGTAGTCAAAGACGGGAGTACCTGGAATCCTGAATTTCAGATCAGGCAAAAGTCAGGAACTTTCTGGTATCACTCGCACCTTGTCAGCAAAACCGGTGAGCAGGTGTACAAGGGTCTGGCGGGCATGATCATAATTGACGACGAGGAAAGCCGAAATGCGAGTATTCCGTCCGAATACGGCGTTGATGATATTCCTCTGGTGGTACAGGATCGCCGCTTTAATGAAGATGGTTCGTTTCAATATCTGAGTTCCCACCGGGATATCATGATGGGTTTTTTCGCAGATACCATCCTGGTAAATGGTACCGCGTCACCTTATTTTGTTCCTACCACGAAAAAAGTTCGGTTTCGGTTTTTAAATGGGTCCAACGCCCGAACGTACAATTTCGCCTTCAGTGATGACCGCAGGTTTCGGCAGCTCTCCTGTGATGGCGGGTTTCTTGAACGGCACATTGAAATGAGTCGATTGGTTCTTGCTCCCGGAGAACGTTGCGACATCGTGGTGGATTTCAGTGATGGGAATCCGGTGGATCTGATCAGCCTTCCCCTGGATGGGAATTCTCCCTTTTTGCCCCGTGGCATGATGCGCAATATGTATCAGGCGAACACCCCCCGGTTCAATGTTCTGGCAATACGTCCCCAGTCTAACCTGGCCAATTCCGAGGAACTGCCTCAACAGCTCACCGCGATGGCGCGTCTTGATGAGGGCGGGATCGACCGGGTACGGGCGTTTACGCTTGGTATGGCTATGGGAATGGGCATGATGGGGGGAGGTCGTGGCCCTGGCGGTGGTGGTCGAGGCATGATGCGTAATTCAGGTGAGGGTGAATTTTCCATCAACGGCCGTTCCATGGATATGGCCGTAATCAACGAGACAATACCCCTGGGATCCAAGGAAATCTGGGAGATAACCAACGATACGATGATGATGCACCCGTTCCATGTGCATCATGGCCAGTTCCAGGTTCTGGATCGAAACGGAGTTTCTCCCAGCGCCCATGAAAGGGCTTTCAAGGATACCGTAAAGGTAGGCCCTGGTGAAAAAGTCAGAATCATCATGGAGTTTGAAGATTTCTCTGATCCGAACCAGCCCTACATGTACCACTGCCATATCCTCGAACATGAAGATAACGGCATGATGGGACAATTCGTTATTGTCTGATTGGGAGCCTCTGATGTTAAGTAACGGGTTACATCATAGGTTCTCTGCTAAATAGAAAGGGACGGTTGCGTTTTTTCGCAAACGTCCCTTTTTTCATCTTTCGCAGCCCTCCAGTGAAACAAGGCTTTGTCCCTATCCGTTAATCTCCCGCTAGAATTTATAGCCAATGGATACCATATAAACCCAGGGATCCACGTCAACATTGACCTTAACTTTGCCAAGGGCCGAGTTAAAGCTGGCTTCTGTTTCGAGGTCGATTTTCCACACTGATGCATTCAGCATCCAGGTGTCATCCAACTCCCAGTCAAATCCTGCGCGCCAGGACACGCCCCAGGAATCATCCAGGTCAAGACTTCTGGCTGCCAGCTCATTTTTGGCAAAACCGGTAAGATCTTCACTGAAGAAAGTTGTGTAATTAATGCCAATTCCCACATAGGGCTGAAACGCCGATTGTGGATCGAGCAGGAAATACTCCGCAGTCAGGGTGGGCGGAAGATGTTTGGCACTGCCAAGCTTCCTGGTATCGAAACCGTGCAGGGGAAGGCCCTTGGCTTCCAGATCATGTTCAAAGGGTGTGGCTAACAGCAGTTCAATACCCAGTTTGTCGGACCACATGTAAACAAAATTCAAACCCAGCTGTGTGCTGTTACCTACTCCCGCGCCGGTGCCTGCTAACGGGCCGGTGGCAGCCGTACTGATAAGGCCGCTGCTTTCGTCCGGGTTAACGCTTGCAGCTCCCACCCTTACAATCCAGTCACCCGCTTCGTGACTATAGGCCGGCAGGGAAACCAATCCCGATAATGAGGCAGCACATACTGCTGCAGCCAACATGGTCTTCTTCATTCTTCTCTCCCAATGGTCGTGTAAAGGCCATAGCATAGAGTTTGTCGGGAGGGCGGATTTTGACTTGTGTCAGGGAAGGGCGGTTTTATATCCCGAAAATGATGCTCTGGCCGCATTGGGATCAGCGCATAATTCGCGGTGGATCTTTCAGGCTGACTTCAACTCCGGCCAGAGGTGCCGGTTTGGACCGTTTTGGTCTCCAATTTCGTTGATTTTAGGGGGCCAGTCAGTTAGTTTATGCGTTACTCTAAAGAAGTAGAAAAAAATGCGGTGTATGCCCAAGCATGCGCCTCCTGCAAACCTGTTAAATTCGGAGTATCCAGGAAGTGAATTCAAAACTAACCCGTAGACGATTTATCAAAGGCGTGATCTTCTCCAGCGCCGCAGCAGCGTCGGGTACAGGCCTGTATTTATCGGCCCAGTCTCCTTCCAGTGCAGTAGCTGAGCGGCTGCTATCCCTTAATATTAATGGCCGGGCTCGCCGGGTGGATGTGGCACCGAGCGAAACCCTGGCCTTTACCCTGCGTAACAAGCTGGGTTTAACCGGTGCAAAAGTAGCTTGTAATCGCGGTGAATGTGGTGCCTGCACGGTGTTACTAGACGATGTGGCAAACTACGCCTGCTCGGTGCTGACTCACACGGTCAAGCAAACTGAGATTACAACTGTTGAAGGACTGCGCCGGCCGGACGGAAGCCTCAGTGCAGTGCAGCAGGCTTTTGTTGAAGAACTCAGTCCCCAGTGCGGTTTCTGCACACCCGGGCAAGTAATGTCAGCCACGGCCTTATTACGTGCCAATCCGAATCCAAGCCGCGAAGACGCCCGTCAGGCGTTGTCAGGTAATCTGTGCCGGTGTGGAGCCTATGATCATTATCTAAATGGCGTGATGCGCGCAGCGGAGATGTTGTCATGACTTTTATGCATATAGGAAAAAATTACACGCCACCGGATGTTGAAGGTAAAGTGACCGGTGAAGCAAAATATGTTGAAGATTATCAAAAGGAGGGCATGGTTTACGCCCGCCTTTATACCAGCCCCATGCCAAGTGGTCGGGTAGTTAATATCGATGCCACTGAAGCACTGCGTATGGATGGCGTGCTGGGTATTCTTACCGCCGACGATCTGCCGCCTTCATCAGCCCCGGATGAGCCAATACTGGCTTCTGCTGATGTTACCTACGTTGGGCAACCTATTCTGGCCATTGCAGCTATTTCAGATGATATCGCGGAAAGTGCCCTGGCGCGGATCAAGGTTGATATTGAGTCCCGTGACTTTGTCATCGATCCACTGGATGCCCTCATCGAAGGTGGGCCCAACGCCTATCCCGATGGGAATGTGTTGAAACAATCAGAAGCTTTACTCGATGAAAATGCGACTATTCGAGGTGGCATTGCCACCATTAAATGGCCAGCCAGTGAAGTTGAACGTTTTCGTAATGGTCAGGAACCCCGTAACGTGGAATTTGCAGATGGCTGGGCCTATGGAGATCTGGACGCGGCTTTTGCTGAAGCGGAAGTGATTGTTGAGCAACCTTTTCTCACCGCCGGTACCCCGCACCATTGTATGGAACCTCGCAGCGCCATGTCTTATTGGGAGAATGGCAAATGCTATTTTTATGGATCTACCCAGAGTCAGAGTGCGGTACTTGACAGTCTGTCTTCTTTATTAGGAATAGAAGAAGAAAACCTTTGTCTGATTAGTCCCAATACTGGGGGAGGTTTTGGATCCAAAGGTCGCTCCTACCCTATGATGGGTGTTTGTGGTTACTTTTCCCGTATTTTAAATCGTCCAGTGCAGCTGCGTATTACCCGTGAGCAGGAATTTTATATAGGTGTTGGCCGCCCCGGCATGCAGGGTTGGGTCAAAGCCGGTGTCAGAGCAGACGGAACCGTGTCAGCCATCGACGTTATTATCATCAGTGATGGTGGTCCTACCGGTCGCAACAGTGCGTCATCATCGGCGCAGCATTTATCGGTTGTCTATACACCGGATGCCATGCGCTTGAGAAATACACCGGTGTTTACCAACACGACCCCGCGAGGCGCACAGCGAGGACCGGGACAGAATGAAATGTCAGCGGCTATCGCACCGATAATGGCCAACAAATACATGGCGGCTAAACAGTTGGGTATGGACCGAATGGAGTTCAGGCGGATTAACGCTCCCCATAGTGAATCACCGATTTATGAAAATCGGCGTCCCATGACCAGTGCATTTCTTGGCGAAGCTATTGATATGGCCTCTGACATATTTAACTGGCGCGAGAAAGAGAGCCAGCCACGTCAGCGCAACGGCAGCAAGGTTAGAGGTGTGGGCGTAGGTACGGGATATCACTCGGCCGGTGGCTATGGCTATGATGGCCTGGTACGAATTGGTCCGGATGGCAAAATATATCTACACAGTGGTGT
>JAESQX010000049.1 GCA_016764875.1 Gammaproteobacteria bacterium
GAAGAGTCGCCACACCACCTGCAATCACGGCCGCTTGCATCAGGTTTCTTCGGTTAAATTTGAACATGAAAACGCCTCCAGAAGTTGCCATGACAGTTCCAGGTCAGCATGATACTGACCTGGAACACCTTGTTTCTCGAGAACAACGCTTACTTTTTCAAGCCAGATTTTAGATCAAATCCGAATTTATTCCTTAACTCCCGGTAGTAAGTTACGGCAGCGAATAAACTACCAGCTCGGCTGCATTGCCTCCGCTACCGACGTACATGGCCACATATTGTTTGCCATCGTGTTCATAGGTAAATGGCAACCCGGTCTGATTATCCGGCAATTCCAATTCGGCAATAATTTCACCGGTTTGCTTGTTAATGGCTCGAAAAATGGGGCTGGCTCCAGAGGCACCGGTACCCTCACTCTGAAACAGTAGAGTTTTAGTCAGTAACATACCTGACCGAGTCGGTACACCTGTACGCGGAATATCAACGCCCTTCAACAAGGCATGATTGGTAATACGTTCCGGGGTATCCGCGTTAGCAATCATCCAGAGATGGTCGCCAGAGTTCATATCGATCGCCGTAATGCGGCCGTAAGGCGGCTTGACGATATCGAGTCCCTGGACCCGCGGGACACGGACACCATAACTCCTGCTGTAATCGATATCTGAATCCGGGTTGTTTGCCAATGACAGGGCCCCCAGCTGCGTCCTTGATGGCACGTACAGAACCCCCGTTTCGGGATCAAGGGCAGAACCCTCCCAGTTCGAGCCACCGGTTGAAGAGGGCAATGAAAGGGTGCCACGTGTGCCGTCAGTCGCATCCGTCAACGATGGAGGTGAAAACAGACTGGGGCTGAGACGAAAACCTTCAGTGGCTTCCAGCGCCAGCGCGCGAAGTTCCGGAGTAAAATCTATCAAATCATCATCAGAAAAGCCCTGTCGATCGAAGGGCGCTGGACGAGTCGGATAGGGTTGAGTAGGAGAGTACCACTCTCCGGGCACGTCTCCCGCCGGTACCGGTCGTTCTACAATAGGCCAGATGGGCTCGCCGGTCAGTCTGTCGAAAGCGTAGACAAAGGATTGTTTAGTCACCGACATGACGACCTTGCGGCCGTTGGGCAGGTCGACGAGCAGCGGCGCGGAGGGAACATCCCAGTCCCAGATGTCGTGGTGGATAAACTGATAGTGCCATTGACGCTCACCGGTTTTAACATCCACTGCGACTAAGCCGCTGGAAAACAGATTAGCGCCCGGCCGATCCGCACCAAAGTAGTCGCCAGTGGGATCTTCTATAGGCAAATAGACAAGACCCAGTTCCGGATCACCCGATATGGGAGCCCAGACGCCGGAGTTGCCAGTAAATTTTACCCCGTCATCAAGCCAGGATTCAAAGCCATATTCACCCTCGGCGGGAATTGTGTGAAAGGTCCACAAAAGTTCACCTGTGTGAACATCATATCTGCGTACATCACCTTTGACATTGGACTTGGCCCGCGGCCGGCCACCTGTCGAGTGCGCGGCCCCTACAACTATTACGTTATTCATGACCAAGGGCGGTGCAGAAATACCGATATCAATGTTGGGAAATCGTGAATCCTCGGTATTCCTCAGGCCGATCATCAAATCCACCTTACCGTTGTTGCCAAAATTCGGATCCAGAATGCCGGTTTTGGCGTCCAGTGAAACTAACTGGTAGCCAGGGGTGACGTCTATAACTCGTGACGTGCCACCGTCGCTCCAGAACGCTACGCCACGGCCGGCACCCTTTCGCGGCGCGTGATCATATCGCTCACCTTCCTGCGGTCTCCACAACCACAGTACCTGACCGTTTGTGGCGTCCAGTGCCACGACGTTTCGAGTGCTGGCTATATTCGAGTACAATACGCCGTCAATTTCGAGCGGTGTTGACGGGTTATTGAAATCAACATTGGGCCCGAAATTCTCCGTGGAAAAACGCCAGGCTATCTCGAGATCACCAACGTTGTCTGCGTTAATCTGGTCGAGCGGTGAATAACGCTGAGAGAATTTATTGCCGTGTAAATCCGGCCAGTCCCCCTCGTACACGCTGGTACCGGTCTGGCCCAGAGCCAACGGAGCACAGGCAAGTGCACCCGCTATAATGACCGGTGAAATTAATCGTTTTGTTATTATCATCTAAAACTCTCCTGATACTACGTGATCGTGTTCTTAAGCTAAATATTTCCTGTTCATGAAAGCATAGAAAGTTCACTCAGTTCAATGTCCAATTTCGGTTGCGGTCATTCATCCGTGAATTCCACCGTACAGCACTAAGTCGCTTTTGATTTGTTTGTATGAGTTCTGTAGATTCCGGACAAAAAGAGATGAGAGTCTGCCCAGATTAGAGTCGCTTTGCTGATGCCTGTCGCACGTACAGGACTTTATTTTATCCGCATAATTCGGCCTGATTCGATAAGCCACGTTGCAACACTCCTCTTTTTGCATAATGATATCGGAGTGTTACGCACACCGGTTGAATTCGTAACCGAAACCAGGCCTTCGGGGCCAATCAATTCAGTTGATGTCTTATGCGCCAAGCACAGAGAACAATGCAATTCGACATACCCAAAGTACGCGCAGACCGGCTGCCGCTGGATACCTTCCTGCAGGACTACTACGTACCGGAGAAACCCGTCCTTATTACTGGCATTAAACCCCCCGGACGAGCCGGTGATTCCACACCTGCTCAAGCAGCAGGACACGGTTCCGGGATTCGGATTCATTGGCGCTCGGCTACCCGAGAATACGGCGGAAATAGAAACTCCTGACCTTGTCAACGTGATGTTGGCGCGAATCGATATCATCAAGCGTACTCGGCCAATGCGAATCTGGGCTCAGCGGAAGGGACATCACACGCTGATCCACTATGACGGCAACAGTTTGCATGGCCTTAACTGGCAAGTGAACGGGTCAAAGCAATGGACCCTGATTTCCCCCGATACACCGCCGCGGTTTTATCCATTTTCCACTTTTGCCATGACTCGCGAAAATTTTCTCCCTGATGCTCGCAAACATAACTTCTGTCAATTCCAAACTACTCCAGGTGATCTGCTCTTTCTACCCAGGTACTGGTCCCATTCGGTTACCTCACTTGAGCGTCGAAATACAAACCTTAACTGGGTATGGACGCCTCGTACGCCTAACCTGAAAGTCGCCGTGGGCCGGCGCGAGTGTGCCGTGCTAGCCTGGCGCAACCTGATTCCCGGATTGAGTCGCTTGCTTTACCAGCCCGCAAGCATTCACAACTACGGTGGTGGCGGCGAAGAACTCTTTCAGTCCTACTCAGGTGCGGTGGGTCGCTCGGATCTAATGCGCTGCCTTGTCGTGGAATTATTAAACGTAGCGCTGTTGCCTTTCTATCATCGCATTATCATTCGCCAGGCAGAGCGATTTGCGAAGAGCTCGATTTCAACTCTCGACGATATGTGATGTTCCCTAACACAGTAATTGCCCTTGACATATTTTGAGAAAATCTACTGAAATCCTGAAGATCGTCCAAGGTTTGCAAAGCGACACTCAAGGTGTTCACCAGGACCCGCTTGGGCGATAAAGTTTTCAAAGTGTCCGGATACAACGGATTAAGCCAATCCTTATGGACTGTATTGGCCTGCCTTGAAAAGGAAATTGGTGGAGCCTAGCGGGATCGAACCGCTGACCTCAACGCTGCCAGCGTCGCGCTCTCCCAGCTGAGCTAAGGCCCCAAAACAAAAGAGGATGTTACAAATCCTGAGGAAGGCGCATTCTAAGCACCGCCTCATTAGCTGTCAATGCAAGCTCCAGGTAAGCTTTGAATAATTATTGGGAGGTTTTCCTACATCTGCTGATATTCACGCTCAAGTTGTTTTAGCTGTTTCTTGGAAATGCCACCAAGCGTGGTGATAGCATACCGCAGACGGGTTCTTACCAGGTCCAATCCAAGAATTGCCATAGCATCAATCACGGACATTGATACCGCTTTGCCGGTTACAGCAATAAATAGAGGAAACAGAAAGTCTCTTATCTTCATGTCCATGGCTACCGCCAGTTCCTGCAGTTGCAGCTCAACTTTGTCACGGTTCCAGGCGGCTATAGACTCCATACGCCAGAGGCTGAATTGTAGAATTTTTCTACACTGTGAATCATCCAGAGACTTGTGAACAAATCTGTCTGCAGAAATATCCAGCAAGCCGCTGAACATAAAACCTGCCAGTGATTCCAAATCAGTAAATTTTTCAATCCGTTGTTTTATTAACGGAACAAGTTGTTTGACTCTGTCGTTGCCCATTGCCCATTTTACAAATTGCTCAATCAACTCGTCATCGTCCAGGTTTTCGCGAATATACTTGCCGTTCAACCAGTCCAGCTTTTCCAGGTCAAATACCGGCCCACCCAGCGATACCCGCTGGATATCAAATTGATCCGTCATTTCACCTATGGAAAATTTCTCTTCACCTCCAGGCATAGTCCAGCCCATCATGCCCAGGTAATTAACCACGGCTTCGGGCAAGTACCCCATATCACGGTAGTAAAATATACTGGTGGGGTTTTTACGTTTGCTGAGCTTGCTTTTATCTGGATTTCTCAGCAGCGGCATATGGAAAAACTGAGGTGGCTGCCAATCAAAATATTTATAAAGCAGCAGGTGTTTTGGTGTTGAATTAATCCACTCTTCGCCCCGGATCACATGGCTGATTTTCATTAAATGATCATCTACAACATTGGCAAAATGATAGGTAGGCAGGCCGTCTGATTTCATCAATACCTGTTGGTCAATCTGAACCCAGGGAATACTGATTTCACCACGCAGACCATCCTCGAACAAACAGTCACCCTCGCTGGGCACTTTCATACGTATCACGTGTAACTCTTTGTTCTGCCGCTTTTCGGCAACGTCCTCGTCACTCAGCCGCAAACAATGCCCATCATATCCTGGCGTGGTTTTTTGTTTTACCTGCTCAGCCCTTAATTCCTGCAACCGCTGCGGGGTGCAGAAACACCGGAATGCCGAACGATTATCCAGCAAAGTATTTATGTGCTGCGTATAAATATCGGCGCGCTCACTCTGCCGATAAGGCCCGTACTCTCCGCCAATATCCGGCCCTTCATCCCAGCTCAAACCAAGCCAGGATAAAGAATCCATGATTTTTTTCTCGGATTCCACGCTACTTCGCGCCTTGTCGGTATCCTCAATTCTCAGCACTAACTGCCCCTTGTGACTATGGGCAAAACACCGATTAAACAAGGCGATGTAGGCAGTGCCCACATGAGGATCGCCCGTGGGCGATGGCGCGACTCTGGTTCTGACTGGATTCATGAAAAATAGTGGTCGAGGTTGCAAGGCAATAAAGCCGGTGATTATACGCTATTCCCGGACAAAACAAATATGCCTGCCATTGACAGAAAGGCGTCCCTGCCCTTGACTTGATAAAGACCATCAGGGAACCTTTGATTAATAGATTTTCCCCACACAGACAGGCAAAATTCAAGAGTGCAGACAATCCCGGATCATAGCTTTTGTATCGCCCCCATGATGGACTGGACAGACCGCCATGAACGTTATTTTTTGCGTTTGTTAACCACGCGGGCTTTGTTGTACACAGAGATGCTTACCAGTGCCGCCCTGGTGCGCGGCGATGCCAGCCACCTGCTGAAGCACAATATTGAGGAATATCCCCTGGGTCTTCAACTTGGCGGCAGCGATCCATTGGAATTAGCGGTCGCGGCCAGACTGGCCGAAGACCGTGGGTTTGCAGAGATAAATCTGAATATCGGGTGCCCCAGTGATCGTGTGCAATCGGGTCGATTTGGTGCTTGTTTGATGTCAGAGCCACAACTTGTAGCAGAGTGCGTGGCCAGTATTCACAATGCCATAAGGCTTCCAGTAACGCTAAAGTGTCGCATAGGCATTGATGCGATGGACAGCGACGAGGAGCTTGCCCGCTTCGTTGAAACCGTAGCATCAGCTGGCTGCGAAAACTTTATCATTCACGCACGGATTGCAATTCTGAATGGGCTAAGCCCAAAAGAGAACCGGAGTATTCCCCCTCTCAATTACCAGCGAGTTTTTGCCATGAAGAAACGCTTTCCTGAATTGCAGATAATTTTAAACGGTGGCATTACCAACATTGAGGAAGGCAGGCAGTGGCTTGACCAGGTGGACGGCATCATGGTGGGTAGAGAGGCTTACCAAAATCCGTTTATACTGCATCTGGTGGACAGCCTTTTTTTTAATGAACCAAAACGCCAGCAGTCGCGGATAGACATTTTACAGGCATATCTGCCCTATGTGCGCCGGGAACTTGAAGCTGGCACACCATTGCACCACATGACCAGACACGTACTGGGGCTTTTTCGCGGTGTCAGGGGAGGCAAATATTTTCGTCGTCACATAAGTGAGAATTCCCATAATTCCGACGCTTCAATTAATGTCTTGCTTGATGGCATGAAATTTGTCAGCCAGGGAAGCTTTGTTTAACTTAATATTCTTGCAGGTCCAATATGTTAGGAACCATAAAATCTTTTTTTGAATCTCATTTGAGCCCATCAGAAAGTGCTGACGAAACCAATCGCCTCAAGACTTATGAGCTTGCGAGTGCTGCACTGATGGTGGAACTCATGGAAACTGACCATCAGCTGGATGAGCGTGAATCACGGGAGTTTATTGCCGTGCTGGAAGAAACCCTGGAACTTGACCATGGTGATATTGAAGAAATTGTTGAACTTGCAACGAACGAGGCTCAACAGGCAACATCATTGTATGAATTTACCCGGTTGATCAATGACAATTATGAATACAACGAAAAGGTAAAGCTGATTGAGAATCTATGGCGTATCGCGTTTGCTGACGAGAAGCTTGATAAATATGAAGAAAACCTTATCAGAAGGCTCGCCGGCCTCATTCACGTCAGTCACAGCGACTTTATTCAGACCAAGCTACGAGTTAAAAAACCGGCCGGCTGAATCAAAAGTGCCCTGCCACTGATTGACAAAAATCAAAAATCAGCGAATACATCTTCGAGCAGACCGTCCGCCACGAGGTATTCCCTGCGCTGTATATGTGCTTCACGCACAAAAATATACTTGTCACCGAACATCAGTTCATCCAGGGCTAATACAGAGGAACGATAGTCGATTTCCCGGAGCAGATATAAAAGAGAGCGCGAGGCGTAGGCATCGCTATATTGCAGAGGATTAAACAGGGTATCCAATACAAATCCCACGGCATCTCTGACAGAGCTGGGACCTTTGGTGGGGATAACCAGGTAAGGGCCACTGGGCACCCCCCAGTATGCAAATGTCTGCCCGAAATCCTCTTCATTTTTCTCAAGCCCTACCGACGTGGCGACATCAATGACGCCCAACAGGCCAACAGTGGTATTTATCAGAATCCGGCCTGAATCACTCAGCGCCGCATCAAATTTGAATTGCAGTAAGTCATTAACGGCAACATTGACGTCATCTATATTGCTAAAAAAATTGCGGACCACCCGCCTGGGAACAGAAGGAAGAAGCGTCAGGTACGTGGTAGCGATGGGTTTCACCAACAGCGTGTCAAAGTAATCGTTGAAGCGGAACAATGTCCGGTTGGTATTTTCCCACGGATCTGCGGTTTGCCCATAAGCGACATTCAAAGGAGACAATAGCAACAAGGAAAAAATCACCGCCGCGATTTTTCTTCGAGGAACTGAAAAGGCAAATGACGAAATCAATATAGCTCCCAGTATATTCTGAAAACCCCCATGCAGAAATCTGCGCCTGAGCAAGCTCTGTATTCCTTTCCTGTTTCGTCTATTTATAATGGTGTCGAATTACAAATAACAGGAAATTCGCCTCCCTGCACCGGGCAATTGATTGTAAAGATTATTGGCCTACAGTCCAATATAACAATTCGTTGTTTTCTTTTGCCCTTTGAATAGCGGCTACTACGGTGGCGGAAGCTTCGTGACATTAGTGCAACTTCATCCAGAGCTTTTCCAGGCGTTTTTCCGATACCGGAAATCTGGTTTTTAAATGCTGCGCGAACAGGGACACCCGATACTCTTCGATCATCCAGCGAATTTGCCCCAGCACCGGATCATGCTCCACACGAGCATTCACCGAAACCCTATCCTTGCCACATTCCCTGAGTAGTCGTTGCCACTGCGTATCCACGCACTCACGGCTTTGCCGGTCCCGGTCTGGTTGTTCGGTGAATTTTTCCAGCCGATACACTATCCCCTGCAAGTACCGCGGGTACTGTTGCAACCAATCAAAGTCCACAGTTGCCAGAAAGTCGTCACTGAAAAGATCGTTCAGTTGCTGCTTTATATCCTGCTGTAGAAGCTGCTGAGGAGGCTGCTTCAAGCGGTCGACAAGTGGCCTGATCTTAAAATTCGCCAGCGCAAGTTTTTCCAATACACTAATAAACGAATGTGAAACCCTGAATAAATTTGCTTTTTTCTCGAACAAAAGCTGCTCGAACTGCTCTTTACTTGTGGGCCTCAGTGAGCGTGCCTCGAAACAGAAACTGTACACAGCAAAGGCAAAATTCTCCGCCTGCTCTTTCCCTGCCAGAAAGGCCGGTAATTTAAGGCCACAGCTCTTCTGCAATAAAGTGAATTGTTTCAGCAGATGTTTCTTTTGCTGCAATGTTCGCAGCATATACAGTTTAACCAGGCCACGTCTGGATCTGACCATGGATTCTGACCTATCTGCAAGTAAGCGCAGAGAAACACTATCGCCTTTATCCACAAGAGTCGGATAACGCATCAGTTTCAGCTTGTCTCCAACTTCCACTTGCTCGGGAAAGTCCGCAAAACTCCAGTCTGTTAATCCATCACGTTCCAGTGCATGCAGAGCCTTTGCGCCTCTTGATTTCGTCTCATCAATCATTACCTCATCCCTGAGGAATTTCGTTCGAAGCAATTGCAGAGATGATCCCACACCAAGCGACTTGCCCGAGTCATCCACTACCTTAATTTTGATTCTGAGAAACTGGGGAAGCTCAACCTGCCGCAGCAATTCTTTATCAATTTCTATGCCCTTGATCGCACGTGCCTGGGCGCACAATTCATCAATCAAATCCTTGCCTTCTTCTTTTGCGTTCATCGCTGCAATAGCCTGATCCACGAACCCCGAGACAGGAATAAGATTTTTCCTGATTGATTTCGGCAGACTTTTTAACAGGTATACACAGCGTTCCTTTAATTGCCCGGGAACCGCCCAGTCCAGATCGCTTTGTTGTAACTGACCCAGCAAAGCATCAGGTACTTCAATGGTGGCTCCGTCGGTAGTGCTGCCAGGATTAAACTGGTACTGAATTGCCAGGGGATTGTTATGGACAGTAGTACGGTCTGGAAATTCTCTCTTAACGAAATCAACTGAATGCCCGGGCATTAAATCCTCAAGTTTCATTTCAAGAAGATTGTTATTGGTCTTGGCCTGTTTACGGTACCAGCGCAAAAGCGATGCACGATCATTCACCCAATGAGGAATGCGTTCGTCATAAAATATTTCAATCTGCTTTTCATCCAAAAAATAGGATTGCTTACGTAACTTCTCTTCCTGCTTTTCAATGTTCTGAATAAGCCGGCAATTGTGCTCATAGAAAGCTGGCCTGATATCCAGTTGCTGTCCTACAAGTGCCTCTCGAATAAAAAGATCGCGACACAGGTCGGGATCTATTCCACTGTAGCTGACCCTTCTTTTTTCGATGATGGCCAGTCCATAGAGGGTTACTTTTTCGTAAGCCATTACCTGTTGCTGCTTTTTACTCCAATGGGGCTCACTCCAGGATTTTCGGGTTAAATGCCCGGCAACCGTTTCAATCCACTCAGGTTCAACTTTGGCCGCAGCCGATGAAAAAGCCTGGGTAGTTTCTATTACCTGCCCACTTATAATCCATTTAGAGGGTTTCCTGGCAAGAGATGACCCTGACAGTAATCTGAACTTCCGATTACGGCTTCCAAGGTATTCGCTCCCCTCGGACTGATACCCCACCTGGTTCAGACATCCCGGCAACAACGCCATGTGAACGTCCCGATAACTGGCGACGGACTTGTTTAAAGATAATTTTAATTGATGGCACAATGCCAATAACTGACGATGGGTTTCACGCCACTCACCCATACGTACAAAAGAAAGATAATTCTGATTACAATATTTTCGTAACTGCGACCGGGTAATATCCTGACGGCGCTGTTCAAATTCACCCCAGAGGTTTACCAGGCTGAGAAAATCCGAATCTGGGTGCGCAAATTGGCGATGTTTTTCCTGGGCATGTTGCCGCTTATCGGCCGGAGTCTCCCGTGGATCCTGAATACTAAGGGCACTTACTATAATCAGAACTTCTTTTAAACAGGAATACTTTCCGGCCGCTATCAACATTCGCGCAAACCGTGGTTCCACCGGCAATCGCGACATATCCTTGCCAATAGAAGTCAGGCCATGGTGTTCATCAATAGCGCCAAGCTCATAAAGCAGTTTATGGCCATCGTTTATCGCTTTGCCCTCGGGCTTTTCGATGAAGGGAAATTTATCGATGCCCCCCAACCTCAATGAAATCATTTGCAAGATGACTGCCGCGAGGTTGGTTCTCTTGATCTCTGGCTCGGTGAATTCCGGCCGGGAATTAAAATCCTCTTCCGAATAAAGTCGAATACAAATACCATCCGCAACACGACCACAACGACCCATGCGTTGACTGGCACTAGCCTGTGATACGGGCTCGATGGGTAATCTCTGAATTTTACTCTGTATACTGTAACGACTGATGCGGGCCATGCCTGCATCCACCACATAGCGAATGCCGGGTACTGTCAGTGATGTTTCCGCAATATTGGTGGCAAGAATGATTCGCCGGCCCTTGTGCGGCCGAAATATTTTCACCTGCTCTGACTGCCTTAATCTTGAATACAGTGGCAATACTTCAATGGCGGGTATTCTCTGTTTCCTCAGCTGCAAGGCTGTCTCACGGATTTCTTTTTCGCTACTTAAAAATACCAGCACGTCGCCAGGGCCTGAGGTAAGTTTATGTGTGCGATGGATCTCCTGGACAGCATTAACAATGGCATCGGCCTGAACGCTACCATCGCCGCGAGGCTCAATTGAGGTTTCCATCGGGCTATACTTCACCTCCACCGGGAAGGTTCTTCCGGAAACTGAAACAATTGGTGCCGAATCGAAATGATCGGAGAATTTTTCCACGTCAATGGTGGCGGAAGTGATGATTACTTTTAGCTCAGGGCGCCGCGGGATCAATTGCTTTAAATAACCCAGAATAAAGTCGATATTTAAACTACGTTCGTGAGCCTCATCGATGATAAGCACTTCATATTTGTTCAGAAACCTGTCTTGCTGAATTTCTGCAAGCAGGATGCCATCGGTCATTAACTTCAGGTAGGTCGAGCGACTTGTAGAATCATTAAATCTGATCTGGTAACCAACGCCTGCTCCCACCGTAGTGCCCAGTTCCTCCGCAACACGATTGGCGACCGAGAGAGCAGCCAGCCGTCTTGGCTGAGTGTGCCCGATCAGTCCGTATTTGCCCAGGCCTGCGCGCAGGCAAAGTTTGGGTAGTTGAGTCGTTTTCCCTGATCCGGTTTCACCGGCAACAACGATTACCTGGCTGTCGGTAATAAGCCTTACAATCTCGTCTGCATTTTTTGCGATCGGCAGTTCATCAGGAACAGATATGCTATGGGGAACAGAGCTCCAGCGTTGGTCACACTGGCTGCGTGATTGGTTTATTTTATTTTCCAACGCTCGGAATGCTTTTTTTCGCTCGCCGTGCTCCTTTGGCAGGCGTTCGAGTTTGCGCCACTGGCCGCGCAAAAGGTGCCGATCAAGCAGAGCACAATGGTCTATTTGCTGGGAGAGGTTTTCCATTGCGCTGGGTACTCAAAGCTCAAGAGCGGGGCAACTTCAGATGAGACAGAATCAGCTCTCCTGATTTGCAGATCCGTGATTGTCTCGCAACTCCCGCCTCAATACCTTGCCAATATTTGATTTGGGCAGCTCGTCCCTGAAAATTATTTTCCGGGGCAACTTGTAGCCGGCCAATCCCTTCTTGCAATAAGCCCGCAATTCCTCCTGGGTGATCGAGTTCTTTTTTGCCACCAGATAGAGAACCACCGACTCACCGGTTTTTGGGTTGGGCACACCAATAGCCGCACTTTCCAGAACATCGGGATGGGCATTAACATACTCCTCGATTTCTGCCGGTACAACGTTGAATCCGGAAACCAGAATCATGTCTTTCTTGCGATCTACCACCTTGATATAACCATCTTCATCTATCTGCACATAGTCTCCGGTTTTCAACCAGCCATCGGCACTCAGCACTTCCTGGGTATTCTCTTCCCGATTCCAGTAACCTTGCATAACCTGAGGGCCGCGAACCCACAGCTCACCTTTTTCGCCGTGTTCAAGCGTCTTTCCTTCATCATCCACAACCTGAACTTCTGTACCAGCCATCGGTACCCCCACCGTACCTTCTCGATATTTGCTCGGGGAGTTTACCGATACAACAGGCGAACATTCAGTAAGCCCATAGCCTTCAAACACCTTGCAGCCAACCAGCTTCTCCCAGTCGTCGGCAACATTTTTGGTCATCGGCATGCCCCCTGCCCCGCAAAAGTGCATATCACTAAAATCTACACCTTTAATATCATCGCGCTGTAGAAGTGCCAGGTATATTGTATTAATACCGACAAACCCTGTGACTCTCCTATTTTTTAGAACGTCAATTACAGACCCAAGATCACCGGGATTAGTCACCAGCAAATTGTGGTTTCCCGCATAGGGCATCAGTACACAATGAAACATAAAGGCATAACTATGGTATAGAGGGAGAGGAGCTAAAATGTCTTCCACCCCGTCACTGATGATTTCCATACATCGAATACGCATTTGCATCATATTAGCCAAAAGATTGTTATGAGATAACATGGCCCCTTTCGCATACCCGGTAGTACCTCCGGTATAAAGAATCAGCGCAGTATCATCTCCCTCACGAGAGGGCTTCGGTAACTGCACCGTGGTATCGCCAGAACCAGACATAATTTTCTGAAAGTCAGCAGCGTCATCAAGATGATAGTCAGGCACAAGCTTTTTGATGTGCCTTATCCCCAGGTTCATGAACAATCGTTTTAACGGCGATTGCATATCACCAATCTGAGTAACAATTACATGCTCAATGTCTGTATCCTCAATAACTTCTTCCAACTTGTGACAAAAATTACTGAGAATGACAATAGCTTTTACCCCGGAATCAGTGAATTGATGACGCATCTCTCTGGCTGTATAAAGAGGATTGGTATTAACCACAACCAAACCCGCTTTTAATGCGCCAAACATCGCAATGGGAAACTGCAGCAGGTTAGGTAGCTGAATAGCTATACGATCACCTGTCTTCAGCGAAGTTTTACTTCGTAGATACAGGGCAAAATTATCGCTGTAACGATTGAGATCAGAATAAGAAAGAGTGCGCGAAAAGCAGCTATAGGCAGATTTGTCACCATAGTGTTTATTGGCGTAAGACAAAACATCAAGCAGGGACGTGTACTGCCGTGGATCAAACTCTTTACTCAATTGCTCTTTCACAAGTTGCCCTCCCTATTCGTATTACCTGACTTACCAGTTTACCTATTTTACCTATTTTACCTATTTTGCCAGTAGTGCCCTGATCTCTTCCAGTTCTTTGCTGCTCAAAGGCTACTTCCTGAACGTTTCAGTTTCCGGGCTTTACCCTCGAGTATCAATAACCCCGCTGCAACGGCGATAATGGCTATCACCACAGATAGGAACAGAGGCACAAGAGCACGCACAGCGGCATCACCACCAATGGTGATGCTATCCATCAGCACGACAATCAAGGCCGGTGCCAGCAAACTTCCCTGATCGGTCACATACCAGGGCGTAACAATAATCGCCAACAGCACTGCCCGCAGGCAATAAGAAACCAACCGACGCTTTTCAAACCGGGTGATTTGCCAGAAGATCCCGTAGAAAATCGCCCCGGTGATGCCATAGGCGACCCAGGCCAATAAATAGTTGCTTAGATCACTCATGATCGAAAGCTATCCAGTTCATTACATTTCTCATGCTTGCAGTGCTTATCGACGTTCAACTTGCCAGAATCGAATGGACGTCCTGTTCCAGGATTTCTCGACGCCAGTTATCCAAACCAGCGGGCCAGAAATCATCCTGATTGCGCTGATAATTTGCTATTAACTGCGACCATTGCCGTTTCCTGGCCAATAACTCAGGCGCAATTTCCAGTTCCTGCGCCTTGATGGTAGTCAATTGTTGGCAGCGCTTTAATTTTTTTCGCTGGGCCAGCGACAAGGGCTTATCAAGATTTTCCTCATCAGCAGACTCATCAAACTCTATAGCCTGGTTGAGGAAGTCAACAATTCCTCCGGCCTGTCGATCTACAAATCTGGCCGAAAAAAGCTCTGAATCTTCAATCATCTTGCAGGAGAAAGATCCATCAGCACCCTCTTCCAGGACATAGTCTCCCAGTTTTGTAGCAAGAGCCAACAGCTCATTGTCTTTCATTATCCAGTTACGGGGACGGTCCCTTTTTCGAGCTCTGGCTTCGCGCCAGTAACACAGTTTCTGCAGTAATTGCAGCTGCCCCTCCTCCAGCCTCCAGGCACCACCTATATTCGTATAGGCCCTGCCCCATTCAGCCTCTAGGGTCTCATCCTTAACCTGTAGCAGCAGCTCGGCACAATCTTGCTGGAACCACTCCAGCATCCCCCGTTCTAACAGTTTCGCTCTAAGCCGGTCGTGGAGATCGATCAGATAAGCCACATCAAGAACCGCATAGCTCAATTGTTGTTCGGTCAAGGGGCGCCTTAACCAGTCGGACCTTGTTTCACCTTTGGGAACATCAATTCCGAACTCGGATTTAACCAGACCCTGATAGCTGATGCTGTAACCGTGACCGAGAAAGGCCGCCGCTCGCTGGGTGTCGAATAACCTCCTCGGTACAGACCCAAGCATATGCTGCAGAAGACTGAGATCTTCACTACTGGAATGCACAATCAGCGTCGTGGAATTGTCACCAATAAGCGTTCGAAAGCTTTCCCAGCCTTCAATTCCCAATGGGTCTACCAGGAAAACTTCACGGCCATCGGATAGCTGGAGCAATCCCGGCTTTGGGAAAAACGTATCGGTGCGAATGAATTCCGAATCAAGGGCCAGCAAGCCATTTGCAGCAAGATCATTGCAAAGATTATCCAGGTCTTCAGTTGTACTGATATGAACTGGAGAATGATTTTCCATCAATACCGGCATGATCAGGAAAGATCCATCTGCTTCCTGCCATTAAGGGCATGACTCAATGTACCGCCGTCAATGAATTCCAGCTCGCCTCCCACAGGGACACCATGGGCGATCCTGGACACCAGGGCCTTTTCCCCGCGAAGCTGCTCGGCAATAAAATAGGCAGTGGCCTCACCTTCTACCGTGGGATTGCAGGCAATAATGACCTCTTCTATGTCGTTTTGAGCAACATTATCTATCAATTCACTGATACCAAGTTGGTCCGGGCCAATGCCGTCGATGGGCGACAGGTGCCCCATAAGCACAAAATACAGACCCTTATAGGCGCCGGTCTGCTCAATGGCGTATATGTCAGCGGGGGATTCAACCACGCAGCAAACCTTTCTATTTCTGGAACGGCTGGCGCAGATGGTACAAATATCTTCCTCGGTTAAAGTACGACAGCGAGAACATTTACCCACCCTGGCAATAGCCAGCTCCAGCGCTTCGCTCAGCTTCTTGCCGCCATTCGGATTTCGCTCCAACAGATAAAGCGTCATGCGCTGCGCAGATTTAGGGCCGACCCCGGGCAGGCAGCGAAACGCCTCAACAAGCTGCTCTATAAGAGGGCTTGAATACATACTAACTCCTGGCTAAAAGGGGAATTTGAATCCCTCGGGTAACTTCATCCCGGCTGTCATTCCGGACAGAGTGTGCTTGTTTTTGTCTTCGACTTTCCGCACCGCATCGTTTACGGCTGAAGCAATCAAGTCCTCAATAACTTCACGGTCCTCTTCAAACAAGTTATCGGCCAGGTCTATCTTTTTCACATCATGGCGACCAGTCATCTGAACCTTCACCATACCTGCCCCCGACTCGCCTTCTACTACAATGTTTAAAGCCTCGTCCTGAGCCTTCTGCATTTGCTGCTGCATTTCCTTTGCCTGTTTCATTAATTCATTTAAATCGGTCATTTCCTCAACCTCAATGCTGTATGGGAAAGATGCTGTCGGTAATAATCTCTCCTGAAAACCTGTCCAGCAGTTCTCTTACTTTTTTATCCTGCGAAAACTGTGCCCGCATCTCTTCAATTTTCTCTTGTTTAAGTCGTTGCGAACGTGCTGCCGGTGACTCAACATCCAGTTCACCGATATCAATGTCCACCGCCAATCCTATCTTAAAATAGCTGGCAAGCAACTCTTCAATTCGGTTTCTATGCTCTTCGTTATAGACAGCACTGTGAGCACGGTCCAGTGTCAGTTTCAGCTTCCCCTCGGCAAAAGAATTATAAATGCAGTTAGCCAGGATATTGCCGGTTATACCTGTGGTCCTCAGTTGTGGGAACAGGTCAATCCAGCTCTGATCATTGAGAGAGTTGATATCAACCCTGGCAGCCTCATTCTCATCCCGAACCTTGGTTATTTGAGATTTTTTTGCGCCAACAATGGCTTTTTTACCAGATACAGCCGGAAGTTCGGGAGTTTGCAGCGAGATTGATTGCCTAGTACTGTGAGCTTCAGGTTTCAGGCTCTTTTTTTTTTCGCTGTCTGACGCCTTTAATTCTTTTTGCGGTTTTTCCTCAGATTTTACCTGCCCGCCAGTATCGATTTTATCAGAACCACCCTTAGCGGGCGGGGCTGATGAAGGTTGCTGCTGAGGAATTGTGGGCACGCCATTCGGAGAAAATACCAGCATCCTTATCAATAGCATTTCAAACATGGCTCGCTGGTCCGGAGCCAGGGAAAGTTCACCTTTCCCTTTTACGCAAATCTGGTAACAAAGCTGTAAATCTTCAGCAGTAAATTTTCCCGCATAGTCCTGCACCTGTTGCCGATCACCGAAGCTGTCGTCTGTGGCATCCGGCAGAACCTGTGCAATGGCAATTCTGTGAAGTGTTGCCAGCATACCGTCAAGCAGCTGGGTAAAATCCGGTGCATGCTCGGCAACTTCCGTTACCGTCTGCAGCATCGATTTGGCATCGCGGTCACACAGGCTTGCCAGCAGCTTGTAGATAACGTCCTGGTCAGGGGTCCCCAACATCGAGTTGACGCCCTCTGTCAGCACCTCTCCTTCACAAAAAGAAATAGCCTGATCAAGCAGGGTCAGGGCATCGCGCATGCTGCCCGCGGCGGATGCAGCGATCTGCCAGAGCGCACTTTCCTGGTACTTTATCTTTTCCTGATCCAGGATATCCTGCATATATTTTTCTATCAGGGCCGGGCTCAGATTTTTCAGATTGAACTGCAGGCAACGGGAAAGAAACGTAACCGGCAGTTTTTGCGGGTCTGTGGTGGCGAAAAGAAATTTGACGTGCGGTGGTGGTTCTTCAAGCGTTTTCAGCAACGCGTTAAAGCTGTGGGGCGAGAGCATATGTACTTCGTCAATGAGGTATATCTTGAAACGCCCCAGAGACGGAGCATATTGCACATTCTCAAGCAGTTCTCTGGTGTCCTCAACCTTGGTTCTGGAGGCGGCATCAACCTCAATCAGGTCGATAAATCTGCCCTGGGCTATCTCGGTACAGGCTCCGCATTTACCGCAGGGACTGGAACTCATGCCCTCTTCACAGTTGAGGCATTTAGCCAGGATTCGCGCCAGGGTGGTCTTGCCAACTCCCCGGGTTCCAGTGAAAAGATAGGCGTGGTGAACGCGCTGATTATCTAATGCATGGGTAAGGGTTTTCAGCACGTGGTCCTGACCGACCATGTCGCCAAAATTTCGGGGCCGCCATTTTCTGGCCAGTACCTGGTAAGTCATCCCGTATTCAAACAACCCTACACGTTAAAAATAGTAATACTGGACTGTTCAATGCTCACCAGCTGCCATAGTGGTTTGCCTGTGAACCGTACAATTCCAGACGGCGTGGTAACTCTTGCCAGCCACACCCCGGCACACGAGTCAGCTACTACCGTTGCTCCCTTCCGGGCCTGGCGGAGTTCATAACCTATCATTGCGAAGGGACCGACAAGAGATACCGGGACGCATAATAGCATAGCCACTGACCAATGCAGCTTCAGATTAGAATTTGCCGTCAGCAATCAAGTCGGCAGACGTGATCTGACTGTATCGAACATGCGACTAAATTTGTGGCTCACTTACAGGCGGCCAAAAAAACAGGCCCGAAGACCTGCTTTTTTCCTACTTTCCCGGGATGCCTTTAGTTACTGGCTTGCTCGGTATATTTCCAATTAACAGCACCGAAGAACATCTCATCCCAACTTTGTTGTCCAAAAGGGACAGATCGAGATGGATCAGGGTTCGCAACGTTCTGGGCAGAATTATCGAATGCGCCTACTGCCGTAATTCGGGTTCCCGCCGGCACAAATTTCGGCTCTGCATAGGTATAGCTCAATTGCCAGTTATAGTTATAGTTCGCAATATTGATTAACTCTTCCCTGCGCCCGTCAGGATAATCTGCGTAGAATCTCATGTACTTACCGCGAAAATGCATGTGAGCGCCATAACCGTGGATTTTTGCATCTTCGGCAATGGTGATGGATTGAGTTTGCTCAAAAGCCGGCGCGTTGGCTGGAATGTTAGTCCAGTTCGGCGGGAATATGCAGGCACACCTACCGGACATCCGCTCTTCGGGAACCACCCCTTCAGGATAGAACCACAACCCAATTTCACTGGCATCTACTGTTTCTCTGCCATTGGTTGTGTAGTGCAACTGCAAAGCCAGAGTGGAACCAGCTTTCAGTAAACCTCCCGTATTAGGGGGTTCCATTCTTGGTTCAGCACCTGGAATATAGGCCGTAATGTTGGCCTGATTCTCATCTCCACCGAGGAAACTGCCTCTGCGTTTGGTCCCTGGTTCTACAATCGAATTAAGCGTGTGGTGAAGAACCGCCCTGTCCCCTGGGATATATTGGCTCGCCCGCACCCACTTATCTTCCTTAATATCGATAGGCACAGAAGTGTGAATATAATCGAGAACTCCGGTAGCGGGAATGGACTGGGGTGGTACTTTGATAATGTAATCAGGCTCCCCGAAAGCCCATTTTGACTCTGACCAGGTAAGCTCGGCCAGAGGATCGGAAGCCCCGTCTCTGACACCACCGGCATCAACCCAGTGAATAATTTTTTGAACTTCTTCGTCACTTAGTAACATATCATTGATAAATTTACCTATGTGACTATCTATCTGGCCAGGCGGCATACGCTTGGTCATTAACACTTCCCGAATCATTGGGGACCAGCCTTGCACCACGGCATGGCTATCCATCGCAAATGGGGCGATTCCCCCTTGCCTGTGGCAACTGGCACAGTTCTCAGCAATGATTGGTGCGATATCTTTCTCGTAGGAAACAGCTGTTGACGCAAGCCGCTCGGCAGCGGGGTAAATCCCCGCTGAGCCGGAAATGGCAACAACCGAGTGGCTTACCGTCCTACCGTCAATCTGCTCCTTCAGCGCCTGTTCGGATTCCGCCACCGGACCGCGGTACACAATAGTGAAAGACCTGGGATCATACACCAGCACTTCACCAGTCCTGTCGATACCCATAGCCTGGGAAATTACCTGGCTGTCATCCATTAACACCGGAACGTCAATGCCGTATTCGTTAAGTTTGGCCTGTACATCATCACGGTTGGATCGTCCCATCGGGTTGATCATCATGAATTCAATGCCCTGACTATCATACCTGGCCTTGAGTGCTGAAAATGGCTGAATCGCTTTAGCGGTATCTTCACTGTCGTTAGCCTGCACCAGAAAGGCAATGGCCACGTGGTCATCGTACCAGCTCATGGAATGAAAATAGCCGGCCTGATCCAGCAACGAAAAATCCCCGACTCTATCAGCCGCCTGACCAGTTGCTGCGACAAACAGAAGCGACAAAAGGGATGTTCCTATTAGATTCACTTTTTTCACAGTATTAACCTCAATATTAATTAAATCGGTAAATTGCTGAGCGCCCCATGTACGAAGCTATCTGATCATCTTAATTGCCCGGTAAATTTCCTAAACTCTATGCATTTAACGCAGATCAGTCAATAATTCTTAATTCGCTTTATCGCTAAATTGATTTTTCCTGACCTTGCTCTTCAGGGCTACTACGAACATGCCAGATCGAAGTATCAAGAACCCAGAAATAAAACTCTGTGATATATAGCCCTTCCCTGGGCTATATATCGGCTAGTTTTCTGCCATTTCCTTCATCTTCGCCAGGCCTCTCTCGAAAGACTCGCGGCGTCTTGTAATGTTGGCATCCTTGGCCGCCTGATC
>JAESQX010000050.1 GCA_016764875.1 Gammaproteobacteria bacterium
AAATGTTATTGATGGGCACGAGTTTAGTGCTGGTGAATATACCCTTAAAATTGATGAAGAAAAAAAAGTTGTCATCGGGAATTTATTTCGTAGAATTCAATGCTGATGATAATGTTAAGGTCTTAAAATTAGTTGTTCAATAATTAATCTAATCATTGTTCGTTAAACGAACCTGAGATTGATTTAAACACTCAGTTTTTACGAAAACAGTGATAATGCTACCGATAATGGAATGAAAATTATCATTAAAAATAATTTGGTTAAATTTGGGATGCATTAAACTTATCTAACTAAACTAAACTAAAGTAAATATTCTTATGAAAAAAGTAAAGCTATTATTTTCAGCTTCGTTAATCATGGTATGTTCTATTACTGGATTTTCTCAAACAGCTGATGAACCGGATAGAATCCATTGTGGAACTGCTGAAATTAATAATCAAAGATTGGCTGAAAACCCATTACTTCAATCAATTGCTGAAGATCAAAACAGAAGAGCATTAGAACAAGAAAAAAAGCAAATTAATAAAGCTGGTGTTATCACTTACACTATTCCTGTTGTTTACCATGTTGTTCATAACAATGGTCCAGAGAATGTTTCAAAAGCCGTTATAGAAGCTTCAATAGCTAACTTAAATGAAGATTTTCAAAAGTTAAATGCTGATTTGAGTCAAGTAATACCACAATTTATTGGAATAGCAGCTGATGTTGAAATTCAATTTAGATTAGCTCATAAAGATCCTAATGGTAACTGTACAGAAGGTATTACTAGAACATTATCTACGAAAACTTATGCCATGGATGAGTCAGTGAAAGATATGGTAGGGTGGGATACTTATAAATATTTAAACATTTGGGTTGGCTTAACAATGGCAAGTCAATCTGGTGGATATTCTTTCTATCCTGGTTATGCACCTTCGCAACAGCATGAAGGAATTGTTATTCGTTCTGCGCAATTAACGAACTCTGTAACGCATGAAGTTGGCCATTTTTTGAATTTACCGCATTGTTGGGGGAATTCTAATACTCCTGGGTTAGGTGGTAATTGTGGTGGTGATGATGGTGTTTCTGATACACCAAATACTATTGGAAATACAAGTTGTAATACAGCAGCAGTTAGCTGTAGTAGTTTGGATAATGTTCAAAATTATATGGAATATTCTAATTGTGAAAGAATGTTTACTAATGGTCAAAAAAGTAGAATGCATGCCGCAATGCAGGCGGCATGGGGAGGAAGAAGTTATTCATGGAAAAATGCCAACTTAATCGCTACAGGCACAAATGATCCTTATGCTCCTGTACTATGTGCCCCAGTTGCTGATTTTTCTTACAACAAAAAATACATTTGTGAGCAAGCGTCAGTTAGCTATACTGATTTATCATATAATGCTGTTCCTACTGGTTGGAATTGGACCTTTACTGGAGGAACTCCGAGTAGCTCTAGTACAGCTAACCCTACGATAACTTATAATACTGCCGGGGTTTATGGTGTAACACACCAGCCATCAACTTCTGCTGGAACAGGAACTATTACAAAGCCTAGTATCATTACAGTAAGTTCATTAACTGCAGATCATGTAGCACCAATTACTGATGGTTTCGAAAACTCAACTCAGTTCAATAATGAATGGTGGGTTATCAATGAAGGCGGAGGGCAAAAATGGCAAGTTACTAATTCGGCTGCAGCTACTGGTGGTAGCTCCGTTAGAATTCGTAATTATTTAACAAGTCTTGATGGTTTAGAAGATGAATTAGTGAGTGGTTCTTACGATATTTCAGCTGCTCCTAATAAGTTAATGAAATTTAAATATGCATTTGCTAGAAGAACATCTGTTGATACGGATAAGCTGTTTGTATATTACTCTATTGATTGTGGAAATACATGGACATTAAAATTACCACTAACATCTGTTAATTTAACTACAGCTCCAAATCAAGCAACAGTTTTTGTTCCGAATTGGGATCAATGGGCAGAGAAACAAATTGATTTAACTTTTATTGGGAATGCACAGAATGTTAGGTTTAAATGGGTGTTTACTTCAGGTGGTGGTAACGAGATGTATTTAGATGACATCAATATTTCTGGTTACCCTGTTGGAATGGAAGATTTTAACAACATAGCTAGCTTCAATGTTTATCCTAACCCTACAAATTCAGGTGCTCAGATTTCTTTTAATTTAATTGAGGATGTGAAAAACTTGAGCATTAAAGTTAAGAATGCATTAGGTCAGGAAGTAACAAATGTTATCAATGGACAATCATTTAGCTCGGGGAAATATAATCTAAAGATAGATGAAGAAAGAAAATTATCGTCAGGAATTTATTTTATAGAATTTAATGCAGATGATAATGTTAAAGTTCAAAAATTAATAATTCAATAAGAAACTCTAGTATTATTTTTATACTAGTTCGGAAGATTTCATGGTTATACAATGTATAATCTATGACAAAAGACCTATTTTTTTAACCGTTTATCAAATAAAGTAAAGAGACTCCTTTTTTTTTATTAAATTTGAATCACATTAAAAAAGCTTACTAAACACTATTTTTATGAAATCAACTAAACTAATTTTATTATCGCTTGTTACTGTATTTGCATTAAATGTTAATGCTCAATCTCAATCTCCTGAAAAAACAGGTGATTGGTGCCAAACAGATAAACACGCTGAAGAACAAAAAATTCAAAATCCAGCGTTAATCCAAGCTGAAATTAACTTTAGACAGCGAGTGAGGGATTACATTGATAATAATCCTCCTTCTTCAACAGACAAAACTAGCCCTTATATAATTCCTGTTGTTTGGCATTGTATAACGGATGATGGAGCTGGATATCTTTCAAAATCAGATATTGAAGATAATATGCTTACCATTAACGAAGACTTTCAGCGAACCAATGCTGACGCTGCTAATACAAGAACTTTGTTTCTTCCTTATGCTATGAGTATGAATATTGAGTTTAGATTAGCTCATCTTGATCCTAATGGAAATTGTACAGAAGGAATAGTAAGGATGGATTCTCCTTTGGGTACTAACGCCTCTGATGCTGTTAAATCTGTTAGTTATTGGGATAGCAAAAAGTATTTTAACATATGGGCGGTTAATACCATTGGTGGAGGTGGAGGTGGAAGTATAATATTGGGATATGCTCAATTTCCATGGTCAGGTATCAATAGTACGTATGGAATAGTTATTGATAGTCGTTTTGTGAGTAGATCTGATAGGACTTTAACCCATGAATTAGGTCATTGCTTTGGTGTTTTGCACCCATTCCAAAGTGGTTGTGGTAGTAATTGTTCAAATTCTGGAGATTGGATATGTGACACTCCTCCAAATTCAAATTCGACTCAAGGATGTAATACTACGCAAAACCTATGCTCTAATGATGCAAATGGACCAGATCCTTATGGAACTGATGTTGTAGATCAAATTGAAAACTATATGAGCTATGATGCTTGTCAAAATATGTTTACTTTAGAGCAGAAAGCTGCTATGGAAGCTGTATTAAATTCTACTAATACCTCTACAGGGTTAGATCAGTTAAATACAGCTTCAAACCATGCTGCAACAGGAGTTTCTAATCCTTACAATCCACCAGATTGCCCTCCAATAGCTGAGTTTACTTATGATAAGGAGTTTATTTGTGAAGGAGGTACAGTAACTTTTACTGATGATTCTTACAATGCTACAGCAACAGCATGGAACTGGACATTTACAGGAGGAACACCAAATACTTCTTCCCAACAAAATCCAGTAATTATTTATAATACAGCTGGAGTTTATAACGTAACTCATGAGCCAACATCTAGTGGAGGAACTGCTATTCCCGTTACAAAAACTAGTATAATTACGGTAAGTTCATTAACAGCTGATTA
>JAESQX010000002.1 GCA_016764875.1 Gammaproteobacteria bacterium
AGTGTCGCGGCCTGTAGCTTTCCCTGCCGATACAGGAATGAGGGAGGGATAAGGCGCCCCTCTTCGAACAAGCTCTTTGAAATGGGCATGGAACCGGGTGAATCACAACCAATATCTGCATGGTGGGCACGGTTCGCAACGAAACCCACCAGGGACTGTTCAATCTCATCAAATACCGGCGCTACCAGTGTCACATCAGGAAGGTGTGTTCCTCCGAGAAACGGGTCGTTTAATACCAGCATATCGCCGCTGTTCCAGTGAATTTCAGTAACAATAGACCCCATGGCATATGCCATGCTGCCTAGATGTACAGGAATATGAGCGGCCTGGGCGCAAAGTTCGCCGGCAGGGTCAAATACCGCACAGGAAAAATCCAGGCGATCCTTGATGTTGGGAGAAAATGCCGTGCGCCGCAACACCGTACCCATTTCGTCGCAGACGGCCGAGATGCGGCTTGAAAACAGATTAAGCTCAATGGGGTTCATAATAATTGCTGTTTCATGAGAATCTCGCTACCACCCGCTCCTGGTGTACAAAACTCTATCCCAGCTACGGTAGCGGATCAATACAGATGATTGCCCAAGCAGGGATAACTGCGCTAAACTCAGGTTTCTTGAGGTAGCGGAAGCTGCCTTTTTTAGTTTTGCCAGCCGCCAAAATAAATGAGGGCGTGCTGTACGAATTTCCTGATGGAGCTTGCGCCAGGCCAGCTCCATTTTTATTTAAAGGTTTGTAAATTAAGATGGCAGTTCAACATTTCTTGACCCTGATGGATCTTGGCAAGGACGAAGTCCTTGGTATCGTACAGCGCGCTATTGCCCTGAAAAAAGCAGCCTCACCCAGCAAAGACACACTTGAGGGCCAGACTCTGGCAATGATCTTCGATAAGTCTTCCACCCGGACTCGGGTTGCATTCGAGGTGGCGATGACACAACTGGGGGGTAGCTCCCTGTTCCTGTCCAACAAGGACTCACAACAGGGCCGCGGAGAAACCATCGAAGACAGTGCCCGCGTACTATCTCGCATGGTTGACTGTATCGCCATCAGAACCTATGAGCACAGCACCCTCGAACGCTTTGCCGAGTTTTCCACAGTTCCGGTGATCAACGCCTTGACCGATTCTTTTCATCCTTGCCAGTTACTGGCGGACATGCAGACATTTATAGAGCATCGCGGGGATATAAGCGGCAGGACCGTAGCATGGGTCGGTGACGGCAATAACATGTGCCAGTCTTATATCAATGCAGCCGAGGTGTTCGATTTTGAACTCAAAATCGCCTGTCCTGAGGGTTTCGAGCCCGATGCCTCCTTACTTGCCACCCACAAAGATCGGGTCCAGATAGTACAACAACCGGAACAGGCCGTGAGCCATGCAGATCTGGTGGTGACTGATGTCTGGGCCTCCATGGGTCAGGAGCAGGAGCAGGAGCAACGAAAATCCAGCTTTGAGCCCTACCAGGTCAACCGGGATCTTATGTCCCTTGCCAATAACAAGGCATTATTTATGCACTGCCTGCCAGCCCACCGGGGAGAAGAAGTCAGTGCGCCACTACTTGATGACCCCGACACCCTGGTGTGGGAAGAGGCAGAGAACCGAATGCATTCCCAGAAAGCCCTGTTGGAATTTCTCTGTAACCGCTAGCAGGCTTTTAAAAACTATTACGCTTGCGATCCCTTCGTTAAAAACAGGCTGAAAGTCCTCTTTTACACCATGTAAATTACACTGTTACTCTGTTTTTTCCGCACCAGTACCGCAGTTTTCGTATTTACCGTAATACACTATATATAGTGTTTACGTTTTTGCCTGAAAATGCCCTCTTTTAGTTACAACAATGACCTGTTCCGGTGCGGAAAAAAGGTAACATTTCACAACTAGTTGACTACGATAGCAACGCTGAGAGAGTCACTTCAATCCACTAAAAATACTAACAACTTGCCCACAGTGTTTACACACAAAAACTACTTGCATTAGTTTCGCAAGCGCATTATCTTGTGTTGTCCGGTTGGTGTTTGTCTATATGTTGTATTAACGTGGCTTAAACCAAGGGCTTTGCATCTTCTTTATCAATCGTAAAAATATGAATAAAAACGAGTGCTTACAGGCAATAATAAAGGGCATTTCGGGAAAATATTAAAGGCATTAAATCAGATTCCAGTATCAATTCCCCTGGATTGTTCCGAAAACAATTGACGAGTTTCAACTTCCTTAAAAAAAATACTAAAGTCAAACCGCAAAAACACAATATATAGTATATAGCTTTTAAGCACTGACCAGCTTCCTGGACCAAGTTTTAGCGCAATCGGCACAGTATGCGTGCCGCATGAAAATGGTAACCGGAATCGGAACAACTAATAAAGCATCTGCAAAAACCAGAATAAAAAAGACAGAACAAGCGACAAAAACAACCAGAAGCAAATAAATGAAAAGCAGTTAAAAGACTTATTCCGGAGATCACAATGCAAACTGAAGCACCAACTCCAGGGGACAATTCCCTGTCCGGCACAACCGGCACAAGTGAAGGTATAAATTCTGTGTCCGCTATAGCACCAGGACAATTACGGGTCATCAAACGCAATGGCGCCGTAGTATCCTATGATGAATCAAAGATTAGTGTAGCCATAACCAAAGCTTACCTCGCTGTTGAAGGGGGCAATGCCGCGGCTTCCACCAGAATTCATAATTCAGTAGCACAGTTGGGAAGACAAATCACAGATATCTTCCGACGCCGCATGCCTTCCGGTGGCACCATTCATATTGAAGACGTCCAGGATCAGGTGGAGCTGGCTCTCATGCGCACCGGCGAACACAAGGTGGCACGAAGTTATGTTATTTATCGCGCCGAGCACACGCGTATCCGGCGACAAAAGCAGCAAGAGGAAATACCTCAGCAGCCAGAATTTGCCGTCACTTATGAGGATGGTAGCCAGGGACCCCTCGATACAGAGCGCCTGCAAACTGTCATTGCCGAAGCCTGCGAAGGGCTGGCAGATGTGTCCGGAGAAGCCATTTACAATGAGACACTGAAAAATCTTTATCCGGGTGTAAAAATGGAAGACGTGCGTACCTCCCTGGTAATGACTGCACGGACAATGGTGGAGAAGGACCCCAACTACTCCTATGTTACTGCCCGCCTGTTGCTGGACACCTTGAGAAGTGAAGCGCTGGGTTTCCTCGGTATAACCGACAAGGCAACCCAGTCTGAAATGCATTATCGCTATGCTTCGGTTCTGAAGCCTTATATTGAGAAGGGAGCAGAGCTGGAATTACTGTCTCCTCACCTGCTTGAGTACGACCTGGAAATTCTCGGCCAGGCGATGAAAGCGGAAAGAGACCAGCAGTTTAGCTACCTTGGTTTGCAGACCCTCTACGACCGCTACTTCATACACAGCGATGGCATCCGATTTGAACTGCCCCAGGTATTTTTCATGCGGGTAGCCATGGGACTGGCCTCCAACGAAGAAAATCGCGAGCAGCGGGCTATTGAATTTCATAATCTTATTTCCACTTTTGATTACATGGTGTCAACCCCCCAGTTGTTTAATTCAGGCACCTTGCGTCCACAACTGTCCTCCTGCTTTTTAAGCACCATACCGGATGACCTGTACGGCATTTACTCGGCAATCAGGGATAACGCCATGTTATCCAAATGGGCTGGAGGCCTGGGCAACGACTGGACATCCGTAAGAGCCCTTGGTGCCTACATCAAGGGAACCAATGGCAAGTCCCAGGGTGTCGTTCCTTTTCTCAAGGTTGTTAGTGATACGGCGGTAGCTGTTAATCAAGGCGGCAAACGAAAAGGTGCCGTGTGCTCTTATCTGGAAACCTGGCACCTTGATATAGAAGAATTTCTGGAGCTGCGCAAGAACACCGGCGATGACCGTCGCCGGGCCCATGATATGAACACGGCCAACTGGATTCCTGACCTGTTCATGAAGCGGGTATTCAGTGATCAGCAATGGACCCTTTTCTCACCCAACAATGTGCCTGATTTGCATGATCTTCACGGCAGGGAGTTTGAGACCGCTTATCAGGAGTACGAGCGTAAAGCGGCCGCTGGCGAGATTGAGATTTACAAAACCGTCAAGGCCACCGACCTGTGGCGCAAGATGATCTCCATGCTATTCGAAACCGGCCACCCGTGGATGACATTCAAGGATGCCTGTAATGTGCGCTCACCCCAGCAACATGTGGGTACCATACATTCATCCAATCTGTGTACGGAAATCACTTTGAACACCAACAAGGACGAGATTGCTGTGTGCAACCTGGGCTCGGTGAACCTGGTTAACCACGTGGATGAGAATGGGCTCAATCAGGAAAAACTGCAAAAAACCATAACCACCGCCATTCGTATGCTGGACAACGTTATTGACATTAACTACTACTCGGTTCCCCAGGCCAAGAACTCAAACCTCAAACATCGCCCCATCGGCATGGGGATCATGGGATTCCAGGATTCGCTGTATAAGCAGAAGATTCCCTATGCTTCCAACCAGGCCGTAGAGTTTGCCGATATTTCCATGGAAGTGATCAGTTATTACGCCCTGAAGGCATCAAACGAACTGGCTAAAGAAAGGGGCTGTTATGAATCCTATCAAGGATCACTGTGGGATCAGGGCATATTACCCATAGACTCTCTGGACCTGCTGCGACAGCAACGAGGTGATGATTATCTTGATGTAAATACGGAGCAGCGACTTGACTGGGACTCCCTGCGAAACAGGATCAGCGACTCGGGGATGCGTAATTCCAATGTGCTGGCCATCGCCCCAACGGCAACCATTGCCAATATCAGCGGGGTTTCACAATCAATTGAACCTACGTACCAGAACCTGTACGTGAAGTCGAATCTGTCCGGTGAATTTACCGTGGTGAACCCCTATCTGGTAAAGGATCTCAAGGCGCTTGATCTGTGGGACAGCGTCATGGTCAATGACTTGAAATATTACGAAGGCAGTGTGCAGAGCATTGACCGGGTACCCGCGAATATAAAACAAATTTATGCCACTGCTTTTGAAGTGGAGCCCCGATGGCTGGTGGATGCCGCCAGTCGTCGTCAGAAGTGGATTGACCAGGCGCAATCACTGAACCTTTATGTGGCAGGAGCCAACGGTAAGAAGCTGGATATTACTTATCGCATGGCCTGGTTGCGCGGTCTGAAAACCACCTATTACCTGAGAGCCCTGGCAGCCACCAGTACCGAGAAATCAACTATTTCGGATTCCAGCCTGAACAAGGTTGCCATTGATCCGGCACCAGCACCCATGGCCTGTTCTATTGATGACCCGGATTGCGAGGCTTGCCAGTAATAAAACAGCAAGAGATAACAGTTATCAGTACGTTACCCAAACGGCTGAAACAAGAACCAGATGATATTCGAGATAGTGAGGTGTAATTATGTTGTCATGGGATGATTTTAATCAGGAAGAGAACACAGCGGTCCTGAATTCTCATAGCAATTCAAGCGGTCCTGCGACAGAGGCCCCGCTGGAGCTGATGGAGCCGGAGGTTGAACCCGCTTCCGTAACCATTACACAAGTGGTGGCAGAAAAATCGGAGCCGCCGCAAGAGGCAGTCGACTCGGCGGCTATAGCACCCCTGGAACAAGCGATCAGCGACCTTGAGTCGCTGAACGTACAACCCGGGCTGAAAGAGCTCGAAGGAGCGACAACCCGGGTAAAAGTTGATGACAAGCGCATGATCAATTGCCGCGCCGACCTCAATCAACTGGTTCCTTTTAAATATGAGTGGGCCTGGCAAAAATATCTGGACGGTTGTGCCAATCACTGGATGCCCCAGGAAGTTAACATGAACGCCGACATCGCATTGTGGAAAAGTGATAACGGTCTTACCGAAGATGAAAGGTTGATTGTTAAACGAAACCTTGGCTTTTTCGCCACCGCCGATTCACTGGTGGCCAATAATCTGGTGATGGCTGTATACCGACTTATTACCAACCCCGAATGCAGGCAATACATCTTACGCCAGGCTTTCGAAGAAGCCATTCACACCCATGCCTATCAATATTGCATTGAATCCCTGGGTATGGACGAAGGCGAAATTTTCAATATGTACCATGAGGTTCCATCCGTAGCGAAAAAAGCGTCCTGGGGCCTGAAATATACCCAGGGCCTTAGTGACCCGAGATTTAACACCGGCACTGTTGAAAGTGACCAGAAACTGTTAAAGAACCTGGTGGCGTTTTATTGTTGCCTGGAGGGCATCTTTTTCTACTGCGGTTTCACTCAGATATTGTCCATGGGGCGGCGTAACAAAATGACCGGCACCTCGGAACAGTTTCAGTACATTCTCCGTGATGAATCCATGCATCTGAATTTCGGCATCGACATGATTAACCAGATCAAAATGGAGAATCCTCATCTGTGGAATGATGAGATGAAAGAAGAGGCAACACAGATGATATTGCAGGCGACCCAACTGGAAATCGAATACGCCAGGGATACTATGCCCCGTGGCGTACTGGGAATGAACGCCGCCATGATGGAAGAGTATCAACAATTTATTGCCAACCGGAGACTGGTACAAATTGGTCTGCCAGAACAGTTTGCCGGAGTAGCAAATCCATTCCCCTGGATGTCAGAAATTATGGATCTGCGAAAAGAGAAGAACTTTTTTGAAACCCGGGTTACAGAATATCAGACAGGTGGAGCCTTAACGTGGGACTAGGGAATAGCGCAAGGATAGTATCAAGCGAGGAACCAACGCAATGAGTGACAATAAATACTCTGAGAATGATCCAGAGCGGACCCTGATCACTCTGGATCAGTTAAGCCAGACCATAGAGGTGATGACAAGTGTGGTGAATCGGCTACGCGAACACCTCAGTCAACAGATCACGGCCAAGCAGGAATTGGAAGAACTGGAAAAATCTTTTGCGCTGGAGAAACAGCACGATACAGAAGTCGTACTGGAAAACCCGGAGCAGGAAAGTTTTGTGGTGGAAATTACCCAGACTGAAATAGAAATTGATAGTAAGGATGATAAAATCCTCCATTGATCCGATTAACTTCGTTCATGAGCTTTTATACCAGTAATATAAGGCGCGCTATTAGTCCGTTGATTACATTTCCATCGTTCACTGCAAGTACTATTGTCGGACGATCCTGTGCCCCTTAAAGTCGGCGCCCTCGTATTAGCGGCCGGTTTTAGTGACCGCTTTGGCAGCCTCAAGCTTTGTGCCCCTCTGCCCAATGGCCAGACAGTATTTCATCAGACCCTCAGTAATATTCGCCAATCAACACACGAAGTGCTGGTGATCACTCGCCCCGAAGTACTGCCGCTTATAGCTGATGAGAACATTGACATAGGGACATTTAAGGACGCCAGTTCGGGTATGGGGGCTACCCTGGCTTTCGGTATCAAATGCCTACAAAAAAAAGAATGGGACGGCTGTCTCATTTGCCTTGCTGATATGCCGTTCATAAGACCGGAGACGTACCGAAAAATCAGTAACAATATCCGCCCGGATAATATTGTTATTCCACATTATCAGGAGAAGGCTGGTAATCCTGTTGGTTTTGGCCGCGATTTTTTCAATAGACTGTCCGCTCATTCCGGGGACAGCGGCGGGCGGGCAATCATTAAGGACAACCCCACTTCCCTGCTGATTCTTAAACTGGACGACCCGACCATACTACAGGATATAGACACGCCGGAGGATATTGAGCGCTTCAATGACAGCCAGTGGTAGTACAAGTCACAAAGTTTGATTTCCAACCTCCAGAACAGCATAAAATCATTGTTGTTATTGCGCGCATCCATTCTTTCCCCATACAATTAATCACAAGTTTCTTGGGATCATTTATGTACTGGCTTGCCAGATGATGTGTACTGAATATGAAAAAAATTAAAAACGAAAATGAATTACTGAAAGAAGCCATACGAGTGGGTACCCGCTACTTTGAGGCCCGAGGTGCCGGCAAATTTGAAAGCACTGACCATATTGACGCCAAAACCAGGGCTATCTACCTGCTGCTGGTCAAAGACAAAGTGATCCAGCCCCTGGCGGCCCAGGAGGAGTCGGTGCAAAACATGAGGCACAAACTTGCCATCTGGATATCCAAAAATTTACCAGAAAATCATCATTTACTTTGATAACACCATGAATGCAATTGTGCACAGGAAAATCTTCAACTGTCTCTATGGGGCACTGTTGCTTTTAAGTCTGATTGCTCCACTGCTATCCCCGCCCGTACACGCTGATGCCGCCAGCGCGAGAACCACCATGGAAAACCAGAGCAATCCGCTGGTGCTCGTTACCACGTCGCAGGGCAATATCTACGTTGAACTGTTTCCCGCCGAAGCCCCTTCAAATGTGGCGAACTTTCTGGCCCTGACCGAAGGCGAAGTGGAAATCGTCGATTTTGATAACGGGCAAATTTTCACACCCCGTTATTACGATGGCATGAGGTTTCACCGGGTCATTCCTGAGCTACTGATACAAACCGGTAGTGGCTATAAAAACGTATTCGGTAGCCCCGGCGAAACTCTGAATGACGAAATCAATGCTATCTCTTTGGGATTAGACAGGCTCCCGGTAGTATTGCCCGATGGCTCTTTTAATCCCATACTGCACGTATCAGACCGGGAGAATCTTGAAGAGAATCTGCTAATCCCACTCTACCGTGCAATGGAAATCAGTAGCAATCAACAGGTACAACAGCGACAATTTGAAATTAACCAGCGCCTGCGCTCCATGACCATTAAGCAGGCGTATGAAAATCTGGGTTACCGCTACACTGAGCGTTACCCAACACGTGCCATTACCAGGGGCACGGTGGTACTGTCCAACAGTGGCCCAGACACCAATGGCTCGGAGTTTTTTATCAGTATGGGAATGCCTGACTGGTTGAACGGGCGACATACTGTTATTGGGCAAGTGGTAGAAGGAATGGAGGTTGCAGAGCTGATTAACAGCACTCCAGTAGAGACTATAGACCAGACTACCAGTAGTACGCTAATTTATAGCATCAGGCGAATTTGAAGAACCCTCGTCACGGATATAGGAAGGCAAGCCATGTCGAAAAAGAAAAAACAAACCTCTGCCGCCGGCATGTACACTTTATGTATAACTATCGGGGTAATCGTGGGAATTGGCCTGGCGCCAGTCATGGATAATTTTGTACTGATGGTGATTATAGGTGCGTTGGCGGGAACCATAGCAGCTTATCTGATTAATAAAAAAACACCGAAAACAGGCCATAAACACCACCACTAGTTTTAAAGGATGCTCCCTATGAAAGCCGTAAAAATAATAATTGTAGTTGCCGTGATCTATGCCCTCATCGTGGTATTGTTTGAGTCTACCTTGGGATTTACACAGCCTTCGCTGGAGGGCACTATGGTCGTTACGACCACTGGTGATAATGGAGCACCCCATGACCGCGTTGTCCAACGCCTGGAAAGTGGCGGGCAGCTCTACATAGCCGCAAATCACTGGCCCAGAGCCTGGTATCGACAGGCGCTCAAGAACCCCGAAGTGCAGATCACCTTTGATGGCGAAACGCAAAACTACCAGGCTGTTCCCGTTATTGACGCAGAACACGACCGCGTCGACGCAGACACTGACCTGGGTCTTGTGTTCAAGATTCTCACCGGATTCCCACCTCGATATTTTGTCCGCCTGGATCCCCGCTAGTATCAACAACACAGCAGCAATATTCCCGCAACAGGATTACATTTTCCTGTCTCGTACTATTACAGGTAACCCATGTTAAGCAGTCAGCAGCACATTATTTCCAGGGTCGCCGAATGGCTCGAAAGTGGTAAATCCGTGTGGTTATGTACCATTCTGAAAACATGGGGGTCATCACCGCGCCCCATCGGTTCCATGATGGCCTGCACGCCTGACGGCGAACTGGTGGGCTCCATTTCCGGCGGTTGTATCGAAGAGGACTTCCTGGAACAGCTGCGTGACGGTAGCCTGAAACAGCAGTATCAACAGGAGCAAAAACCATTTCGTATCAAGTACGGAATAAATGCCGAAGAGCAAGCCCGCCTTAAATTACCCTGTGGTGGTCAGTTACATGTACTACTGGAATATTTACAGCCTGAAGCTCAGGTTACCCAGGTTTTCAACCATATTCGCTCATCACTGGAAAACCATCAAAAGATCAGTCGCGTAGTAAACATGGAGTCAGGAGTGCTGGGTTTTACTCACAACTCCACAGAAAAGCCTGTGGAAATTGATGAACCCAACCTGATACACAGTCTTAGTCCACATTTTAAATTGCTGCTGCTGGGTGCGGGGGATGTGGCCAGGTACGTGGCTGAACTGGCGCTGGCCCTTGAATACGATGTGACACTTTGCGATCCAAGACCCAAATATATACAGAACTGGCATGTAGAGGGAGTAAACACCACTTCGCGCTTACCCGATGACGTAGTGCGGGAACAGTTCAACAATCCCTATAGCGGCATCATTGCTCTGGCTCACGACCCACGAGTGGATGATATGGCCCTGATGGAAGGATTAAAGACACAGGCGTTTTATATCGGTGCCATGGGATCGGACAGAACATCGGCTAAAAGACGTGAGCGCTTGCCCGAACTGGGCCTTAGCCAGGCGGAAATCGAGCGTCTGCATGCGCCAATTGGCTTGCAGATTGGCAGTAAAACCCCGGCCGAAATCGCCATATCAATCATGGCTGAAGTAACGGCTATCCGGCACCAGGGGTGAGACTATGTACAGCGACTTTTAAGAAAGCCCTTTCCATGGTCCAGGTAGCAAAGAACCAGCGCGCAAATTCCCTGAGTCGAGCGACTCTATCCGTTAAATTGTAAACACATCATCATCGGTGGTGACCAGCGAGAGGTCATCGCCTTCCTCTTCGCTTTCATAGGCCTCTTCGTCCACAGTAATACCTTCTGCCAGCTGAATGCGCAGCCGCAAATTATTTTTGGAATCAGCATTCCTTAGAGCTTCTTCATGACTGATAGCACCTTTGTGGTACAAATCAAAGAGTGCGGAATCAAATGTTTTCATCCCCTGTTGTTCGGATTTCTCCATAACTTCCTTCAGTTCATCCACCTTACCTTGCTTGATAAGATCACAAACCCGGGGCGTACCAAGCAGAACTTCAACCGCTGCTATTCGCTTTCCTTCAGGTGTTGGAATAAGACGCTGAGACACGAATCCTTGCAAATTCAAAGACAGATCCATCAGCAACTGCTGGTGCCGTTCTTCAGGGAAAAAGTTGATTATTCGATCCAGTGCCTGATTGGAATTATTCGCGTGCAAGGTAGACAGGCACAAATGGCCAGTTTCTGCGAACGCCATGGCATGTTCCATCGTTTCCCTGCTGCGTATCTCACCGATGAGAATTACATCCGGTGCCTGCCTGAGAGTATTTTGCAGGGCTACCTCATAACTTTCGGTATCCATACCAATTTCACGCTGGTTGACCAGGGATTTTTGATGGCGATGAATAAATTCGACAGGATCTTCGATGGTGATAATGTGACCATCGGCATTTTTGTTGCGATGGTCGATCAGGGCGGCCAGCGAAGTCGACTTACCCGAACCGGTGCCACCGACAAACAGAATAATGCCGCGTTTCCGCATAACCAGTTGCTTCAGTACAGGCGGCAACCCCAGCGACTCTACACTTGGAATTTCAGTCTTTATGTGTCGGGCAACTATGCCGACCTCGCCCCGTTGTTGAAAAATATTCACCCTGAACCGACCCACATCTTTCTCCTGGATCGCCAGGTTCATCTCCGGGCTTTTTTCGAAATCCTTGATCTGCTGCTCGTTCATGATCTGATAAGCAATCTGTTTGACTGCACCAGGGGGAAGCACCTTATCACCAACTGGCACCAGCTTGCCGTGCGCTTTCAAATTAGGGGGCGCACCCGTGGTGAGGAACAGGTCAGAGCCCTCTTTTTCAATTAGCAAACGTAATAAATCCTTGAACACCATAGTTGATACCTTTTTTATCCGGCCAATCGAGCAAAAAGCTTACTGGAACCTTCGTTCAGTATACCAGCCTACATCACTGGAAGTATCGTCAATTTTGTGAACTACGTCTAATATTAGAGCGAATAAAGCCATTCTAACCAGCACCCCATTGTCAGTTTGCCTGAAAATAGCCAATCCTGGATTCTGATTCAGGTCATTATCCAACTCGTTAGCTTCAGCTCTAGAGTCTCGCGGAAGCGGATGCATAATAACGGTATTTGGTTCACAGTATCGCGTATAAATGGCCTGGTTAAGACGGAAACGACCACGATAACTGTCTGCCTCTTCCTTGCTGGCAAACCGCTCTTCCTGAATACGAGTCAGGTAAAGTATGTCGTTACCTGCCAGTTCCGACTCCATGTCTTCGGTTTCCAGCACTTCATGACCTTTCTGCTTCAGGATATCAACAATTGATTCCGGCATTCTCAATTCCGCCGGAGATATCAGCCTGATTTTAAGATCGTCATAGAGTAACAGTAGCTGAGACAAGGAATGCACGGTGCGACCATGCTTCAGATCTCCCACCATGGCGATTTTCATGCCGTTAATGGATCGATTTTGTGAATGCAGTTCTTTTCGGATGGTGTAAAGGTCCAGTACAGCCTGGCTGGGATGTTCATTGGGCCCATCCCCACCATTGATAACTGGCACCCGGCTGGCCTTTGCGAACTCGCCTACTGATCCGGATTGCGGATGACGCATAACCACCACGTCACTGTAACCGCTGATGACACGTGCGGTGTCGTAAAGTGATTCACCCTTGGTCAGGGAGGAAGATTTGACATCGGTAGTTTCACGCACATGTCCCCCGAGCAAATTAAATGCGCACCCAAAACTGACACGGGTACGAGTGCTGGGCTCAAAGAACATATTGCCAAGTATGGCGCCATCCAAAACTTTGGTGATTCGTTCGCGGTTGGCATAGGGTTGCATGCTATCTGCAACCTGAAATATATATTCCACATCCTCTCGGGAAAATTGATTGACGCTCAGGATGTGTGAACCGGGAAATTCCATTATTGTTGCTTTCTATTTTACAAAGATATTGGACTGACCATGGGTGAACAATATTACCCGAAAATTATCCGGACACACCTCAGGAACCAACTACGCAAACCCCATCATATTACTACAGGTGAGCGCATGGAATAAATTGTTATCCGCTTTTTGCTTTTTCTCGTTATAAGCAATCGGCATATTGGACACAGAGCCAACTTGTTTAAACCATCCGCCATTCAACAGCTGCCTTTGACATGCTACATTGTGTTATGAATTCAGGGCGATCTTGTATTAATTTCATGAACCCGGTGTAGTGATGACAGGCAAATCAATTTACTGGTATGACTTTGAGACTTTCGGTAGCAACCCCCGGCGTGACCGGGCCGCTCAGTTCGCCGGCATCCGTACCGATGAGGAACTCAATATACTTGGAGAGCCCCTGGTCATTTACTGCAAACCCGCAAATGATTTTCTACCCTCGCCCGAAGCCTGCCTGATTACCGGCATTACGCCGCAGCTGGCTCTGGAGAAAGGTCTCGATGAAGCGGAATTTATCCGGCTAATTCACCAGCAGTTTTCACAACCTGAAACCTGCGTGGCGGGTTACAACAGTATCCGCTTTGATGATGAATTAACGCGACAGTTGCTGTACCGAAATTTTTATGATCCCTATGCAAGAGAATGGAAAGCGGGCAACTCGCGCTGGGATATCATCGATATGTTGCGGTTGTGCGCCGCGGCCAGACCCGAGGGAATTAACTGGCCAATCAACGAGAAAGGTAATATCAGTTTTCGCCTGGAAAAGCTCACGGCGGCTAATGACATAGCTCATGCGGATGCCCATGATGCGCTGGCTGACGTTATTGCCACCATCGAAATGGCAAAACTAGTCAGGCAACAACAGCCAAAACTGTATGATTATGTCTACCAATTACGATCAAAAAGAGTGGTTGAATCCCACCTGGATGTAATACATAAAAAACCCGTAATACACGTGTCATCCATGTACCCTCCTGCTCAGGGTTGTTTGGCCCTGGTCGCTCCCCTGTGCCTGCACCCCGATGATAAAAATGGTGTTGTTGTCTACGATTTGCGAGAGAACCCTGATGTCTGGATGTCACTGAGTCCGGAAGAAATCAGCCAGCGTATTTTCACCAGAACCGACGAGTTGCCAGAGCATATACATCGTATCCCACTGAAGACCTTGCACATCAATCGTTGCCCGATAGTTGCACCCATGGCGATTCTGGACGAGGAAAAATTTCGGAAGTTCGGTATCGACAAGGATAGCTGCAACCGCCACTGGCAGACTTTGTGCAAAGCCAGGGATTTACCGGCGAAAATTCGCGAGGCTCTTAAATCTTCAGACCTTCCCGCCGAGAATGATCCGGATTTCATGATATACAGTGGCGGCTTTTTCAGCGAAGGGGATCGTAAATTGATGGATGTGATCCGCGAAAGCACTCCTGAACAGCTGGCTATGCTGAACCTGCCATTTCGTGACAGACGCCTGGCGGAATTACTGTTTCGATACCGGGCCAGAAATTACCCTGAAACACTGGACCTGGATGAGCAACAGCGCTGGCAATCCTATCGCCATCAACGCCTGACTGATAGCGACTACCGTAGTCAGTTTGATACAGCGATTGAGCAGGCCACCCAAAAAGCTTGCGACGAACAACAGATACAGATATTGCGATCCGTAAGTCAGTACGTCGAAGACATATCGCCTCGGGAAAGACCAACTGAATCATAGTCCTTTGTGCGTTACCTTCCGCTTTTGACTGCCCGCCTCTTCCATGGGAATTATCCGTATCTCATTGTATTTATTGAATATATTATATGTATCGCCAAATATTAGTGCTTGCCAGTATCAACTAATATCGCTAGAATTGCCGCCCGTTCAGCGAGGGCTCGCCTCTGGAAGTTCAACCATACTTCTGCCCCTTGAACCTCAATTCTGATGGCCGCTACACCATGGACCAATTTAAAGATATCAGGCCCTACCAGGACGATGAAATACGTCCAGTGCTGAATGCCTTACTGAAAAATCGTGATTTCATCCTCAGCATTGCCCGGTTTTACAACCCCACGCTTACTCGTTTGTTACCTTTTCTTGTGACCCACCTGGCAACAAGACGTCTCAAGGCTCAACTGAAGAACGTAACCAGTGTCGCCACCATGCAAGATGTCATTGCAATTTATATGGACAAAATGATCGGGGATACCACAACCGGGCTCACCCACTCCGGACTGGATAAACTCGACCACGGTAAATCCTATTTGTTCATAAGCAATCACCGGGACATCACCATGGATCCGGCATTTGTTAATTACATGCTTTATCACGAGGATCTTGAAACGGTACAGATTGCCATCGGTGATAATCTGCTGAAGGAACCGTTCGTAACAGATCTTATGCGCCTGAACAAAAGCTTCATTGTACGCAGGTCACTCAAGGGCCGAGAATTGTTAAAGGCCCTCGACCTACTCTCCCGGTATATGCACCACTGTATTGAACACAATCAAAATGTGTGGATTGCACAACGAGAAGGCAGAGCCAAAGATGGCGTGGATATTACAGACCCGGCCCTGATTAAGATGCTGGCTCGGGGAAAAAAAGAACTACCACGGGGACAGAGCATTGCAAATCTGCATGTAGTGCCAATTGCAATTTCTTACGAGTACGATGCCTGCGACAAATTAAAAGCCGAGGAGCTTTACCAGATTAAAACTACCGGCAAGTTTGAAAAAACAGATCAAAGCGATATCCATAGCATCGTTACCGGCATGATGGGGCAAAAAGGACATGTTCATGTTGCCTTTGGTGAGGAACTTGAACTTGACACGGATGATCCGAATGAAATTGCCAGCAAGATTGATGCACAAATTCTAGCCAATTATCGATTGTACGATAGCAATTTCCTGGCACTGGAATTACTGGAGAAGTCCGGCGAAGTTGATATACCTCCCCTGGCTGAAGATGCGCGAAAGCGAAATATAAATGACAGCACCAGAGAGGAATTTGAAAGAAGGCTGGCGAACATGGACAGCGGCTTACACAAATATTTCCTCAGCATGTATGCCAACCCGGTAATTAGTCGATATAAAAAGGGCTAGACAAGCCTCCCCACCGCCACATTAACCCGTTTTTGAAGTTCCTCACGCATGGATTCTTGCAACGGCCCCTGGCAGAGAAAAGTCAATTCAAATTCCCGCGCGTATTTACTATCCTCTTTCCTGTCAGCGATCCTGCCAAAATTATTTTCAACTGGTTAAGCTGTATCTGCATACGTAATTCTTTATCCTGATCGGGTGATTTGAGATCTGCTTTTATCTCCAATTCGATTACTTTATTTCTGACTTCGTTTTCCTGTGTGAGCAATAGCGCTTCATACTGCTTCACCTTTCGGACTTTTGTAAGCCTCTGTAAACGGTCATCCATTTTTTTATCAAGTTGAGAATTGCCACAGGAGCCCAAAGAATTCCAGGCAGACTTATCACTTTCATTCATAAGATTTGTCAATGCCTCATCATCCTCGCACGCAGCCATAATTGACTCCAGATTCAGACAGTACTGCGCCTTGCTATCCAGGACAGTCCTGGCCTGCAATGTTTTTTTATCTGGCAGTTTTCGGTACCTGACTTCAACACTGTTAACAATTCTCTCAAACCTGTCCAAAAGACGCTTACGGTCTTTCCTTATTGCAGGGTTCAACAAATTGTGAAATTCCCTTTGCAGAGTTACGTATGATTTCCTCGAATCACGAAACTCCTCATCACCTTTTTTCAGTAATTCGTCCAGGGAGTCTATGATTTTATGTAAATCTTTAAGAGCAGATTCAACCTTGGCACGAGCTTCCTGCCTTTCACCGTCACGTTTGCTGAAAACCTTATCGCAGGCAGCACGAAACGCTTCCCAGGACTTGCGGTCATCTTTGTAGGAAGACGGGCCTGCCAGTTTCCATTCAGCCTGTAGCGATTTGGCCTTGTTCATTGCCTCCTTGTTGTCTTCCATGCTTGTCAGTTCTTCTGCCTGCGCTACCAGGGAATGCTTGCGTGCTGCGTTTTCCTGCATGGCAGTGCGTTTTATCAGCCGCAACTGATCCATCAGGCCGTAAAAGCGCTTTTGTAATTTCTTGATTCTGGAATGTTCAACCGGGGCATATAACTTCCATTCGTCCCGGGCTCTGGCTTCTACCTTGTTGACGCTTACAATATTGACTGCCGAGGAATCTATTGTTTCCAGGAAAGTTCCCAGTTGTGCGCAGATTTCATTTCGTTGTTTCAGATTACTGGCCATTGTGGCTCTGTGCTGTTTGAAAAATTCCTTGCAGGGTTCATAGGCTTTATCTGAGACATTCTTGAACTTGCGCCAGAGTTTTTCATTTTCGCTGGAACGACCCAGCGCCTTCCACTGGTTGTGTAATTTATTGATGTGTTTTGCTTTGTCTGGCGGGTGCATCTTTGACTCAAGCAGGTGCTGCATCTGGGATATCAGCTCTTTTTTCTTCTGCGTTGCTGCAAAGATTTTCCAATCTCTCAGTTCCTTGACTTTAGATCTGAGTTCACTGGTTTTTTCTTTAAGATCCCGACTAATTTTGCCGCTGGTATTGTCAATATTGCTTTGTATCTTATTCCATAGCTGATTCGTTTCATCAGACTTCCCGTCCTCAAGGGCCTTCGCCAGTTGCTCAATCAAACTATTTGTTGAATCAAATAATTGCCCCTGGTAGTGATTGTTTTTCTCGCTCACCACTGCAAGAGCTTTCCCCAGGTCCTGGAGTTGTTGAACAGCCGGGGTAACTGACTCAGGATCAGACTGATCCACTTGTTGTTGCAGCTTGCGTAAATTTGATGTTACCTGAGCTATCTGGCTTGAATTTTTATGACTCAGGGCGGAAAGCGCCGTATTAATTTTACCGACTTCGCCTTCCAGCGTTTCCGTGGTTATTGGCTCAGCCGGATCAGTCTTTTCAAGCGGCTCAACTTGAGCCTTTTCTCCTTTCTCCGGCTGCTCTACTTTTTCTACTTTTTGAGCTTTCTCCTTGGCATTATCCTTGCTCTCTGTGCTGGAGACCTTGCTGGAAAGCACTTTGAATACTGTTTTATCTTTACCTGCCAGCTTTCCAATTAATTCTTTGATCAAATCGATATCTTCGATTTTTTCCGCGGCGGCTTTACGCACAAAAACACTGGCGGCGAACATGCATAAATCGGCAAGATCCTCGTTGTCACCGATCAGAGAAAGCGCTGCACTCCCTGCCACCTTACATTTTGCCAGTAAGGCAACCTGCTTCCTTGATTTCAGGCCCAGCGAGTTTATAACCCGTATTCGGTCTTGTTCAGTCAACTCACTGGGAAAGCTGCCAGAGAGTAGTTTATGGTATTGCAGTGATGCCGCATCCCCCACTGTCCCCTCTTGCTGCAGCAATATTTCCAGAGTTTGCAAATCCCCTAGATAGTTAATAGCCGCGCAACGGACATCGTCATCCAGATCATTGAGCGCAGCGGATATGAATAGTTTCGAATCGTTTGCACCCGAGCTGGCAAATTCGTGGACGGCCTGCAAGCGTTCAGCAGGATCCAGTTTGTTCCAGTCATCGTTAGCGTATTTTTTGCTTTTTTCGACCATTAATCCGTGTTACCAGAGTATAAATTACGTGGATCACAAGTTTAACAGAAGTTATTTCGTCCTTGACACATAAAGCTACCCGGAACAGTCATCAGTTTCAGTAGCTTTGCCGGTTTTAACCGCTTCAATGCTATACTTTTGTTAGTCATCGCCCATTCGAGAGGCACTTGGCTTGCGAGTTAATCCAACCCAGGTACCCAAGTAGTCAGCATGCTTGAAGATGAAGTAAAAAAAACCATACAGTCTGCCTACACCGAGCTACTAGAGAAATATTCATTCACGCCCCGACAGGGACAACGGCAGATGATTGCCGATATAGCCAATTCTCTGGGGAAAATACAGGTTGAGGAAGAAGGCGCTGACGCGGATGACAGAAAGCCACCGATTTGTGTCGTTGAAGCAGGAACAGGCACCGGCAAAACACTGGCCTATATCCTGGCTGTTATTCCTGTTGCCCAAGCTTTAAATCTCAAGGTTGTACTGGCAACCGCAACAGTGGCTCTACAAGAGCAGGTAATTCTCAAAGATTTGCCGGACATACTTGCCGGCTGCGACATGGAATTCAGTTTTGCTATGGCCAAAGGCCGCGGCAGGTATTTGTGCCTTGCTCGGCTGGATAACATGCTGGCGGGTAATGACAGCCTCAATGCCATGCTGGATCTTTATGGTGACGCAGTGAATGCTCCCGAGGAAGGAACACGTCAACTGTATCAGAAGATGCTTGAGCAGATCGGTGCCGGCAAGTGGGAAGGAGATCGGGATGACTGGCAGGAACCTATTCTGGATGTTGACTGGAAACCGATCACCGTTGATACATCCCAATGCATCGGTTCCCGCTGCGCCCATTTCAAACAGTGCTTTTTCTTCAAAGCCCGGGAATCTCTGGACAAAGTTGATTGCATAGTCAGCAACCACGATCTGGTACTTGCCGACCTGGCACTGGGAGGTGGTGTAATTCTCCCTCCACCGAGAGAGACTATCTACATTTTTGATGAAGCCCATCACCTGCCGAACAAGAGCAATAACCATTTTTCTGCTTTTACACGGGTAAAAAGCAGTATTACCTGGCTACAGCAATGTGACAATGCCATAGCCAGGTTCAGTGCAGAGCCAGGCTTGATGGAGGCCATCAACTGCGGCATTGATTTCGAGGAGTTACGCAAAAACATTGTTGCCACTGCAGACCGCCTCAATGATGCCTGGCTATTACTGGAGCAGACCGCCGAATCAGTGGATGGTTTGGATACCTATGGTAATAGTCAGCAACATACTTTCAATCTGGGCCAGGTTCCGGAGGAAGTCCGACAGACTGCCGCCGACCTGGAAACTTATTTTTCGCATTTATTCAGCCAGTTTCAGGAGTTACAGGATAGTTTAAAAAAGCTTGTGGATGAGGCTACCGAACTTCAACTGAGAACACTGGCAGAGCAGTGGTTCCCTGTAATTGGCGGTATTTTCAGCCGCGTCGCAAGTAGCCTGAACCTGTGGGCCAGCTTTGCCAGGCGTGACCCCGAGTCGGCGGCACCATCAGCTCGCTGGCTCACCATTAATGAATACAACGAAACAACCGACATAAGCCTCTCTTCCAGCCCGGTATTAGCGGCGGGCAACCTGGAAAACAAGTTATGGAAGGAATGTGCGGCGGCCATACTGACCTCCGCAACGCTCTCTGCCCTGGGTCGTTTTGACATGTTGAAAATGCGTGCCGGACTACCTGATCACACCCATTACCTCAGCATTCCCAGCCCTTTCGATTTCCAACATAACGCCAGCCTCAACATCCCGAAAATGAATTGTGCGCCGTCAGATACAGATAAGCATACGGCCATTATCATTCAGGCACTGCCCGAATTACTGAATGCCGACAAGGCGGCTTTGATGTTATTTTCCAGTCGCCGCCAGATGCAGGACGTATTGCAGGGTCTGCCCGCTGAATGGCGCAATCGCGTGCTATGCCAGGATGATTACCAGAAAGCTCAATTATTAAAATTCCATCGGCAGCGGGTAGACAAGGGAGAGAACAGCGTAATTTTTGGCCTGGCCAGTTTCGCCGAAGGTGTGGACCTGCCTGGCAAATACTGCACACATGTATTGATAGCGAAAATTCCCTTCGCCGTTCCCAATGATCCAATCGAAGTAACCCTGTCACAGTGGATAGAAAACCAGGGCGCAAACCCGTTCATGACCCTGGCCGTCCCGGAGGCCGCTTTCAAGCTGGTGCAGGGTTGTGGCAGGCTATTAAGAAACGAAACTGATCAGGGAAAAATCACAATTTTTGATGAAAGGCTGGTTAACAAGTTTTATGGCAAGACAATTCTTGGATCGTTGCCGCCTTATCGTCGTGAGATTTTTCAGCAACAATTTGAGGTCTGACGATCCCTTATCGGCTAACCGAGATGAACTCTTTCTTTAACGTCTCATCTAAAATTAAAACGGCAATGAAGCCTGAGCCGATTTGTACTCCAGCCCCAGCAGATGCTGCTTGGTGTCCAGCCCACCACCAAAACCCACCAGTTTTCCACTGCTACCAATAACACGGTGGCAGGGAATTATAATTGGGATAGGATTTTGCCCATTGGCGGCGCCTACAGCGCGGAAAGCCCTGGGCCTCCCGATACGGCTGGCCAGTTCAGCGTAACTCAGCGTTTCACCGTAGGGAATCGTCTGTAATGCCTGCCATACCTGCAGCTGGAAGTCGGTTCCCTGTGGGGCCAGGGGTATGGAAAATTCTCGCCGCCCTGCAGAAAAGTAGGACACGAGCTGCTCTTTTATCTCTTCAAAAGGATTCCCGTCAAGCACCCAATCTCTGTGGTGGCGCCTGGCTCCTTTGCCTGAGGGAAACCCCAGTTCCATCAGCGCTTCACCATCTCCTGCAAGCATCAGACTACCGATGTCGGTCTCCAGGTAACTGTAGTACATCTTGCCCATCTCAGACTCTCCTATAAACCTGATGTTAATAAGCATCCACTGTGTCAGTGAGTTTGTTGATAGTGCCGCCAAAGCAGCAACACCGAGTAGGCACGCCAGGGTTGCCATGAGTCAGCTCGGCTCAGTAACTGGCTGGCAGTCAATGCTTTGCCAGGGGCACCTGCCGAGCGTTGCAGGATCAGATCCCCGTGGGGAAATGCATTAGGATCACGCAAAGCTCTAAGGGCTATGTACTGCGCTGTCCATTCACCAATACCCTTTATCTGGCAAATGCGCCTGATGAATTCTTCAATTGTCTGGCTACCATCAAAACGAAGTTCGCTCGCCACCACGGCACTTGCTACAGCGTGAATTGCAGCAATTTTTCGACCAGGTATGCCGAGACCGGACAGGTCAGCGTTAACCAGAATTTGTGTATCCGGGAACACCCTGATCAAAGTATTGTTATTACCTGATCCAGATTGATAAGTCAGCCCGTGTCTTGCGGTGATACGACCCACCAGGGTTGAAGCAGCCTTTACTGATACCTGCTGCCCCACTATGGCTCGCACGGCTATCTCAAAACCATCCCAGCATCCCGGTACCCGCAGGCCAGGATATTTGCCCACCAGAATCGCCAACAATGGATCTTCCGAGAGTTGGGCTTCAATTTCAACACTGTCTGCCTTGAGATCAAAAAGTTGCCGTACTTGCTCGACAATATTCAATAATTGCCGGGTGTCCGGGAAATCTATAGTGAGCTCGGCCCTGGGATCTGTGGCAGAAAAAACCAACCCGAACTCTCCCGTTACTCCTTCGATGGAGATAGTGCGAAAATAACCAGTATCGCTTACTTCCTCAACGCCGGCGGTGGCTCGAAGCGCCAGAAACTGCAGCATGCCCCGCCAATCAAAAGGGGGGCGGTAGGCTAGTGTAATTTTGATTTCCCCACCGTTTTTAACCGGCTTTCTACCGCCCAGACGAAGCTGCCGTGGCGTTCGCCCATAAGTGCTTTTAAACAGGTCGTTGAATCGGCGGATACTTCCAAAGCCGGCCGCAAAACAGATGTCTGACATGGGCAGCGTGGTTTCGTCGATTAACTGTTTGGCAAAGTGCAGTCGGCGGGTTTGCGCCACCGATATGGGCGAAGCACCAAGGTTTCTTTTAAACAGCCGGGTCAGTTGCCGTGTACCAATCCCCAGTCTACTTGCCAGCAATTCCACTGACCCTCCATCCATCACTCCCTGCTCAATCAACTGTAGCGCCCGGGATACGGTGAATGACGATCCTAGCCAGGCCGGAGTTCCGGGCGACACTTCAGGACGACAGCGCAGGCACGGGCGGAACCCGGCTTCCGCGGCTGCCGCCGCACTGGGATAGAGGCGAACATTTTCCTGCCGAGGAATTCGCACCGGGCATACAGGCCTACAGTAAATTCCCGTGGTCAGCACCCCCACGAAGAAACGCCCATCAAAACGTGCGTCCCTAGCCTGGCGTGCCGCCTCATAACGGTGGGAATCAAGAATCATGTCTTCGAATTGTATATGGCTTCCAGTTTAAAATTCTTTTCAAACAACTATTTTAAACGCTTATCTTAACGGATTCTGGCCATTTTCGGACCCCATCATCAGAATAGCCAGCGCTCCTCTAACCTGCTGCAACCCTTGTGTTATGGCCATCGCTAGACTACTTGGTGTATAGTTAGGCCCACATTTTCAGACCACTCAACAGGGATCTCATGCCCTGGCAACAACTTCGACAAGACATGTTATGACTAAGAAAGATCTAAGAAAATATTCCAGTGCCGTTGTGGACGGTGTGGAACAGGCGCCCAGCCGCGCTATGCTTCGAGCCGTCGGTTTTACCGAGAATGATTTCAAGAAACCCCAGATCGGTATTGCCTCAACCTGGTCCATGGTCACCCCCTGCAACATGCACATCAACAAGCTGGCAGAAGATGTCAATGCCGCCGTAGATCAGGCAAATGGGAAAGGGGTCATTTATAACACTATAACAATTTCCGACGGCATCTCCATGGGAACCGAAGGAATGAAATATACACTGGTATCCCGCGAAATTATTGCAGATTCAATTGAAGCCGTTTCCGGTTGTATGGGGCACGATGGCATTATTGCCATAGGTGGCTGCGACAAAAATATGCCGGGCTGCCTGATGGGGCTGGCAAGACTGGATCGACCATCGATATTTGTCTATGGCGGTACAATCCAGCCGGGCAAAAATCACACAGATATCATCTCGGTGTTTGAAGCCGTTGGCGGACATGCTAGCGGTAGCGTGTCAGATATTGAACTTAAAAATATTGAAGAAACAGCCATTCCCGGCCCTGGTTCCTGTGGCGGCATGTACACGGCCAATACCATGGCCTCAGCCATTGAAGCTCTGGGCATGAGCCTGCCCAACAGCTCGGCGCAGGATGCTA
>JAESQX010000051.1 GCA_016764875.1 Gammaproteobacteria bacterium
CACCCAGGTCGTCAATGTGGTTTTGTTCGAGCAATTGTCCAGCACCAGCCTTTCCTATGAAGTGAGCATGGATCGTTATCATGATGGCGAGACCAAGCCAGGAGGTTCGTTATCCTATGGTGGTCAGACCGGCAAGCTGAATTTTCTGGTGAGTGCTCTGGCAGTACCCCGTTACGCCAACAGGGCCATCAAGGAGGTCAGTGTTCTGGGTGACCTGTCTCTGAACGATGAGATAAGAGAAGAGCGGGTCATCGATCAAACCGACTACACTTTGTCTACTAATCTGGATTATCAGATCAGTGACAATAGCAGTATGTGCGTCAATGCTCTTTATGCAGAAAATGACAATCCCACCACGGTGGACCGTCTGACCATTGATTTTCAAGGTGGTGCGAATAATTCGTTCTGGCAAAGAGAGGATATTCCCGGGACACAGAACAACTGGGAGATAGGTGGAGACTATGAATACAATTTCGCCAATGGACACCGGTTCAAACTTCTTGCTATAGCTAACGAAAATGAAACAGCAAGCATCCGCGAACGTTATGACCTATTGGAAGATGGCTCTGCGACAAAAAATCTGTTCCTCGATTCTGGAAGTATTGTTCAGGAGCGTATTTTCCGCGGCTCATACTCAATGGGTATCACCGACGGACATGATATTGAGATGGGATTGGAAGGAGCTCAAACCATTCTCGATTCGAATTTGCGTCTTGGGCTGGATTTAAGTACCGGCACACCTTCGGCAGACTTCGGAGGCCTGGTTCCTGTTGACGTTGCCAATGCAAACACCAAGGTTGAAGAAATCCGTTACGAACCATTTGCGATTCATAACTGGCAAATCAATTCCAGAATGTCCCTGGAAACTTCCTTTGTGTACGAGTCCTCGGAAATCGAACAAAGTGGAGATTTCAGCAACAAGCGTGATTTTGATTTCTTCAAGCCAAAATTCGACTATCGCTTTGATATAACATCTTCGTTACAAGTGCGGTTTCTGGTGGAGAAGTTTGTTCGGCAGATAAGATTTTCAGATTTTGTTGCGGCCACCGACACTGAAGATGATGATTCCGATATACAGGCGGGTAATACTGAGTTAAGGCCCGATTTCTGGTGGAATTACAATCTTCTGACAGAATATCGCCTGCCCAACGATGCAGGTGTAGTGAGCGCCAATCTTTTCACCCATCACCATAAAGATTTTTTGCAGCGGATTGATGTTTCCCCCTCAGAAGATGACTTGCGCTCAGCTGCAGGTAACATTGGCACTGGTGACATGTGGGTTTTTGAACTTAAAGGCAGCGTACGCCTGGGCATGTTCAATTTGCCCAATGTATTGGTTACCAGCAAGGCCAATATCAGGGATTCCGAGGTCACTGATCCTTTTTTGGATATTGAGCGGACTTTCACCAATTACAGTCGAGGTCGTTTTGATATTGGCTTCCGCCATGATCTTCCCCGGTGGAAGATGAATTACGGTATGAACTACACTGATCCGTTTGATCATGATTTGACGCGTTACGATATTGATGATGTCGAAACCCAGCAATTCGATCCGTATGTCACGGCTTTTGTGGAAAAAATCCTTTTTGATAACATCACGTTTCGCGTTGATGTTTTAAACGCAACAGACGTAGAATTTTGTCGTGACCGGGCGCGCTATGTAGGCCGGGTAAGTGCCAACATCCTCGAAGAAGTCGAACATAACTGCAATGGGTCGGGCCGGTCTTTATCGCTAACAATGAGCGGTACTTTCTAGGGGTACTTTCCAAAGCTTGTCTAATCAGGCTTATAGGCGGGAAGGAAGGTTTTTTAAGGGGCGTCGGGAATATTTTTAATCCCTTTGCCCCTTTTTTTATGGATCGATTATCTTCGATTGTATTGCCAGGGACATTTCAAGGCTTATTGTCATTCAGCCGCCGGGCGTAATATCACCGGTACCATCTCGCCTTCCTGAAACCACTCACCGTCGATAAGAGAGATGACCTTTCCTGTTTCATCCATCCGCAGTCTACCGGTGTATTCAGCCGCCAGACTTTTCAGCCGAATGGTGATGCGGTTCTTGATCAGTACCACGGAATCCGCCGGCATCGCGTATATGCCCATCTGTTGGCTAATAAAAGAGGCGCTATAGCGGCCATCTTTCAGGGTAAAGTTGATGGTCATGTCGTAAGAGTCGCGGCCAATCATCAGGGAACCAGTCCAGGAACCCACCAGGGTGGCCTGTTCGGACTGAGCCTGTGCCGCAAAACTGGCGGCGAGCAAGCTTGCAACAATACAGAGTTTCTTCAGTGTTTGTATCATGTTGTATCATGTTGTATCTGTTATTGAGATTGGTATATATCAGTGTAGCAGAAATAAATTCCTTCAGAGAAAGATGCCGTATGGTATTAGTCAATGTCGTAGTAACCAGACTTGATGAATAGACGATTTTCGCTGGAAATCTCGATCAATACTTCTTTTTGTATAGTCTTCTACCTGGTATTTTCCTGGCAGGGATAGTTCAAGAACAAAGCGGCGGCGGTTGGTTGAAAAAATCAGTAGTCCGCCCGGAGAAAGTAGTCTCATACTATTCTCAATGAGTTCAACATGGTCCCTTTGGATGTCCAATACATTGTCAGTACGCTTTGAATTTGAAAAGGTGGGCGGGTCGAGAAAAATCAAGTCAAACACATCTGAAGAATTGCGCAGATAAGCAATACAATCTTTTTGAATGAGTTTATGTTTCGATCGTTCCAGGTTGTTCAAGGCAAAGTTACGCCTGCTCCAGTCCAGGTAGGTGTTGGACAGATCAATGCTCAGGGAGGAGGCCGCACCACCGAGGGCCGCATGTACGGATGCCGTTGCGGTATAGCAGAACAGGTTGAGAAAACGTTTACTGGCCGCATTTTCAAAAATAAACCGGCGCATGGGCCGGTGGTCAAGAAAAAGCCCGGTATCCAGATAGCGCTCCAGGTTGACCCAGAACCGGGCGTGGCCTTCGGTGACGACGAAATCCTCACCCTCGGTGGTGATCGTATCGTATTGATTCTTGCCCTTTTGTCGTTGCCGGGTTTTCAGTATCAGCTGTGATTCGTCAAGGCCCAACACCTCGGTTACAGCCATGATGGCCTGCTGTCGATGAAGTGCAGCCTTCTGCTGGGGTATCGAGTCAGGGGCCCGGTATTCCTGCATATGAACCCGGTCGCCATAGCAGTCAATAGCGAAGGAAAATTCCGGCATATCGGCATCGTAAAGCCGGTAGCAATCATGGCCCTGTTGCCTGGCCCATTTGCCGATAGTGCGCAGATTTTTTCTCAACCTGTTCGCTAGCATTTGTGCTCCAGCATCAAGGGGGTCGTGTTGGTTCTCGGAATTCATCAATGGATTTTCCATGGTAAAAAGAATGTCCAGCAGTTAATCTACTTGCAACTATTAAGCCTTTATAAACTGCGAGTGTATCGGTATGGAACAGGAATTAGAACAAGTCAGCCAGATTTACAACATAGTAGTGGAGTTCCTGGTTGAGTATAGTTTTCAGATTGTAGGCGCCATCATAGTCCTGATTTTCGGCATTATCATTGGCCGGAAAATTGGCAATCTGATTTTTAGTCTTTGTCAGAAAAAAGAGCTGGATGCAACTCTCAGTCGATTTTTCGCCAGCTGCGCCCGCGTCGCTATCATCGCGGCAACAGTGATTGTGGTTTTGCCGAAACTGGGTATTCAAATTACGCCCTTCATTGCAGCCATTGGTGCTGTTGGTCTGGGTGCCGGTTTGGCGCTTCAGGGGCTGTTATCAAATTACGGTGCCGGTTTAAGCATTATCATCACCCGGCCTTTCATTGTAGGAGACACTATTAAAGTGCAGGGTGTCGCGGGCGTGGTGGAGGAAGTACACCTGGCCCATACCATCCTTACTAATGAAGATAGCGTACGGATTACCATCCCCAACAAGCATATTCTCGGCGAGATAATTCATAACTCACAGGCCGATTCCATACTTGAGCTTTCGGTGGGCATCGCCTATAGCAGTGATCCCAAACAGGCAATAACCGTACTGCAGGAGGCATTAGAAAATATTGAGGGGATCTCTGAGCAGCGAACACCCCAGGTAGGTATTGACCAGTTTGGCGACAGCGCTATTGATATTGCAATCAGGGTCTGGGTGAAAACAGAGAAATTTTTCGAAACCCGCTATCGCTGCAATATGGCCATGCACGACGCCCTGGCAAAAAACAACATTGCCATTCCATTTCCGCAACGGGAAGTGCGCATGTTAGCCGAGTAATCTGGATCTCTGGCTCGGCTCAGGTCTCTTGCAAATAGGTCCCTAGAAGCATAGCCTTGGGCCCCATCTCGAAAAAACCACAGGGATAATTAAAATGACTTTGCACCAGCGCTTGATGATTGTTCTGGCTATGACTGCCGCTCCTTTCTTCTTATCCAGCACTTTCGCTGCCGAGGATGCCGCCTGGAATGTGAATAGCCGCCTCTTGCCGGCCCCGGCAGCAGCCAGTGATGTGCTTAGAAATTCCATTGCTAATACCCCGGCCCCGGATGTTGCGGCCAGAGGGCGACATCCGCAGACTGATCAGGAATGGGAGGCTTTTATCGCAGCGGCCAGCTCGGCCCGTTCAGTATCACTGGAAGCGGTGGGTAGCAGGTTGGGAGTAAGCCTCGAGCAAGACGAGATTGCCGGGGTAAACGTATACCATGTCACCCCGGACAGAATATCGCCTGAACACAGAAACCACCTGTTTCTTTATATCCATGGGGGAGCCTACGTATTAGGTGGGGGCGACGCCAGCGTCGTTGAAGCGGCACGTATTGCCGGCACCTCTGGCATACCCACGCTTTCAATTGATTACCGTATGCCTCCGGCGCATCCATTCCCGGCGGCGGTGGATGATGCCATTGCGGTTTACAAAGAAATCCTGAAAACCCACCAGGGAAGTTCCCTGGCCATGGG
>JAESQX010000052.1 GCA_016764875.1 Gammaproteobacteria bacterium
ATGGAAATTGAAAATATCCTATACTTTAAATAAGGGACATTTTTAAGGACATATAGGACACTTAGAGACATTTAAAAGGACATTTATTTCATTAAAACACTGCTCCTATACCAGAAACACCCAAAATGACTTTTGTCCTTATATCCGATAATACCTGCAAATACCCGATTTCAAATGGATTCGCATGGTCAACATCAGAGTGGTACACTGAATATCTATATTGAATGCTTGATAGATATTTATTACTTTAAATATCAGTTGGTTATAGGCATTCTAAGAGATTTTTGCAATGTGGGTTCAACTGGCACCAAACTTTACGCTGTCAAAGCATTTGAGGCCGCTTAGTTGCTCTTGCTCTTGCTCTTGAGCTTCTGCATCTTCCCGTTGAAATAAATCTCATCTACCAATTTTGAAAGTTGCTTTTTCTTGTAACGATTCAGAATCTTACGCAATGCCTTGATTGCTTTTTTATCCCCGACTTTTTCAGCAAGGATAAGGTTGTCCTCCCATTCTATATATTCACCATGTGTACCCGTGTGTGCGGCTGAAAGTTCCTTGAAGTCAGTAAGCGGCTTCAATCCACCAGCTTCAAGCTTCAGTAAATATAGCGACATACGCAAGTGCAGGCATTTGTCACAGTGACCGCAGTTAAAACCCTTATCCTGCCAACAGACACGCAGATTTGTCAGCAACTCTTCCGCTTTGCTGATTTCAATTAGCTTTTTGTGCCTGCTCGCCTCACAACCCTTATGAATAATTTCTACGCTGTCACTTGAAAATAACGGATCGGATAATGGATGTGATCCCAATGGGTGCAACTCTTTGTAGGTATTACTGGAGTTGATTATTATTCTCGGAAATCCGAGGACATGGGCAATACTCGCCAATCCACAACCCTGTGCCATGGACCAGCCGATGTGAGAATTACTCAGGCGTCGGATAAAAAACCGTACATTCGATTCAATAGGAACGAGAGTCTTATTATGACGCAAAGCAATTTGCTGATTACGGTTCAGGCATTGCTGCCAGAGTTCATTCCCTTCGAGTTGCATATCTATGCCTTTGACATACACAAGATGAGTCAGGCTGAGATCATGTTTTAGCAATGTGTAGCAAGCATCGATACCGCCAGAAAAAAACGCTGCTGTACTGTTCGGATGGTTTGGTACGGAAGCGCGTCTAATGCCGACATCTATTTTTACCCTGGAAAGATATGGAAACCAGGTGCTGAAGATATCTTGCAGCGAATTTATATTGCGCAGAAACTCGGCCGACGCCTCGAGTTCCCGAGGAATCTCAATTTTTGCCCCGGTTTGCATGGCAGGTAATAGCATGGCAGAAATAAAAGGTTCGGCACATAATTGCAGTTCCTGCCCAAGGCCAGACTTAAAAAAAAGCCTTTCACCGTTTACGTATCCGTAAACTGTGTTGTGCTTAGCATTTTTTTCCTGTCCGTAATTGTCTAATGCCAGTATCTTCATTATAGTCAAACTGCAGATTGTTTTATCTTTATTGTCAGCAAGTTTTTATTCATCGTTTATTTCTGAGAAATATCTCGATAACACCCTGAATCAACATAACCATAGAATGTGCTTATGATACAGCGCTTGTACAAATTAATACCAAAAAAAATGAGGGAGCAGTTGTCCCCTTTGTTGAGTGGATTTTACTTGCCAGTCCACCATTTCACCAGTGTTACAGATAACGAAGAAGACAGGGTTGTAGTCATTTACCTGGGAATTAACAAGGGCAGGGCCAGGCTCTGGGGGAAGCGCATACTTGGGAGTGAATTCACCCAGACACCGAAAGGAAAGATGTGGGTCTGGGCGCTGGAAAAGCAATTAAACAACAAAATACCTGACTGCAACCTGGTTATGATTGAAACAAATTGGGTAACGGAACTGATTCTAGCTCGTTATAAAGGTTTCAAAATGCCGATGTGGATCCAGCTTTGCCTGGATGTTTCCCGCCCTTTAAGAGAATTAAAAAAATCCAGCACCAAGTTAAGAGAACAAATTCCCAGGTTGATTAGAAAATATTCACTCGAACTGGAGATTAGTAGTGACGAAAAAGATTTGGACGAATTTATCGATACTATGCACATTCCCTACATCAGTGGTAGACATAAGGATACGGCATTCATCTCTTCCAGGGCGGAGATTAAAAAAATGTTCGATAATTCTGATCTTTTTTTTGTCAGAAAAGATGGAAAGAGGATTTCAGGTACTCTTGTAGAATATTCAGACGATATGGCTTCCCTGCATTATATCGGTTTAAAGGATAATAATCCTGAGTACCTGCGAGTGGGTGGCATAGCCTCTTTATATTACTTTGCAATTCTTCATGCCATAGACAAAGGAATTTCTGTTTTTAATATGGGGGGAACCAGCCCTTTCCTGTCGGATGGTGTGGCCTTTTTTAAATTAACCCTAAAACCTTACGTGATGAGAACATCATATCTCGGCGACTATTTTATCAAGCTTATTCTCAGAAAACCTTCGCCATATCTGAGTGAGTTTTTAATTAATAACCCGTTTTTAAATCTGCATGATCGCAACCATTTTGAAAAAATTATTTTCATAGACAACTCTCAAAGTGGATACGAAAAAAAGTTGAATGAACTGTTAAATAAAACCTATTGTGAACGGGTCGAAAGGACAGTCTACGCAGTAAATAACGATTCCCCCGACTCAAAGTTATTTATTGAGAGCATTATTCCTGAAGGCGAGAAGGTAGAGATTGTAAGCTGGGACTCCATGTTTAATATCAGGGAAGCTTCCTGACAAAATTGAAAATGAAGCTTTGTTGTTATCGAAGCTCAATCTGATAGTAATTAGACCAGAACTTCCCTGTCAGGTAGGCAATCCCGGCCTCTTTATCGATGGCTATTCCGTTCAACATGGCCTCTTCTCTGGAAATACCGTTAATTAAAACGGGCATGCTATCGTATTCTTGTTTAGCAATATCGCCCAGGTCGAAAACACATAGTACCCGACCGGTTTCAACGTCTGCTTCATAGATTCTGAAATCCCTGTACACATTAAAATACAACTTCCCCTGAAAAAAGGCGAGATCGTTAATGAGCCTCAAGGGCAGTCCGTTCATTCTTATCTTTATGGATTTAACAAGCTCGAAACATTCATTACGAAATTCAATAACAGATGAACCATTGCTGACTATCAGATACTCACCATCACTTGTGAGCCCCCAGCCGTTATTAATATTGCACAGCGTATCGATCATTTCCAGGCTCTGGAAATCATAAACAAGCACAATTCTGGCTGTCCATGTCAGTTGATATATCCTGGAATTCAGTCGAGCTATACCTTCAGCAAAAACGCTTTCAACAGGAATTATTTGCTCTAATTTGCCCGATTTCTTATCAACCACTCGTAGGGAGGATTTTCTTTTCAAGCCCGTACTTTCATACAATTTGTCTTCGTGAAGAAAGAGTCCCTGAGTAAAGGCTTTAGTGTCATGAGGAATTGTGGCGATAATCTCAGGTCGAACTATTGGAATACCAAGTGCTTGAGCTTTCCGAAGTTGCTGCTTGACAGTTCTCAAGTAATTTCGGAATGACATTCTCGGTTATTTCTTGTAAGGAAGTTTACTGACATTTGGATTGAGCCTAACAATGTTGGATTTTGAATAAGCCATGTTTTTATTCATTATGTAAGCGACGAGTTCACTTGTGCCAGGTATGTGGTGGTGCTCTATAAACTTTGGCGATGCCCGCATGGCATCTAATTCAGTCTCATCTGAAAAAACCATGCTTGCCAGAGCACCTCCATTCTCGCAGATTATCGGAAGGTTCCTTAAAAGTTCTCTTGCATTTGGTGTGTTTTGCATGACCTTCATGAGGAGAATTATCGATCTTGGTTCAACTATAGATTGCCCCCACTTACGCTTGTAGGTTAGCACCCCATCATTGATAAATCCGCGAGAATCACCTACATTAACGTCAGAAAACCCTTGCTGTTCGAGATATTGCAGTGCAAAGGAATAGCACGCAGCGAGAGCCCCTTTCTTTAGTAACTCCGGATTTCGGTCGCGGACACCGACTGCTCTTAGTTTTGGAGTTGAATCCTCGTAAGAAATCAATTCTCCTGCTACTGCCTGTTCTCCCATTTTTACGACAAGAAGCTCCAGCTTATCGAAGACTTTAGCCAGAGACTCCATGCTAGTGAGTTGGGAACTATCCCCATGTGACAGACTAACTTGTGGCACGTACATATTTTCATAAAAGTCCTCAAATTGAGCTCGTGATCGAGTAACCTCAAAATCGAATCCCGCCTTGCGTATCTTTCGAATCTGCTCCCGATAGTCCTTTTTCTTCGTTACACTTTCATTGAGAGGTAATCGTACCTCTCCTCTAACCCAAAGTGGAATTCTGAAATAGTTCTTACCATAAAACACCAGCTTCTTATTCTGCCTACCAATCTCTGTAAAAAAGACCACCGCTTCGGGCACTATCCTGGCAGTGAAACGCGAAGCATTCCATAACCAGGTACATCCCAAGCTATTGACTTGATATTCAGGTTCATAAAGAAGTTCGGCCAGATAGTGATTGGTCTTTTCCCCTACTCCACATACGATACTAATAGGAACGCCAGTTAACTTGCATGTCCCCTTTAGTTCTACCAGTTCAACTTTAAGGCTTTTCTGAAATTCAACTAGCCGATTAAATACACTCATTTACGAAACGCCCAATAGATTCTCCTTAGCTGATGCAGCAACAAATAGGGTTGTCGCCACGCCAGGGATTTCAGGGCCAATTGATTGCTCAACCTTTTTAACATATTTCCGCGAGATTGAGGTTCTGTAAAAAGATATTCCGGCATTTTTACCCATTGCACACCGATGGGGTAAACCGTGTTTGTAGGTTGATCAATCCCCTGAAGGAAATTATGCCAGAACTCGAACATATCAATATCCAGGGCTCGCGCAAAACCGTAGGAACCCCATATTCTTGGGTTTATTTCAAGGAAATAGAACTGTCCATCGCTGTCACGAATAAAATCAAGCCCTACCATCCCGGAAATCCCCAATGCAGACATGATAGCCATGCTGAAGTCAGCTAGCTCCGGCGCTTCGCAGCTCTCCAATTTAATTGCCGGTCCCGTTACCGGAGGTAAAGTTTCTACTTTTTCTCCAACCATGAAACAAATAGGTCGACCATTATCAAATAGACCGCCGACTTGATAGGTAGGCCCATCAATAAATTTTTGTAGTGCAGGAATTTGATTGGTACCGGAGTGGATTTCATCAAATTCTTTTAGTGCTTCTTCTATTGTAGAGGCAACTCTTACCTGTTCTCCGGCAGACCCTGTTGAGCCTTTTATGACAACAGGTAATCCGAGCTTCTCAATATAAGATAGAACGATGGCCGGATCGGTACTTGCGGGAATGTAAGTTTCAGGAACAGGCACATTCCTTTGCCTGGCAAACTCCAGCATCTTATGCTTGTCGCGGTAACAATCAAGCCAGGCGAGATCAATTCTGGGCTGTACCAGCGTCAGCCAGGAAGGCTGTCGATCCCAGATTCTGAACAGCGTGGATTCCTCCATGGGCATGATCACATCCGGGTTCACTTTCTTGACGGCTCGATCTATTGAATCAAGCCTGTCTTCTAATGCCAGTGATACCGGCGGCAAGAGATGAGCGTTTCTCGGGAGAGGAATATTGACGTTAAATTCCCGCAGAATGTATACCGAGGCTCCGGTCGGAGTGATATCGTTAGCCAGCCGAATTGAGTTTCCAGCGCCCCATTCGTCTACGAGCAGAATTTTCATTGGCTTGGAATATTCACCTTGTGGAAATCCTGGGTTCCACCCATTTGGTCGTACAGTCTGGCAGTTTCCAAATTAAATTGCCAACAGAGCCTTCTTGTCCTTCTGAACCCTTTTGTCTCAGTGAAGCTGTAGCATTGTTCTATTTATTCTCAGGTGTTCAATCTTAAGATTGCTCTCTCACGGGCCCTGATCGACCTATACCTAAACACATTTCAAGGAGTGAAAAATAAGGTTCTCCTGGATGGATACCTCCATCAACAATATTCTGACTCCTTCATTACCACCGCAAATCAATGCTCCCGTCCGAGTTGCTACCAAGCCTAATATTGAACTTTGGGCTTTTCTTGGTGAGCCGTTTACTTAACCAGGCTGCTTCTTCTGTACTCGCGTATTGCACACTCAAGCGGTGAATTTTCATTGGTACCATCGCACACTGTACCAGTTGCCCGTTGTCGCCTAAAACTGGAAAGTACATAAGACATAGATCACTTCGATACTTTTTTTTAAACGGAATCCCCTCATAATCATTGATGAAATCGCCACAGCCGTACAAGATGAGTTTACCCCTATAGACTTCAAGCCCTTGGGGATGATGTGAAGAATGGCCATGGATAATATCTACCTGTCCGCTATCAATCAGCCGTCGTGCGAACCTTCGATGGGCTAGTGGTATCCGATATCCCCAATTGGGCCCCCAATGAATCGAAAAAACAACAATGTCCTCGGGTTTACGAAATTTAGCTACGTTTTTTATTATCTGTTCTATGCTATTGGCAGAGAGATTATCAAGACGCGAGACTCCTGGTCTGGTATCGGTAGCCGCCCAATCTAAAGGCACTCCGCTGGAACCGATGCTTGCAGAAAATACCAGCACCCTGCGACCGGGAACATGAATGATAGCCGGAGCGCTGGCAAGATTAGCCGTTTCGCCAGCTCCCGCGACCAGTGTGACCTGCCTCAAGTTCTGCAGAGTTTCCCGTAATCCACTCTCGCCCCAGTCGAGCACATGGTTGTTTGCCAGCACGCAGCAATCTATTTGAACTGAAGATAGACAGGGTAGATTCCCAGGATGCATGCGGTAGTTAATTCCCTTAGGGGTCCAGTCATCGCTCAGAGTAACAGCCGTCTCCAGGTTGATAATCCGTGCATCTGGCTGCCGATTATGCAATTCTTTCATTGCATCGCCCCATATGTAGTCAAATGAAACCGGGCAAGATATCGGCCCATTGACTTTTTCCGCAAGACTCACGTAACCGGTTGCAGATTTCATTCGGCGCTCATGCAGGGCCGGATCTACAGAATGGGGCATAATCTGATCGATAGCCCGACCTGTCATGACATCCCCGCAAAGAAAAAGGCATGTTTCGGTAGTCATATTTTAAAAATCTCAAATTGTCAGGAAGGTACAAATCCGACCTCTTTAGATCGTTATTGGACAATATAACCTACTGGTCTAAAATGAGATTACCCTGACTTCG
>JAESQX010000053.1 GCA_016764875.1 Gammaproteobacteria bacterium
GGGATGCCCTGGTGCTCATGCCCACCGGCGGCGGCAAATCTCTGTGTTATCAGATTCCGGCCATGGTACGCCCTGGTTGCGGGGTGGTTATATCACCCTTGATTGCCCTGATGCAGGATCAGGTGAATGCTCTGCGCCTGGCCGGGGTAAAGGCCAGCTTTCTAAATTCCACCCTGGACGCAGCCAGCGCAAATTTAGTGGAGCAAGCGCTTGTGGCCGGCGAACTTGATCTGCTTTATATCGCCCCGGAGCGACTAACCCAGGCGCGGACCCTGTCACTTCTGCGGGGCTCGTCTATTGCCCTGTTTGCAATTGATGAGGCTCATTGCGTTTCCCAATGGGGCCACGATTTTCGGGCCGATTATCTTCAGTTGAGCATGTTGCATCAGCTTTTTCCTGAGGTCCCCCGCATTGCCCTTACGGCTACCGCGGATGCCCGTACCCGGGACGAAATAATCGCTCGGCTGCAACTGGAGCAGGCACAAAAATTTATTGCTGGCTTTGACCGTCCTAACATCCGTTACCGGATAAGCCTGAAGCAAAATACAAAGCAACAGTTGCTGCGCTTTCTTTCCGATGAGCACCCGAAGGACGCTGGCATCATCTATTGTCTGTCGCGCAAGAAGACAGAAGAAATCGCTGAATGGCTGCAACAGCAGGATTTTACCGCCCTGCCCTACCATGCCGGATTGAGCGCTGAAACCCGTGCCACAAACCAAGCGCGATTCCTGCGGGAAGAAGGCGTTATCATCGTGGCTACCATCGCCTTTGGCATGGGCATTGATAAACCCGATGTGCGTTTCGTGGCACATCTGGATTTACCCAAAACCGTAGAATCCTATTATCAGGAAACCGGGCGTGCCGGACGTGATGGCCTGCCTTCTGATGCGTGGATGATCTATGGCCTGCAGGATGTAATCAAACTTCGGCAGATGATGGAGAACTCCCAGGCCGGGGAAGAACATCGGCGAGCGGAACAGCACCGCCTCAACGCTATGTTGGGCCTTTGTGAAATTACCACCTGTCGACGCCAGGCTCTGCTCAGTTATTTCGGCGAGTCTCTGTCCCAGCCATGTGGTAACTGTGATACCTGTCTGGAGCCGGTTGAAACCTGGGATGGCACCGAGGCGGCGCGAATGGCTTTGAGTACGGCTTACCGCACCGGCCAACGTTTCGGGGTAAACCACCTGATCGACGTACTGCGCGGAGCCAACTCCAGCAAAATCTTCCAGTTTGATCACCATCAACTGCCCGTCTATGGCGTCGGTACTGACCTGGAAAACAATCAATGGCGTTCAGTGTTCCGGCAACTGGTTGCGAGAGGTTACCTCAGTGTAGACCTGGAACGGTTCGGAGCTTTGCGTCTGGCAGAAAAATGTCGTGCCCTGTTGCGAGGAGATGAAAAAATTGAACTGCGCCGTGATGTTAAAACCAGGGCCGCCAGGCAGCGAACCAAAACACCTTTGTCGGATGACATCGACGTGGCGCTATGGGAAGACCTGCGGGATTGTCGCCGCGAACTGGCAGAAGAGCAGGGTATACCTCCCTACATTATTTTCCATGACAGCACTTTGCAGGAAATGTGTATCACCCTGCCACAAGACCTTGACCAGTTCGGCCAATTGACCGGTGTAGGTGAACGTAAACTGGAGAAATACGGGCCGGCATTCCTGCGCATTTTACAAGACTATCGCCGCTAACACCCGGCGCGCACCTCATGATAATCGCCCGGTACAAAATGTGTAACTGAATAAACGAATGTATTGCTACCGGTATTTCCGATAAATTTCTTTTACCCATTGCAGGCTTCGCCGGTTCTGCCAGGTTTCGCAATCCACCGCCACATTGGGCGACCACTTAATACCGGCGTAGGTGGGGTGTTCTTGCGGCAGTACCAGGGGGGCCAGCAGACTGGCAGCCGTGATATCAACGCGGGTAAGATGCCTGCCTATCAGGTATTGTCCTCCACCTGCCAGCAATTGATCCAGCCAGTCCAGCTCCGCCTCCAGCAGTTGACGGGATTCCAGACCCTGCGAGTGACCAAGATCCATCTTCCTGGCCATCAGCTTCCTAATGACGCCCCAGGAAATATTGGTAAGCCCTTGTTGAAAAGGCGTTAAATCACGAACGAAGATAGGCCTTACCAGTTGCGGGTAATCCACCAGTGCCTCGGAATAGTAGTAGCGACGAACGTGCACCCCCAGCACATCATCAAGACGCTTCCCTATCTCCTCGCCACTGAGCTTATGCAGCCCGTCCAGATCAAGTTGAGAAGTTTCATCGCAAGCCAACGTTGGTGATTCCGCTGCTTTGTTGGCCTCGGCCCAGCTTATGATGTTACCGGAGCCCTGAATAATCTGTGTACCCACCTGCAGAATCGGTAGTGAGGAAGTGGGAGCACCCAGCTTTTTTGCAACCCTGCCATGAATTCCCGGAGGAAGGTGCTGAATATTATAATTAATAGATTGGTAATCGAGCGCCCAGCGCGCTTTCTCACAATAATGAGAAATTGCGAAGACATAGAGAACAGGAGTAGCCATAACAATCGCTGAAATTCAATGTAAGTTGTCAGTTTGCAGGGCAGTCTATCAGTCTTGAGACCTGAACGTTAAGTCCTTTGGCGATTTCCATCTACTCATCAATAGCACCGAAACACTAATATCCTATGTCACAAAGTTCGCCTCTATGGAAAGTGGGCATTATAAAAATACGCCGTTATAATAGCTCCGATCCTTAATTTGACGACAGAGAGCGTGCGGCCATGACTTCTATCAAAAGAGTCTCAATACTGTTAGCGATGATTTTATTTGCCGGCTGTAGCACGGTGTATTACGAAACCATGGAACAGTTTGGGGTATACAAACGTGACATTCTTGTTGACCGGGTGGAAGCCGCACGGGATTCACAGGAAGCGGCCAAGGAACAGTTCAGTTCAGCACTGGAGCAGTTTACTGCACTGCTCGATTACAACGGTGGCGACTTGCAAGCCACCTACAATAGACTGAACGCTGAATTTGAAAAAAGCGAGTCGCGCTCGGAAAAGGTTAGCGAACGAATTCGTGCCGTTGAAGACGTTTCCAAAGACCTGTTCGAAGAATGGGAGGACGAGCTTGAATTGTATACCAACCAGTCTCTGCGAGCGTCCAGTAAACAGACCCTGCAAAGCACTCGAATACGATACCTGCAATTGCTGGCATCAATGCATGCCGCGGAAAACACCATGATTCCAGTACTGAATGCGTTCAGGGATCAGGTTTTATTTTTACGACACAATCTCAACTCCCGGGCCATTGCTTCGCTGCGAACCGAAGTAGCCACCATGGAAAGCGACATCGCGGCACTGATTGATGAGATGGAAGCATCCATTGCCGAGTCCAACAGGTTCCTTTCAGAGCTGGCATTAATTTGATTGCAGAAGAAATGAAACCCGACGTATTTTCTGACTCGGGTTTGCAGCCTTACCAGTAGCCATCAACCGAGCAGGCTGCAATACGGCTGAGGTGGCTGTAACAGAGACCTGTTTGATCATGCCAGGTATTAAAAGTTTGCTGTATCTTCAGCAGATCTCGTTTGCTGGTTGGCTTTTCCGAAATTTCCAAACCGGCTCCCCTGAGCGTTGTCACCACATCGCGGGATATAATAAACCCGTCCTTGCCGACAAAACGTAAAAAATATTGTCCGCTGTTACCGCCAAGGCGGGAACCATTTTTTTTCAGGTAGTCCATTAATCCGATCTGGTCTGATTCAGGCCAGTCGGCGAGAAATTTACCAAAAGAGCCGTGCTCTCTCACTACCTCGTGAACAAAATAAACATTTTCCTGCAGTGCCTTGATCTTTTGCCAGTTACGTACAACACGCCTGTCACTGACATAGGCTTCCCATTGTTCCGGAGAAAGCAAACTCAATTTCCTGATCTCAAAACCAAAAAAAGCTTCCTCAAACTGGGGCCACTTATTCTCTATCACTTTCCAGCTGAAACCAGCCTGGTTTATCACCTTGGTCATCATGGCCAGAAACCGGTCATCACTTTTGGCCGCCAGCTCTTTTTTTGAGATTACCTTTTTTAACAGTTTTTCCAGGCCCTTTTTACCACCCTTGCGCTTTTCCGCTCGTGCTTTTATTTCTGCAAATTTTCTCATAGCGCTCCACCCATGCTCACACCCCACCACCATAAGTTACCAGCAACACGATAAGAAACAGAAAAATACCTGTCATAATTGTAGTGTCCAGTAAACCAAGGGTATGGTCCTCTTCCAACAGGGAGGAAAGCGTGTAAAAAGTGGGGAACAAAAATAATAACAGGAAGATGCTGGACACCGAGAACTTCAGCGGCAGGTCAGGATGTGTCGGATTGATGAAGCCCTGATAAAAGGCAATGCTCAGCAAGGTAAACGGTAACACTAGAAACATTACCTGGGTTATTCCGCCAAAGGCATTGGCCAGGGCAATGCCGTATTCCTTTTTCTTGTGGGACTGCCACAGGATAACGTACTCGCTCATGCCGGCAAATATTGCAAGAATCAACCCCGTTAACACCGGATTCAATTCAATATCGACAATCATGGTAGCGGCAAAACTGGAAACGTGCTCTGAGCCAATTAAAGCACCAAACAACCCGGTTAAAAACAAGCCGCTAATCACCATGGATGAACTGGGCCCCACGTATTGATAAACCATTTCCAATCGACGCTGGATGTCCTTCTTCGACATGGACAGGTTCTCTCGAACTTCCGCCTCTTCTTCGGCGTAACTGGTCAGGAGCGTGTAGATATAGACAAAAAAGATGGCCAGCAAAACAATGCTGATAAAAACCAGATCAAGGGGATTAAAACTATCCTTGGTTTGTGCCGATGCGTTAAAGGTCAGCATCACCAGACCGAGAATCAGGCCCATAGCTGCACCGCCAATCAAAATCTGGGTGCCTGCTTCGGTAATGGGTGTGGGCATTAAAAACTTGCCCCGCTTGTCTTTCGGCAGAAAGAACGAGTACAAGCTGAACACCAGGGCATTGTTATAAATGGTAATTACGCTGACAATAAACGCCGCGACCGGGCTAACTGGAATTATAAAAGCTATCACCACCAATTCCGGCGTGGTGGCGAGTATCTCCACCAGAGTACCGGCGATATAGTGATTCCACTTGTAGCGGGCTGCCAATCGTTCGGTAGCTGACACCAATACTTCACACGCAGCCTGCAGGATAATCAACCCTACGACAAGTTCCAGGGCCGCCTGCAAATACCGTGGTAACTCAGGGAAAAACAGATTTGCCAGGTGCAGTAGCGCCGAGAGCGCAATACCAAACAGCATACGACGTAACATAAACGGTAAGGTAGAGAGCTGTGATCTCAGCCCAAGCCTGGAAATCGAAAGCCGGTCAGGGTCTATGCCTGTTTCCCTGAGCGCCTCATCAATACCCGGCAGCGCATTTGGCAGACCGGCACTTGCAACTGCACTATTCTTTATTTGTTTTCCTGAAGCCATGATCTCACACGGTCTGTGCTTTTATTCGACGGGAACATCGCTAACTTGCTGCGATATGGTTTGCCGGGTTATTCCATCTGGGGTTTCCGTAAAAGACTAATCGGTTACCCGGCTGGTCATCACCTCTTCGTCGGTTGCCATATCTTCGTAAATTCCCCACTTCTGGTCAATATTCTGCTGCGCAAGATTCATCAGTCGCTCCCCTTCTACCGGGTTGCTGCGGGAAATACTACTGAAACGGGTTTCCAGAGCGGCGAATTCCTTGAAGTCAATATCGGGTCGGGTTGAATCCAGAATAAAAGGATTGCGATCATTATTTCTTAGTTCTGGATTGTAACGGCACAATGGCCAGTAACCGGAGCGCACGGCCAACTGCTCATGGGCAAGACTTTCTTCCAGATCATAGCCATGGGCAATACACGGGCTAAACGCAATAATAATGGATGTACCAGAATAGGCTTCCGCTTCCCTGAATGCCTCCAGAGTCTGCTGGGAATTGGCCCCCAGGGCGACCCGCGCCACATAGACATTGTTATAGGAAATTGCCTGCAGCGCCAGGTCTTTCTTGGACACCGATTTGCCGCTGGAGGCGAACTTGGCAATGGCGCCAAGAGGTGTAGATTTGGACTGCTGACCACCCGTGTTGGAGTAAACCTCGGTATCCAGTACCAGAATATTCACATCCACACCGCTACTTAAAACGTGATCCAATCCTCCGGCACCGATATCATAGGCCCAGCCGTCTCCACCGACTATCCAGATGCTACGGCGCACCAGATGGTCTACCAACGACAGCAAGTTTCTGGCCCGCGGATCCTCTCCCATAGCCTCCAGCTTGCCTTTTAGAATGGCAAGTCTTTCGCGCTGGGCACATATCTGGGACTCAAGCTTTTGTGGTGCTTCAATCAACTGGTTAACCAGGTCATCTCCCAGCTCACTCTGCATGGCTTTCAGTTCTGACTTGGCTAAAGCAAGATGCTTGTCGACGGTTACCCGATAACCAAATCCAAATTCGGCATTGTCTTCAAACAGGGAATTGGACCAGGCCGGCCCCCTGCCCTCACTGTTTTTTGACCAGGGCGTGGTAGGCAGGTTACCACCAAAGATTGATGAACAACCGGTGGCATTGGCCACCATTAGCCGGTCACCAAACAATTGCGTAATTAATCTGAGATAAGGCGTCTCGCCACACCCGGCACAAGCACTGGAAAACTCGAAAAGCGGCTCCAGAAACTGCACCCCGCGAACATTGGAAAAATCCACCCGGGCACGATCGTTGTAGGCAATCTGGTCAAAATATTCCACAGCGATCTTTTCTTCTTCCACGTGCTCCCAGTGAGGCAACATATTAATTGCTCTATTACCTCTTGGCGTTTCTTCCCGCACTGGACACGCATCAACACAAATCCCACAACCGGTGCAATCCTCAGGGTAAACCTGCAAGGTATAACGGGTTTCTGGAAATCCTCTTGCCTCAACACCGGTGGTGCGAAAACTTTCCGGCGCATCGTTAAGAATATCCTTGTGGTAAAACTTGGCGCGAATGGTGGCGTGAGGACAAACCATGACACAATTTCCACACTGGATACAGATATCCGGCTCCCAGATGGGAAGAGTCTGTGCGAGATTGCTTTTGTCATACTTGGTGGTGCCGGTGGGATAGGTGCCATCGGCTGGCAAAGCGCTAACAGGAATCAGGTTGCCACGCCCGTGCATCATTTCCATGGTGACTTCTTTTATAAATTTTGGAGCCCGCTTTGCTAACAGGTCTTCTTTGGTTTTTATATCGGTGTCGGCATGTTCTGGAATCTCAATCTGATGCAAATTCTTCAATGCCTGATCAATGGCCTCGAAGTTTTTCTTTACCACCTCAGGCCCTTTGCGAGTGTAGGATTTTTCAACTGCCGCCTTGATCTTTTCGATGGCTTCTTCACGCGGCAATACGCCTGATATAGCAAAGAAACAGGTTTGCATGACCGTATTGACCCGACGCCCCATGCCGGCCGACATGGCGACCTTGGCCGCATTTATCGCATAAAACTTGACCTTTTTGTCGATCAATTGCCTTTGGACATGATGAGGAATGCGGTGCCAGATATCATCAGCCTTGTGCGGGCTATTAAGTAGAAATGTTCCTCCTTCTACCAGATACTGAAGCATATCGGAGGATTCGATATAGGGGTAGTTATGACAGGCAATAAAACTGGCATTGCTAATCAACCAGGGTGAGTCGATTGTATCCGGCCCAAAGCGCAAATGAGATATGGTTTGAGACCCTGCCTTCTTTGAATCGTAGACAAAAAAACCCTGGGTTTGAAATTCGTCCTCGGCACCAATAATCATAATATTGTTTTTTGCCGCACCAACTGTTCCGTCGCCACCAACACCAAAAAACAAACAGCGTTTAACGGAGTCAGGTTCAATGTCCAGAGTTAAGTCATAGTCAAGACTGGTATTGCTGACATCGTCGTTGATACCGATAGTAAACCCATTTTTCGGATTGTCCGCATCCAGTTCTTCAAAAATACGAGCCACCATGGCCGGGGTGAATTCTTTACTGGACAGTCCATATCGACCGCCAATAATTTTTGGCATATGCTTCAATTTGCCTGCCGCATAAGACTGGCTGATCTGGGTAACCACATCCAGATACAGAGGTTCACCAGCGGAGCCAGGTTCCTTGGTTCGATCCAGTACGGCGATATGTTCCACCGTTGACGGAAGTGCCGCCAGAAAATATTCAGTACTGAAGGGACGAAACAGACGCACGGTCAGTACACCAACTTTCTGCTGCTGTTCCTCAACCAGAATACGAGCCATGGCCCTGGCAGTTTCAACACTCGACCCCATGAGAATAATTACCCGCTGGGCGTCTTGGGCACCGTGATATTCAAACACCTTGTAGTGTCGACCCGTGATTTCGGCAAAACGATCCATCTCCCCTTGTACGATGCCAGGCACAGCGTCGTAATAAGGATTAACCGTCTCTCTGGACTGAAAATAGGTATCGGGATTTTGTGCCGTACCGCGCATTACCGGTTTATCCGGGTTCAGCGCTCGCGAGCGATGGGCCCAGACATACTCGTCATCAATCATGGCGCGTATCTGTTCGTCTTCCAGCAGCCAGATTTTGTTTATCTCATGGGAGGTTCTGAAACCATCGAAAAAATGTATAAAAGGAATACGGGATTTGAGGGTAGACGCCTGAGCAACGAGGGCCATGTCCTGTGTTTCCTGCACTGAATTGGAAGCCAATTGGGCAAACCCGGTGGCACGCACAGCCATCACATCCTGGTGATCACCAAAGATAGACAGTCCCTGGGCGGCCAAAGATCGGGCCGCCACATGAAAAACAGTGGAGGTTAACTCTCCGGCTATTTTGTACATATTGGGGATCATCAACAACAATCCCTGGGAAGAAGTAAAGGTAGTGCTTAAAGCGCCTGTTTGCAGTGCACCATGTACGGTACCGGCAGCACCACCTTCACTCTGCATCTCGGTTACGCTGGGCACATTGCCCCAGATGTTGGGTAATTTTTTAGCCGACCAGGCATCGGCCAGTTCCGCCATGGCGGATGAAGGTGTGATAGGAAAAATGGCACAGACTTCATTGGTTTTATAGGCCACCCGTACGGTAGCTTCACTACCGTCAATGGCGACTTTTTTGCGAGTTGGCTTTTCCATGATCAAGCCTCCCGCAGGGCGACAACTCGTGAGTCATTAGCCGGTACCATTTCGATTGCATGGCAGGGGCATTGTAGAAAACAGGCACGGCAACCCACACAGAGGTCGTAATTATATTTGTAGCGTTTGCCTTTACCCAGTTTGATAACGGCTGATTCAGGGCAAACACCGAAACACCCGTCGCATTCGAAACAGTTGCCGCAGGAGTAGCAACGCTGAGCTTCAAATACCGCCTGTTGTTCGGTCAGGCCACTGATGACTTCTTCAAATCCAGTGACCCGTTCCTGCACTTCCAGAGTGGACTGCTCGGATTGATCGGCGTCGGTTTTGTACCATAAATGCAGTTTTTCGTATTCCACCACGGGATGTTTTCCCGGGTGAACATAAGGTTCTCCCGAAAGATAACCGTTAATGTAACGCGCGGCTTTTTTGCCGTGCCCCACGGCGAATGTTATTGAGCGCTCGTCGGGCACCATGTCCCCGCCAGCGAAAATACCTTCGTGCCCGGTCATAAAGGCATCATCGACAATCACTGTGCCATCCTGCTTCAGTTCAATCCCCGGGGCCTGCCGTAACAGATCGGAATCAATGTCCTGGCCCAGTGCCAGAATGAGTGAATCCGCTTCCAGTGTTTCATATTCGCCCGTGGGTTGAGGACGACCATTTTCATCCAGAACCATTTTCTCAATGGTGATGGTGGTGGCATCAGTGTCCATTTCCTTGATGGTGCTCAGCCAATTAATCGTCACGCCCTCTTCTTCGGCTTCCACCGCTTCAAAATCGTGGGCTGGCATGTGTTCCCGATCGCGGCGATAAATAATCATGGCATCGGTAGCGCCCAGCCGTTTGGCAGTGCGAGCCGCATCCATAGCCGTATTACCACCCCCATAAATGGCCACCCTGCGACCAATAACGGGCGGCTCATCGGATTCCATACCACGTAAAAAAGATACCGCATCAAGTACTTTACTGGCATCCCGGGCAGGAATTTCCGTTCGTCTACTGATGTGAGCACCAATACAGACAAAAACCGCGTCAAAACCGCCTTCATTTTTTTCTTTCAAGGCATCTTCAACCTTGCGATTGAGGGTTATCTTGATTCCCATCTTCTCCAGTCGGGCGACTTCTGCGTCGAGAATATCCCGGGGTAAACGGTAGGAAGGAATGCCAAAGCGCATCATGCCACCGGCATCTGAACCGGCTTCACGAATTTCCACGGAATGACCGAATTGTCGTAGAAAGTAAGCCGCTGACAGCCCTGCAGGTCCAGCGCCAATCACCAGCACCTTGCGGCCGGTATCCGTTGCTTCGGAGAGTGGCATCCAGCCCTTTTCTATGGCGCTATCGCCAAGAAATCGCTCTACAGCATGGATGCTGACGGCACCATCTACTGACTGACGGTTACAAACGGGTTCACAGGGGTGATAACAGGCGCGGCCGTGGATGGCGGGCATGGGATTGTCTCGGACGATGACCTGCCAGGCCTCTTCGTGGCGACCGGCCTGGGCCAGATCCAGCCATGCCTGGATATTTTCTCCAGCCGGACAACCCTGATTACAGGGGGGAAGAAAATCCTGATAGACCGGCAAAAGCTCCGGTACCGCCCCGGTTCCCTGACTCTTCGACAGGTCAGGTGGGGTGGTCATGTCTGATTTGTCGAAATCCATAACCGTAACTACCACCTTATATTTCTTATAATTAATTAAGTAGTTTTACTACGTTTTCGCTCATAAAGCATCCGCTGTGGATTAATTGCCACTTTAAAAGACATGAGTAACCATGGGATCAGGAGGGGCCTTCCACTTACAATCTTGATCGCTCCAGCATTACATCTGCATTACGCCACAGAGATTCAAACTGTCGCTTTACTACATCGGCATCCTCGGTTCTACCCTGGGCTTCCAGCGACTGATAAAGGCCGAAGGTTGCCCAGCCGTTATGCTGGTTCCACTGCAGATCCTGCCGATAGACGTCTTCCGCATCTCCTGCACGACCAGCATCCAGCAACGCGGCACCGAGGTAGTGACGCATGGACTGGGACCAGTCGGGTGGTTCGGTATAATTATTTTGATCTTGCAACTCAACAGCCCGGACATACGCCGCGATGGCTCCGTTTAAATCACCACTGGCTTCCTTGATTTCTCCCTCAAGTGCAAAACCGGCCAGGGCAAGTATATGGGATGCTGGCGTAGGCCCGATCTTGGACTGATCCACAGTTTCATCACTGGCCTGACGACGGATATTCGCCAGCTCCTCGTTAGCTAAAGGAAATTGCCTGGTAGCCACATAGGCACTGCCTACAACATAGCTCCACATGCCATCCAGATACGGCGTGCCCGTATGGGTCTGCTCCATATTGAGTAACTTCACCCACTTACCAAAAATCTTGTCCACTATCCACGCAGAAACCACCCGCTTCTGCCCCCGAATTAAGGAAGTACCCTCAGTGTCCACTCCTGAAGCTCCCCGTTGGGCCGCTTCAATTGAAATATCGTAGCTGCCCTGCAGGGAGGCGGCATAGCGTACAAAATCCAGCGCGTGACCGGAATGAGTTCGGTGGGACAGTGGATAGGTACCAATATTAGGAAGCTGGGTATCGCCCCATATTTCAGCAAATTGCAGGTCAACGATCTGGGAGCGCTCGTTGATATCGATGGCTTTTTCGTAATCACCAACACGCAGGTAAATATGCCCCGGCATGTGAACCATGTGGCCGGAAATGGGTACAGTGGTCTCCAGCTTGTGAGCCGCCGAAAGCGCTTTTTCAGGCTGCATTGAGCCTTCCATCAAGTGAATGTACAAATGATTGGCACCAGGGTGATAGGGCTCTACCGTCATGGCTGATTCCAGCGCTGCCGTGGCGACAGCCGTTCCGGGCCTGGGTGAACCATCGGGGAGCCAGTAATTCCAGCGCCCCATGGACATGTAGGCTGCCGCGAACATGGAAGCAATATCAGGGTCATCGGGATACTTATCATGAAGTTCCCCCAGGGTCTCAAGATAGGCCGCATCACGCTCCCCGTCGTCGGCGATGGCATCCTTGTTATAGAGCACATAAAGGGCACGGGTCAGTTCCTGCTCGATCTGTGTACCGTTGTTGATCAGCTCCATTGCCCTGGTGGTGGCTTTCAAACCCTCACCTTTGGGATCGTCGGGCAAATTACCATAACGACTGTTGGGATTGGGGCCCATAGCGTGAGCCATGCCCATGTAAATCATGGGATGGTTGGGATCATGCCGCGCGGCTTCCTGAAACGAAGCGATAGCCTCGGGAAAGTAGAAACTCCAGATCATTCTCAGACCCTGGTCATAAAAATGCTGAGCCTCGGCCGAATCGGTGGAAATAGTCCGGCTGTAATCCCCGGAGCTGGGGATGGTCACTGCCAGTACCTCATCACCGGACTGGGCCTGTGCCGAAGAATAGAACACCAACGGCAAACCCGATGCCAGGAGGATAGTGACGGCTACTGATAATATTTTGTGCATATGGAGAATCTCCGCTTTTTACTTTTCATAAACATAAGATTGGCAGCAGTATAACCTGACTTGGTGTCAGTAATAAGGACACTTTTCCTGTTGCAGAAACCCGCAGATTTTGAATAAATAGGCATAGCCTGATCCATGCTTACTCGATGCGAAGAATATTAATGAACTTTTTAAAATCCGCGCCAATTTCAAAGCAGACTCTGCAGATTGCAGGAATTTTAAGTCTGGGTGTTTCTGCGTTATTCAGTTCTCTGGCAACAGGCCAGAACGCAGCGGCACCCGCCATTATGTCTGGCATCACGGGCCACTGGACTATCAACGAGGAACTTAGTCAAAACACCGACCAGCAGGTTGAAGCTGCCATAAAGGAAGCCGGCGGTAAAGTGCAACGACAAGGCTGGTTCAGCAAAAAGGAAGAAGACCGTTACCGGGGCGGACCACCGGAACAGGAACTGTATGACCGCATATCCTACGATGACATTCTCACCATCAACTATTCCGAACCGGAATTTATATTCGAATATGCGGACAATTTTACGAGGATATTCCATACTGATGGTCGCCGTCAGACCACCGGGGTCAATGCTTTTTTTGAGGAAGGCGGCACAGATTTTTCCTTTGCCAACTGGGATAACGAAGCGCTTCTGGTGGAAGCCAGGCCCCGGGACGGCGGCTATACCATTGAAACCTACACCCTGCAGGCACAGGGCGGGCAGTTACGGGTAGAAATGACTATTCAGCCAGACAACTTCGGTGCCGCCATTTCTCTGCTGCGAATCTATGACCGGACAGTGGAGCCTTGAACAAATCAATCACCTGGACAGTCATCCAATAAAACCCAGGCACCACGAATTTCACAAACCGCAGGCTCACAAGTACACTGCCACCCAACCTACAAATACCCTGAATCCTTATACTGCATATATCCATATTTTGTTAATTCAGAAAGCTCCTTAAACAAAGTGACATCAATAGATTTAAAGTTGAAACAGGATTTTTATTTTTCATAATGAAATTGGTATTCAAGTGAAATTCATCAAATGCATCATTCTTTAAAACTAGTTTCTTTGCATAGGGAAGAAAAATCTTCTTTAAGCTTTCGAATGTAGCTGTAAATTCCGAATTTTCTGTCATTGATTACGCCCTTTCCATACAGTTCTGAACCTGCCACTTTAAGATTTGAAAGAACGTAACCAATGTTCGACTGCCTACGCTTGTTATGACCCTTCCTTCCTGAATCACGAAAAACTAACGCTCTAGAATATTCCCGAAACACTGTTCTTTTGTCATCAATTCTTATGTTGCTTCCCAATATCAACCTATTCGATGCAGGGCGCAAATTTTGTTGCCGGATGGATCGCGTAAATAAGCAAGATAGAGATTGCCATTTGCGCCTTCGCGCACTCCAGGAGGATCTTCACAGGTTATACCGCCATTCGCGAGACCCGCCGCATGCCATGCATCAGCCTGCTCCGGATTTTCGGCGGCGAAGCCAATGGTGCTACCATTGCCATGGCAAGCTGGCTCACCGTCAATCGGTTTGCTGATTGCGAAAACCCCGCTCTTAGCGAAGTAAAAACAACGTCCGTTATTGTCAATTACGCCTGGGTCATAGCCTATTGCACCCAAAACCGCATCATAAAATACCTTCGATTCTTTAACATCGTTTGCGCCAACCATAATATGACTGAACATATCTACTCTCCTGGTTAATGTATTGCTAAAAATTCCGGGGATAGTTTACCTAATTAATAGGAAATGCTCATGATTCCTTGCGAATTCCGGGAACGCGGATTGTGTAACAAATCTATAAGCTGCATTATTGTGGAGCCGGGTTCGAAGGGGAAAATTACCACCCTGGGATACTGATGCGGCCTGAGATTGCAAGCAATTCAAAAATGGCTGATTAGAGTACGGATAACCCGTTGGATTAGTCAACGCCGTGGGGCTTGCGGACTTCCGAAGGCTTTCAGTGCAAGGCGGACGAAATTTCCGCCAATTGACATGGCTTTTGTTCTCCTTATACTCGCAAGTATACTGCCACCCAATCTACAGATATCACTTTTTTATTATGAAACAAACAATATCCGGGCCATCACAAATCCTGACATTGGCTTGCCTGGCGCTTCTGGTTCTCCTCCCGTTCAGCGCCACTGCCGATCTGGAGGCAGGCCTGCGTGCCTATGAAATGAAAGACTATGAAACGGCGTATCTGGAGCTCGTGCCTCTGGTGAGCGAAGGCAGTGAAGAAGCGCAGTTCATCCTTTCTCGCATGTACCGGTCAGGACAATACGTCAAACTGGATATGACTGCAGGCGCACAAATGTTACAACTGGCAGCGACCCAGGGCCACGCCCAGGCCCAGAGAGAGTTGGCAAATATGATGATTATCGGCATCGGTGTTGAGCAAAACACTCAGCAAGCTGTACGACTGATGACCATGGCCGCTGAGCAGGGATTGCCCGAAGCCCAGCAGGAGCTGGGTCTGATTTTCCAAAGCGGCAACCTGGGACAACCGAATTATGAAGAAGGGCAGAAGTGGTTACAGCGCGCGGTGGACCAGGGCTTCCTACCGGCAATCCACAGTATGGGATTGATGCACTATTTCGGCCAGGGTGGCGAAGTCGATTTCATCGAAGCCGAGCGTTATTTCAGGGAGGCGGCCGAACAAGGCTACTCACAGTCACAGTTTCAGCTCGGTGCCATGTATCATCAGGGACAATGGGTGAAAAAGGATTTGGTGAAAGCCGCAATGTGGATTGATGTGGCCGCAAGAAACGGCAATACCAGCGCCCGAATATTGCAATCGGATATTGAAAGCGAAATGTCCCCGGACCAGATCAGCAAAGCCCGGGGAATGGCCAGGGAATGTCGGGTCCGAACATTCTCTAAATGCTAGATAACTTCTGAGTAACAATCGAGAGAAACAGTATGCGATTAAACATTGCCTTTATATTAACTTTTTCACAGCTAATCGCTGTTAACACCCTTTGGGCGCAAACTATCGATGCCGGTCGTGGCGATCTGCCATTGACCGTACCATCCAGTTACCACGCTGACACACCGGCTCCACTGATAGTAATGCTGCACGGCTATGGGCACAGCGGTGCGACACAGGATCATTATTTAAAATTCAGTAGCCTGGCCGACCAGTTCGGCTTTCTGTTTGTTGCTCCCGATGGCCAGCAGGAAACTCGTGGTGAACGCAAAAGTTTCTGGAACGCCTCGCAGGCCTGTTGTAACTTTTACGGCAGCACTGACAGTGATGTTGACTATATAATGACTATCATTAATAACATCAAATCCCGCTACAATATTGACGCCAATCGCGTGTATTTGTTCGGTCATTCCAATGGCGGTTTTATGTCCTATCGAACTGCCTACGAAAACTCCCACAGCATCGCCGCTATCGCCAGCCTGGCAGGGGCGGAAGCCACGGTCGCGGGGCCACCTCCACAAAGCCCGGTACATATCCTGCAGATTCACGGCACCGCTGATGGCACTATCGCTTATGACGGTGATGAAATTGTTGGCAATAGCTATCCTGGTGCCATAGAAACCGTAGAGCGATGGGCTGCCTATAACGGTTGTGATACCGAGGGCAGCGAAGAAGCCCGACTGGATCTGGAAAAACAATTACCTGGCTATGATTCAACCGTTACCCGTTACGATGAAGGCTGTAAGTTAGGCGGCTCAAGTGAGCTTTGGACAATAATAGATGGCGCCCATACCCCCGCGATTTCTGACTCATTCAGCGAAAATGTCATCGAATGGTTAATGGCTCACCCCAAGGTCACCGCGGATTCCGCTAACGCAGCAGACTGATAAATGCTTTTTAATGACGCCGGCTAAAAGTAGTTGCCAAGCAACTCTAAACCTGCGGTTTCTTGAAACCAACGCGGTAGAAATTACCGACACAACGAGCATCTATGGCCTCTTCCCGAAAAGCTGTGATCTATGCGGCCCTGGCGGGCAACGCCCTGATTGCAGTGATGAAATTCATCGCCGCTTTTTTCACCGGCAGTTCTGCCATGTTTTCGGAGGGGATTCACTCCTTTGTTGATACGGGCAACCAGGTATTACTTCTATACGGCTTGAAGCAATCTAAAAAGCCACCTGATGAGCAATTTCCCTTTGGTCACGGCAAGGAAATTTATTTCTGGAGTTTTGTTGTCGCTATTATGATTTTTGCCGTGGGTGCCGGCATTTCTATTTACGAAGGTATCCACCGGCTGACTGATCCCCGTCCGCTGGAAAATATCATGATAAGTTATGTGGTGCTTTCCCTGGCCATTCTGTTCGAGGGCGGTGCCTGGCTATTCGCCCTGAAAGAGTTTGGCAAGGTAAAGGGTAAAATGGGATACCTGGAGGCCGTTCAACGCGGCAAAGACCCATCCATGTTCGTGGTTTTGTTTGAGGACTCCGCCGCCATGTTGGGTTTGCTGGTGGCCCTGGCGGCTACCGCCCTGACCCAACTAACCGGCAACCTGTATCTGGATGCCATGGCATCCATCATTATCGGCCTGATTCTGGCGGGAACGGCCATCTGGCTGGCCGTGGAAACCAAGAGTCTGTTAATCGGAGAACGGGCTAACGTCGAAGTGGTCAATGGCATCCGGGAACTGGCTCGAGCCTACAGCAAGATTGATCATGTCAATGAAGTGCTCACCATGCATATGGGGCCGGAATTTATACTGGTGAATATTTCCGTGAAATTCAAGGATGAGTCCACCGCTACGGAAATCGAAAATACTGTCGCGCAACTGGATGCCGCCATCAAAAAATCTTTTGAAAATGTACGCAGAGTATTTGTGGAGGCCGAGGCCAGACATGCCAGCCTCGAGCAGCCATCACAAACTGAAAACTCATAATCCCGGCCCTGCCTCTGCTTCTGGAGTCATTGAATTTCATCCGTAGGGCAACGAAATTTGATCCAAATCAGTCTGTAATTATAAATATTGTGACAGTGTGCTACGGCTATAGGCAACACTTGATTGCTGTCGAGTGTAGAGTCAGTATTTAATCGATTTCGTCACCTGAAGCCGGTTTTCACTATGCGATTTTTTCCTCTCACCGCTGGTTTTTTGCTTTGTCTGCTGACAATGCCGACTTTGGCCGCAGAGTGGGAAACACCCAGGACAGAATACGGCCACCCGGATTTCCAGGGATACTGGAGCAACCGTACCCAGACACCCATACAGCGTCCGAAAGAACTCGGCCATCAGAAAACATACACGGCCGCCAAAGCACTGGAGATGGAAGAGGCCATTCGTGATGCAGACCGGGTCAAATATACAGCCATTGACCCCAACCGTGAGGCACCGGAAGCTGGAACCCTTATCCTGCAGAGCGCAGACCTGAACTTTATCGATAATCGTATCGACGTGCTAAATGTTAAAGGCGAATATCGCACATCCATGATTGTGGACCCACCCGACGGTCGTTTCCCCTTTGTGGAAGGCGCACGTGGGAAGGATATTTTCGGCCAGTGGCGCAGCCAGGGTCTTGATGCCCTTGATGGTCCGGAAGGTCGCCCTGCGGGGGAGCGCTGTCTGTCCCGGGGGATCCCTCCAATGACAGTACCGCCCTACAACGCCAACTTCCAGTTTGTGCAAACCAGTGACTATGTGATGATCTTCGGCGAAATGGTGCATGATGCCAGAATTGTTCGCCTGAATGCCGAGCATCACCCCGGCAACAGCAAAAGCTGGTTGGGAGATTCTGTTGGCTACTTCGATGGTAATGCGTTGGTGGTACATACAAAAAATATTCGTGCAGAGATTTCTCATTTTCGGCTTTTTTCCACCGATCAACTAACATTTACTGAACGGTTCGAAATGCTTAATGACAATGAAATCTACTACCGGTTCACTGTTACAGATCCGGAAATTTACAGCCAGAGCGTTACCGAAGAGCTATCTCTAAAACGAAGAAATCCTGGAGAACTTCTGTTTGAATATGCTTGTCATGAAGGAAATTATTCCCTGCCCGGAATACTTGCCGGTGCTCGACGGCAGGAAGTGGATAATTCCACATTTCAAGGGAGCAGTTCTAACTAGGGCAATTACATGACCACCTGCAAGTAGGAGAAAAGTCGCTGAAACCACCCGTCATATCAGCGGCAAAAGGTGCTGATAAGTAACTGGCGCTCGCTTTTACTCTGACGTCAATCCATTCACCACAATGGTGCCCGGCAACCCATATCACCACCATATTAAACGAAACTAATAGAAGCCCTGGCCCCTTGCGGGGGAAAACCTGTTAATTGAGTCACACTTTTACAGCAATATTCCAAATGTTAATCGATATGTGATTTATACTGGATTAGAATTGTGAAATGACCGATATATAGCTGTAGATAATATCTTCGTTGGTTGTTCCCCCTTGCGCTTTTGCCGAAGCGAGAGTTTAAACAACCAGGCAGACCAGCCGCGTCGTGCACAGTCTTCTGCGATCTGACGGAACGGTGTGCCGGAGCTGCCGCGCTCGCCCGCGCGCAAATCGAAATGCGCGTCGAGGTTGAGGA
>JAESQX010000054.1 GCA_016764875.1 Gammaproteobacteria bacterium
CTGGGAAACTGCTGTGGCTGCACAAGAGTGAGCTTGCTTAACCCCATGTTTTTCATGGCCCTGGCACTGGCACCGATATTTCCCGGGTGGGAGGTATTAACCAGCACCACCGTGATATTGTTCAATTCAATTTCAGTAGACAATTATATTTCCTTGTTACCTGACTGGAGTTTTCACTGCTTCTCATACATCAAATTATAGCAGCAAGTTATCCCACACCGGGTTGAAGTGAATGCGGTTTAATTCTCCCCAATTCTTTTCTTTGCTATGATGGCGCAGCTTTCAGTCGACCAAGACCCGCTCCGCCGTTTATAAATCAAGGAATGAAATTTCAATGCACCCTCTGCTCACTATTGCTCTTCGTGCCGCTCGTGACGCGGCTGAAACTATTGCCCACCAATCTGATCGGGTGGATAGAGTAAAAATAATTGAAAGCTCACCTGGAAACATTATTACCAGCGCCGAACAGGATGCCGAGGCAACTATTATTTATCACATACAACAGGCGCACCCTGAGCACAGTATTTCATCCCGGCTTTCCGGTGATAAACCCGGGGAAGATTCCAGCATCGTCTGGTTGATCGATCCCCTGGCAGGCACTGAAAATTTCATGCGTGGGGTGCCTCGCTTTGCGGTATCGGTAGCCTGTCAGGTCAATAACAAGATTCGCCATGCCGTTCTAATTGACCCTTTGCTGAACGAAGAATATACCGCCAGCCGTGGCGGAGGTGCTAACCTGAACGGACGTCGACTGCGGGTCACCGACCGTAAAACCCTGGAAGACGGACTGACATCTCTTGACTACCCTGCCACAGAAGACGGCATTACCCATTTGCTGAGTTACCAGAGGTGTCTGGTAGAAGCTGGCTCGGGCATCTACATCAGTGGTTGTGGAGTACTCGACATCGCCCACACGGCCGCTGGCAGATTTGATTGTGGTTCCGGAATATATCCCGGCAAATCCAGCATAGCGGCGGCGGCACTGATGTTACAGGAGTCGGGCGGGCTCATTAGTGATATCACAGGTAATCCGGAAATAAACAATGCCGAGGCTGTTGTTTTCGGCAATCCGAAGTGCTTCAAACAGTTATTGCAACTGGAAAAGCGACTGACCCGTTAGCTCTCCCGGTTTGTTTGCAATAATGTGTGACTTATGAAATTTATTGCTGGTTTAAGACATCAACTAAGGTAATGTCCTTGATGCTGGTCTCGGCCAACCATCAGTGCTATTACAGGCATAAGTGACGATCTACGCGCCAGAGAAAACCTGGGGCAATAAGAAGTAACTGCATGCAAGAAAAGACAAAAAAAAATAGTCTAAGCCTGGTCGATAATCCCATTCCCAAAACTCTTGTGCGAATCACTACGCCCATGATCCTTGGCATGGCCATGTTATTCACTTTCTCTCTGGTGGATACCCTGTTCATCAGCTTCCTTGGTACCGAGCCACTCACCGCAATCAGTTTCACCTTCCCCGTCACCTTCATGATAATGAGTCTTGCTATCGGCCTGGGGATAGGAACCTCAGCGGTGATTGCCAAATATCTGGGGAAATCAGAATTCGACAAGGCCAAACAAGCATCCACAGTAACAAACTACCTGGCCATTTTCTGTGCACTGATCATCGTGCTGCTTTGCTGGGTTTTCAACGACGCGATCTTCATCGGTATAGGTGCCAGCGAGGAGATGCTGATACTGATCCGGCAGTATATGATGATATGGCTCCCCGGCAGCATCATGATTGTGGCTATCATGAACGGCAACAGCATTTTACGCGCACATGGAAACACTAAAACCCCCAGCCTGCTTATGGCGGCCAGTGGCTTGATCAACGCTGTTCTGGATCCGATACTGATTTTTGGTCTGGGCCCTGTTCCCGCAATGGGTATAGCCGGAGCGGCTCTGGCCACGCTGATATCCTGGCTGATAGGATTCGGCTATCTGACTTATCTATTGTTGTACCGCCTGGAATTAATCAGCCGCATTATTCCCAGCCGGGCGGTATTCATGTCCTCCAGTCGGGAAATGCTCCGTATAGGTATACCCGCCGCCGGGGCAAACATGATGACCCCTATTGCCGCCGGCGTTATGACGGCAATCGCCTCCGGTTTTGGCGAATCTGCCGTCGCTGCATTCGGGGTTGGCTCCCGCATTGAACCTCTGGCAACCTTGTTGATTCTTGCCATGTCCTCCACCTTACCACCGCTTATCAGCCAGAATTTTGGTGCCGGTCGAATCGACCGTGTGTCAGAAGCCTACCGGATATCCACCCGCTTCATCGTGGGTTGGCAACTGCTTGTTTATGTCGTCCTGGCGATATGTGCGCCCCTTATCGCGCGGATTTTTTCAGATGATCCGGAGGTGATTTCCGTCATCAAGCTTTATATCTGGATATTACCCCTGGGTTATGGTTTTCAGGGGATTATCATCCTATCCAATTCTTCCCTTAACGCCCTGCACCGCCCGGTTGAGGCGCTCTATCTCTCCGCCTCCAGGTTTTTTGTTTTCTACGTGCCACTGGCATGGCTGGGCAGCCACTATTTTGGCCTGCCCGGATTCTTCATTGGAGCCATGATAGGAAACGGTTTGATGGCCATGATTTCCTTGCGCACCTTCAAGAAAGCAGTGGATCTTGAACAGAGGCAACTTGCTCCAGTGGAGGAGCCCTCATAAACAACGGATCAAGAGAACCCCGAAAAACCAAAATCCCTGAATCATTATGGACGCATTAGAAGCTTTACATAACAGAACATCCTTTCCAAAACTCACAGATCCAGAACCGGACGAGGAATGCCTGAGAAATATTTACAAGGCTGCATTTCGAGCCGCCGACCATGGCGTGCTTCGCCCCTGGCGATTTTTACTGATAAAAGGAGAGTCCCGGCACAAACTGGGAGAGTTGTTTGTCAAGGCAACGCTGGCCGAAAATCCAGATACCGAACCCGCCGCTTTGAACAGAATTCGACAGAAACCAATGCGGGCCCCTCTGATAATTATTACGATCTCCTGTATCAAGGAACATCCGAAAGTTCCTGAAATTGAGCAGGACCTTTCCGCCGCCGCCGCTACCCAGAACATGTTGCTTGCCGCATTCGCCCAGGATATTGGTGCTTTCTGGCGAACCGGCTCCATGGCGTACAGCCCGGTAGTTGCAGAGGGATTGGCGCTAAAAGACAATGAGAAAATAATCAGCTTTCTCTATCTCGGGCAGGTCTCCGGGGCCACAAAAAATTTGAGCGACCCATCTGTGGAAGATTATTTCAAGCAATGGTAATTCCGGAGATACCATGAAGCGACTGTGTTGGAAGTGTGGGTCGAAACTGAAAGACATTATCCTGCCTTTCTCCCGTTACGAAGAATGCGGCGTTTGCAATACCGATCAACACGTTTGCCCCCACTCCAATTGACCCTGCCCTGCCCCAATGCCATGATTCGCCGAAGCTCGACTTCACCTTAACCTTAACAACGCCAAGAGAGTCAATCGTGCGCATCACAGTCTTTTCAACACCAATTCTTACACCCATATTACGGGCGCTCGCCATTGGAATACTTAAAATTATTGGCTGGAAAGCCATTGGCAAGGAAATTCATAACCCTCGCCTGGTGTTGATTGGAGCTCCCCACACCAGCAATTGGGACTTCCCTTTAATGCTGCTGGTAGTACTTAAACTACGGCTACAGGTTTTCTGGCTGGGCAAGGACAGCCTGTTCTTCTTTCCTTTTTCGGGCCTGATGCAATGGTTGGGAGGAATCCCCATCGATCGTAGCAAGGCAAACAATGTTGTTCAGCAGATAACAGACGAGTTTGATAAACAGGAACACCTGGTGGTTTTAATCCCGCCAGAAGGTACCCGGAGCAAAGTGGATCGCTGGAAGACCGGTTTTTATCACATCTCCCAGAGTGCAGGCGTGCCCATTTTGCTGGGCTATGTTGATGCCCCCAGGAAAGAAGCAGGCCTGGCAGACTTTTTTATGCCAACCGGCGACCTGGATAGCGACATGCTTCGAATCAGAAAGTTTTATGCAGAAAAAGGCGGCATTAATCCGGAAAATGCCTAGACAAGCTGTTTAAAACTAAACGTTTACTCATAAAAAAGGCCGTGCCCATTATGACCACGACCTTCTCGTACTACCGATATACTTTCTTGCTTTTTTTATCAACTAACTAAAAATCTAAAGCATTGCCTGCAGAGTTGCCTTGGCTTCGTCACTGGGTACGTGACTGATACCAACAACTATTTTTGCCAGGGCTTTTACAGAATCAGGCGCCATATCAGCCATTGCGATAGTATTCAATATTTCCATATCTGCATCTGTGGCCTTGTGTTGCATGTTGGTAATAGCACTGGCAATGGCCTGAAGCCCCCTACCATTATCTGAATCCTTGGCGATAGCCATCAGCGCCGCTTTGTCTGAATCAGAAGGAAAATGGTTAAAAGTAGCCAGTATCCCCGCGATTTCTTTAGTTGCAGAGGCCGAATCTGCCAGAGCGAACTGTGACAGGGAACTTACAGCGACAATGACTAGTAACTTACTCAGTAATTTTGATTTCATACCGATCTCCTCATTTGGTGGCGAAATTATTACTATTTCCACTACGGAACGAATCAGTGTAACCCAAGGCAAACCAATTAGACAACACCAAACAACCGATCCTTCTCACAATCAATATGAATATCGATACTTTCAATAACCTTATGAAATATATTGATAATTTAAAGCTCTACAACCAGTATGACAGTACTGCAAACAGGCCGCAGAAAGAGCACAGAAGCAGGGATGAAAGTCTTAACAGGTCAGGCGATATCAGGTGCCAGGTTTTTCGGGCAAGCCAGTAGCCAAGTAATGTCCCTGGCAACAAGGGAAGAGAGAGGAGCATATGTTGTGTACCAAAAAAACCCACCGGGGCAAGCATTGCCAGTGACATGAGCGTACTCAGAACGAAAAAGGCTGAGAGATTGGCTCGAATGTAATGGGCATCCTGATGTTGCATCACCAGCGCCATCGGTGGGCCACCGATGGATGAACTGGTCCCCATGAAACCCGATAAGAATCCAGCCGTCACCAGATGCCCTGTGGTTGGGGCAAAGACAACGGTTTTCAAACTTAAAACCACGGCCAGCAGCACCATTACCCCAAGCCAGAGCCCCAATAGTTGCTGGTCGATCCACAGAATCAGCAAAGCCCCTGCCACGGAGCCCGGAATACGCCCGATAATGGCGTATTTCAGTCCTGCGAATGAAATGGATTTCCGATGTGTCCAGGTATTAGCCAGTGACAACACCAGAGCACATACAGTAATGGGAGCTGGTACGTAGTAAGGATTAATGAAAAACAGCACGGGTGCGGCGATTATTGCCAGGCCAAATCCAATGGCGCTTTGAATATATGAGCCGATGGCTACAATGGCTATAGCGACATAGAGTTCCATAATCGGATCGCCAGGTGGATTATTAACCCAGTAGTTGAGAATCAATGGGGGAGGCTAAACCATGCCTATGGACTCTGCTTTTTGAGGATCGACTCATAGCCTCCCTCGTTAATCACATATTCGAAGCCCATTTCCATGAGAATCTGCAATGCCAGCCCGGCGTAAACACCGCCATCATCGTATAGATGAACCGTTATACCAGGATCGCTTACAAACTTATTAATTCTGTACCCGATATCTGCATGGGGAATATTGATGGCTCCTTCGATATGCCCTTTTCGGTAATCCTGCGTGGAACGTACATCAATCCAGACGCCGTTATCCTCCTCAGCAGCAAAGGCACTCAATGTTGATGCCAATATCGCGAACCCGATAACAAAAAAAGCAAGCCGTTTATTCATTATCAATGCTGCCAGATTTAAATTCAGCCACGGAAAATCCACAAAGTTCAGCGTTATCTGAACACTACCGTCTTGTTACCATTTAGGATTATGCGATGCTCACAGTGCCATTTCACGGCACGGGCAAAGGCCGAACATTCCGCATCCCTGCCTATTTGCACCAGGTCGTCGATATCAAAATTGTGGTCTATTTTCTCTACCGTTTGTTCAATTATAGGCCCTTCATCCAGATCCGTTGTAACGTAGTGAGCGGTAGCGCCAATCACTTTAACGCCTCGCATATAGGCCTGCCGATAAGGATCGGCCCCTTTAAATCCCGGCAAAAACGAGTGATGAATATTTATAATCCTGCCCTTGAGAGCCTCACACATATCAGCAGAAAGAATTTGCATATAGCGTGCAAGGGCAAACAGTTCCACCTTCCCTTCTTCAATAATTTTCAGAATTTCTTTTTCCTGCTGCTGTTTATTGTCTCCCGTGCTCGGCAAATAGTAATACGGCAGGCCATACCATTGAGTCATTTTTTCCATATCTTTATGGTTAGAAACAACGCCAACTATTTCCGCCGGAAGAACACCGCTATCCCAACGGTGCAATATATCATTCAGGCAATGCGTATGGTGGGAAACCGCCAGCAATACCCTGGTTTTTTCAGCTTGATCAAAGAATGCCCACTGCATATCAAATTGCCTGGCAATTTCGCTGAAATCTCTGTCGAGCTTGTCCGTTTCAGGAAGGTCTTCCTCCACTTCCTCAAATTCAACTCGCATAAAAAACCGGTCGATTACGGGATCCCGGTGCTGGGCGGCATCACAAATAGTGGCGCCACGCTGAAAGAGGAATTCACTTACGGCCCTGACGATTCCATTTGCTTCAGGACAGGAAACTGTTAATACAAATTTACTTCGACTACTGGTACTCATCACTTGAACCCTGGCTATAGTCAGCCCGGGTTAAAACATGTTTTGCTAGACCCGGGAAACAACGCGCCAGATAATACCATTCAACCACCCTTAGTAATATAGATCAGCCCTGGTGGTTGCCTGTTGTACAGCCAGTCTTTTACAATACTTCAAACCAATAATTTAAGGGCATTATCATGAAATCAAGAGCAGCGGTCGCCTTTGCTGCAGGCGAGCCACTAGAAATTGTAGAAGTAGATGTGGACGGACCCAGAAGCGGAGAGGTGCTGATAGAAATCAAGGCTAGCGGAGTTTGTCATACCGATGCCTTTACCCTGTCAGGGGATGACCCCGAGGGAGCATTCCCGGCCATTCTCGGTCACGAGGGCGCCGGAGTGGTGGTTGAGACAGGCCCGGATGTTAAATCAGTAAAAGTGGGTGATACCGTAATTCCCCTCTATACACCCGAATGTCGTGAATGCGAATTCTGCCTCAATCCAAAGACCAATCTTTGCCAATCCATACGTGCCACCCAGGGCCAGGGACTGATGCCCGATGGCAGCAGCCGCTTTTCTCTGGATGGAAAACCTATCCTGCATTACATGGGCTGCTCAACCTTTTCCAACTATACCGTTCTGCCGGAAATCGCGGTGGCAAAAATTCGCGATGATATCCCCTACGACAAGGCTTGCTACATTGGCTGTGGGGTAACCACCGGAGTCGGTGCGGTCGCCTTTGATGCCAAGGTAGAGCCCGGCAGTACCGTCGCCGTGTTTGGCTTGGGAGGCATTGGATTAAATGTCGTCCAGGGTGCGAGAATGGTTGGTGCAGACCGCATCATCGGCATTGATACCAACCCCTCTAAAGCTGAAATCGGAACCCAGTTTGGGATGACTGATTTCCTCAACCCCAACGATGTTGATGATGTCACCGGAGCAATCGTTGATATGACCGACGGCGGCGTAGACTACAGTTTTGAATGTATTGGCAACGTCAATACCATGCGCCAGGCCCTGGAGTGCTGTCACAAGGGCTGGGGCGAATCGGTCATAATCGGGGTTGCTGGTGCAGGCAAGGAAATTTCCACCCGCCCTTTTCAGCTGGTAACCGGCAGGGTATGGAAGGGAACCGCATTCGGTGGCGCCAGAGGACGCACCGATGTTCCTAAAATTGTTGACTGGTACATGCAGGGAAAAATTCAGATCGACCCCCTGATTACCCATACCATGCCCCTAGAAGATATCAACCGGGCTTTTGACCTGATGCACGAAGGCACCAGCATCAGATCAGTGATTCTCTTTTAGCTCCCGGGAGACCATTTAACTATTTTTCTTGACCCTTTTTACAACCGAAGCAGGAACCCACAATGAAATACCTCCATACCATGGTCCGTGTAAGCAATCTCGATGAATCCCTGGATTTCTATTGCAACAAGCTGGGATTAAAGGAAATCCACAGGATGGACAGCGAACAGGGGCGATTTACCCTGGTGTTTCTGGCCCTGGAAGGCAACGAAGATGCCCAGGTAGAACTGACCTATAACTGGGATCCCGAACAATATGACGAAGGCCGTAATTTTGGTCACCTGGCTTATCGGGTAGACGATATTTATGCAATCTGCAAACATCTTCAGGACGCTGGTGTGACCATAAATCGGCCTCCCCGGGACGGTCGAATGGCATTCGTTCGGTCACCGGACAATATTTCCATAGAGTTAATACAGGCCGACAAGGCCCTGGAACCAGCTGAACCGTGGCTCAGCATGCCCAATTCAGGAACCTGGTAACAGGCGTACAAACGGGCAAATTCCTTTCAAGCAGCTGATTGTTGAGCTGCTCATTAAGCTCGACTATCATAGCGGCCCAATTTTCTCTCACCCGGGTGGCTCAGGTGTACCCGATAGCAGCGGCAGGTAATAATGCAAATACTCGATGGCAAGCAAACTTCCCAACAAATCAGAAATGAGATCGCGGCACAAGTACAACAGATCAAATCAAGTGGTGGCAAGACTCCCCACCTGGCCGCCGTGCTGGTTGGAACCGATGGCGCCAGTGAAACCTATGTAGCCAACAAAGTGAAAGATTGCGAGGAAGTGGGATTCGATTCCACGCTGATTCGTCTGGATGAAACCACCAGCGAAGAAGAACTGCTGGCGAAGATTGATGAACTGAATCGGGACCAGGAAATTGACGGCTTTATCGTGCAGTTGCCGTTGCCCGATCACATTGATGAACATAAAGTCACGCTGGCGATTGATCCGGCCAAGGATGTTGATGGTTTTTGTCCAGAGAACCTCGGCAATATGTGCCTCGGGTTGCCCACTTTCGTTTCCGCCACCCCCAACGGTATTATGGAGTTGCTTGATCGCTATAACATCGAAACCAGCGGCAAGCATTGTGTGATCATCGGTCGCAGTAATATAGTGGGTACGCCTATGTCCATTCTGCTATCCCGCAACAGCAGTCCGGGTAATTGTACGGTGACGTTGTTACACAGTCGCAGTAAGGATATTGCTGACTATTGTCGTAGTGCTGATATTCTTGTTGCGGCCATCGGCAAGCCTGGCTATGTAACCGGGGATATGGTTAAAGAAGGCGCGGTTGTTATCGATGTGGGAATTACCCGGGTTGCCGACAGCAGCAAAAAAAGTGGATTCGCACTGGCGGGTGATGTCGACTTTGATTCAGTCAAAGACAAGTGCGCTTTTATAACGCCGGTACCTGGCGGTGTAGGGCCCATGACCCGAGCTTCATTATTACAAAATACCTTACTGGCACAAAAAGCCAGAAACTGAGCAGGACTAAATCATGTTTCAATCCCTCGAAAGCCTCGGTGCCGACCCCATACTGGGATTAATGGCAGCCTATCGTGCCGACAGCCATCCACAGAAAATTGATCTGGGTATAGGCGTATACAAAGATGCTCAGGGGCGAACCCCGATAATGGCCGCGGTAAAGGAAGCCGAGAAGCAGATTCTGGCTTCTCAGGTTACCAAGGCCTACGTGGGCCCGGAGGGAGATCCTCGGTATAACGACCTTGTTGCCAACTTACTCCTGGGCAATGAGACAGTTGAGAGTTTGAAAGGTCGACGCTGCACGGTGCAAACCCCCGGCGGATGTGGCGGCCTGCGCCTGGCCGCAGAATTTATTAAAAAAGCCAGGCCTGATGCAAGAATCTGGGTCAGTGATCCCACCTGGCCCAACCATGTGCCGTTGCTTGGCGCTGCAGGGCTGAAAATTGAAAGTTACCCCTACTACAACCATCAGGAGCATGTCATTTGCTTTGACCGGATGATGGATGCCCTGCAAGAAGCCAACAGTAATGACCTGGTTCTGCTCCATGGCTGCTGTCACAACCCCTGTGGTGCCGACCTCAGCAATGAACAATGGCGACAACTGAAGGACCTTGCGCTGAAAAACGGGTTTACCGTGTTTATTGATCTGGCCTACCAGGGATTGGGAGATGGGCTGATTGAGGATGTCTACGGGGTAAGGCTGATGGCACAATCTCTGCCCGAGCTTATTGTAGTCAGTTCCTGCTCGAAGAATTTTGGTCTCTATCGCGAGCGAACCGGCGCCCTTACTGTAATGTGTGAGTCACCCGACGCCTTGCCTGCTATTGAAAGCCAGGTTGCCGCCATTGCCCGTGGCATTTATTCGATGCCACCGGATCACGGTGCCGCTATTGTTCAACTAATACTCTCTACGCCGGAACTGAAGTCAAGCTGGGACCATGAATTGACAGAGATGCGTGATCGGATCAATGGCCTTCGAAGCCTGTTCGTCAGCAGGATGAAACAGGCGGGAATTGAACAGGACTTTAATTTTATTCAGCGCGAGAAAGGCATGTTTTCTTTTCTGGGCATCAGTGTGGAGCAGGTTGCCACCCTGGTTCGTGATTACAGCATTTACCTGGTTAATTCCAGCCGCATCAATGTAGCTGGAATTAACGAAAACAATATAGATTACCTGATTGATGCCCTGGGAAAGGTGCTGGAGAGCCGCTGAGCGCTGATTAAACTATAGGCTAGACTCGCACAGCCATTACATCCGCATCAATCCCCTGCAGCACGCAGTTAGTGGTAGAACCGGGCAAGTCCAGCCAGCCTCCGCCTCTCTTACTGTGACTGCCAACTATTACCAGGTCTGCCTCCAGATCATGAGCCAGGCGCTTGATTTCAGTAGCAGGTTCCCCGGCTTTGATATGAATTTGATGGGAAGCTACATTGAATCCGTTTTTTCGCAGGATTGTATTTAGTTTAAGCAGTGCCTGATCGCGGCGACGACGCTGGTCAATATCCAGCGGCGGATCGTCTGAAGATTCGCTTCGCAGCGGAATATCGTGAAAGTCAGATCGCAGGACATGAACTACATTAACCTGCTCCATGTCACCCTGACATATCTTGAGGACACGGCTCAACAATCGATCAGAATCATGGCTAAGGTCAATTGCTAACAGCAAATTATCGAATATAGCCAAATCAGCCCTCCAGGCGAACTCCCTCTCACCGTCGCTCCTGGAACTAATTACTCCAGGGACATCATTTATTATCGGAAAATAAGTATACGCCCCGTATTCAATGGTGCCCCTTGATCTACATCAAGCAAGATCGACGAAACCGTTTCGATAGCCACCCGTGATTGCAGGTTATCCTGATATTCTTTCCTTTGGTCTGTAACTGCGATTATCTGCACGGTAACGCGCCGGCAATGGTTTTGGAAAATTCCTTGAGCAATGCTTCCGTGGCTTCCCAGCCGATACAGGCGTCAGTCACTGACACGCCGTAGCGTATTTCATCCAGATCTTCCGGTATGGGTTGGTTACCCTCTACCAGGTTGCTCTCCAGCATAACGCCAATTATTGACCGATTACCCTTTACGATCTGATCTGCCACACTTTGCAGAACCAATGCCTGTTTTTGAAAATCTTTCTGCGAGTTACCGTGACTGCAATCGATCATGATATTTTCCGGCAAGGAGGCCTTGCGCAACTCGGCCTCGCAATTTGTAATGCTTTTTTTATCATAATTAGGTGACATACCGCCGCGAAGAATGACATGGCAATGGGGATTGCCGGCGGTACGAAACACGGCAACTTTCCCTTCTTCGGTTACGCTGATAAAACTGTTGCTGGCGGATGCTGAACGAATGGCATTTATGGCCACCAGAACATTCCCGTCAACGCTATTTTTAAAACCCACCGCTGAAGATATTCCACTGGCCAATTTACGATGAGTAGGTGACTCCGTGGTGCGAGCACCAATAGCTGTCCAGGTCACCAGATCCTGTAGATACTGTGGAGAAATAAGGTCCAGTGCCTCAACCGCAATAGGCAAACCTATCTCTGCGATCTTCAGCATCAGTTGCCGGCCGGATCTCAGTCCATGATCAATCCGGTGCGAGCCGTCAAGATGGGGGTCATAAATTAAACCTTCCCATCCAATAGAGGTTCGTGGCTTTTCAAAATACACACGCATCAGCAGCAGAAGATTCTCCGACAGTTCATCAGCCAGTACCTTCAGGTGTTGGGCATACTCAATTGCCTCGTCTGTGTTATGTATTGAACAGGGCCCCACTACCACGGCAATTCTCTTATCTTTGCGATCGAGTATATTTTTTAGGTTTTGATGACCCGCCAGAACGGTATCCAGTGCAGTGCCCTTTAGCTTCAATGCATCCTTAAGGTCACCCGGTGTGGGCAACTCTTCGTATCCGATGATATGTAAATTACTAACCTCTTTAATGCGCTTGCTCATAAGCTGCTCGACCCTATCAATTCAATAAATCTGACCACTTTATTATGGTGTCATGTCCCGGCAATTACAAAGACCTTCACTTTCTTGACAGGCCGCGCCGCGCCTGCGAAAGTGCGCGTTGCCGGGAGAGCCACATTTATCAGAGCCTCCTCAAGCAGATTTTTCTTAATCTTTCTATACAAAAAAAGAGGGTAACAGTGCCTAAAGCAAGTGAGTTAAAAAAAGGTATGATCCTGGACATCGAGAGTGCTCCCCATATTGTGAAACAGGTGGAATGCAAGAGCCCTTCATCAAGGGGCGCGTCCACTCTTTACAAAATACGATTTAATAACCTGCAAACCCATCAAAAACTAGATAAGTCATTTAAAGGCGATGATGTGTTAAAGGAAGCCGATTGTAATCGGGTTGCTGTGCAATATTCCTACCTTGACGGCGACACCTATTACTTTATGAATACAGAAGATTTTACTCAGTATGGAATAAATGCACCTGATCTCGAAGGTCAATTGGAATATCTGACAGAACAACTCGAAGGTATCGTCGCACTGATTATGGACGATCACATTCTTGGTATTGAATTACCCCAGTCGGTCAATCTTTCCATCACAGATACGCCACCAGCGGTGACTGGTTCTTCGGCGACAAACCGGAACAAGACTGCCACTCTCTCCACCGGTCTTGAAGTCCAGGTACCTGAATATCTTGCCCCGGGTGACAGGGTAAAAGTTAACACCGTTACCGGTAAATTCATGTCCCGGGCCTCCACTTAAAACTAAGGCACACTATGTGGAGGTCAATTCATATCTCGCACAAAACTTCCTGTTTTTAAAAAATTAATCGCCTGTTCTATCACTTCAGGGTTATACATCATAAAGGAATGCGTCACGGGCAAAATCAGATGTTGCCTCATCCCTTCTACCCGGGTGCTGGCAACAGATACTGCGCCGTCATTGGGTCCGGGAACTATTATTGCAAACAAGGGATTCACAAATTGATTTCCAGCAATAACACCAAGCTCAAAACCAACGGCTCCCAGGAACCTCGGCATGCTCCCGTTGCCAGTTCCAAGCTGCCCCCCTGAAGGGCCATTCAATAATGCGAACCCTGGTATCCCCCTCAGGGTATCCACCACTTCACTGCCGTGGTTAGGTGGTCCCAGCATAACCACTCTACCCAGTTTCGGATGTTGCTCGTTCAAAAAATAATAGCGAACCAGAATGCCGCCCAGGGAATGCGCTACAAAATGTATTCGGGTGGGGGAATATTCTTCGCAGGCTTCGATGCCACGACCGACCGCATCCATTGCCAACTGCTCCAGCGGATAATCGCGGGACGGGTAATTCAGATTAACAACCGTGAACCCGGCGTGCTCCAGACCAGCTTCTATTCTGTTCATGGATATGGATGTACGGGACAGCCCATGCAGCAATACCACACAGTTTACATCAGCCAGTACATTCACAGGAAAACAAAGAACAATCAACAGGCCGAGCAATCTCAACATACCCATATTCATGACCTTCTATTCCATATTTAACTCAAAATAGGCTCTTGTTGCCACTCATTTGTGCAAGTCATGGATGCGTAAACCACTCACAAACAGACTTGCAGCATACACCAGAAAACCGCCGACACACAGCACGGCCAGGTGACTGATTCTGGTATAAACATCCCATGTCAGCCAGTCCTGCCAGTCTCCGACGTAAATAATCAAAAACCCGACCATGATTGCATTGGCAATAACGAGTTGTAATACAAAAAGCGGCCAGCCTGCCTGTCGATGAATTAATTTTTTCCGCCACAAACCAAGAAACAACAAACCGGCATTAAGAATTGCAGCCAGACTGGTAGCCAGCGCCAATCCCACATAACCAAGACTGAATCCAAACACCAGGATAAGATTAAAAATCATGTTGGCAACCATGGCCACAATACCGATTTTTACCGGAGTACGGGTATCCTGGCGGGAAAAATAACCGGGAGCAAATATCTTGATGCCCATGAAAGCGATGAAACCCACGGCATAAGCTCGCAGGCTCACGGTTACCTGCATCACATCATGAGTGGTGAAATTGTCATTTTGAAATAGCGTGATCAATAGTGGTTCCGCAATAACCACCAACGCCAATGTTGCTGGAATCGCGATCAGACATATGATCCGCATTGCCCAATCCAAAGTGTGAGCGAACTCGTCCATGGACTGCCTGGCATGTTTTCGGGACAGGCTGGGCAAAACCACCGTTGCAATTGCAATACCAAATACCCCAAGGGGCAATTCCACCAGCCGATCAGAATAATAGAGCCAGGAAACGGCATTGGACATAAGCAACGATGCAATAAAAGCATCCAGCAACAAATTTATCTGACTCACTGACACGCTGAATAATGCCGGGATCATCTAGGTTTTAATCCGTTTCACCCCTTCATGGCTATTATTGAGCCTGGGTATTGGAAACAGGTTGATCCGGGCCAGAAACGGCAACTGAAACAGCAACTGCACCACTCCAGCCAGCAACACTCCCCAGGCCAGAGCCAACACCGGTGTAGCCATATAGGGCGCCAGCAAAACGGCGCAGCCAATCAGCGAAATATTCAGCAATGCCGGGGTAAGCGCCGGTACAGCAAAACGATCATAGCTATTCAGGATCGATCCACAGAAAGCGGTCATTGAAATCAGCAATAGATAAGGAAACGTCAGCCGCAGAATTTGCACAAACAGATCAAATTTTTCCGGCTCGTCCAGAAAACCATAGGCAATTGGTATGGATATCAGCGGTGCCGCCGCCACCACCACCACGGTAATCACAAGCAACACCAGAATCAATATCCCGGCCACACTATTGACCAGTTGCTGAACTTCACTGTGACTATGCTTGCTGCGGTATTCGGACAGTACCGGCACGAAAGCCTGATTAAATGCGCCTTCCGCAAACAGCCGGCGCAAAAAATTGGGTATGCGATTGGCGAGGAAGAAGGCATCGGTACCATCACCAACCCCGAAAATCCGGGCAATAACCACATCACGCACCAGGCCAAGCACTCGCGACACCATGGTCATTGAGCCGGTAATACCGCTGGCCTTCAATAAATGGCTGTGTTTGGATTCTCCCGGCTGAGGCTTGTCCCGGGAACCTTGAATATCTGTCATGAAGTTGTCTGATTAAGCTCTTTTTTATTAGCGCCCTAATAACAGCAATAAATCCGCCAAAAGTCTATTAAAGGAACCTTTCAATTCGATAATAGCGCCGCTTTCCCTGAGATTGTGATCCCCGCCATACTAATCTGCACCGGTTGGCCCTATTGACAATGTCGGGCGAAAACGGCATAGTGGCGCGCTCAAAAATAGCGCCCTGTTTATGACATCTTTACCTTACTGGGCCTGCAAAACTGATTGATTAACACACAAATTTACTAGTTTAAAATTAGGAGCAACAATTGGCTAATACTTCACAAGCCCGAAAGCGAGCACGCCAGGGAGAAAGCAGACGTCGCCACAACGCCAGTTTTCGATCCATGGTTCGAACCAGCCTTAAAAAGGTAATTGCAGCTATTGAAAGCGGTGATGCTGAAAAGGCGACTGCGGCATACAATGACGCCGTACCGATTATCGATCGCATGGCTGATAAAGGTATTATCAACAAGAACAAGGCGGCCAGACATAAGAGCCGACTCAATGCTGGTATCAAGGCACTCAAAGCCTGATCGCAGCCGAGGGCTTAATAAAAACCGGCTCAGGCCGGTTTTTTTATGTCTTTTCAGCAGCTTAACACCATGTTGTCCCGGTGAATTATTTCCCTCTCTCCGGAGTAGCCCAGTAACGATTCAATCTGATCGCTGGACTGACCCTTGATTCTGTTGATTTCATCACTGCTGTAATTAACCAGCCCCCTGGCTACTTCCAGGCCATTTATATCGACACACGCAACCACATCGCCCCTTTCAAACTGGCCCCTGGCCACCTTGACTCCCACCGCAAGCAGGCTACGCCCTGAGTTTTTCAACACATCGACCGCGCCGGCATCCAGTTCCAACTTTCCACAAACTTTCAATTGTCCCGCCAGCCATTGTTTACGGGCCGCTACCGGCTCATTTTCCGGCGTCAGCAGCGTTCCCAGTTCTTCGCCTGTGAGCAGACGATTGAGAATTTCTGGTTCCCTCCCGTCGGCAATCAGTGTGCAGGTGCCCGATCGGGCGGCCAATCTGGCCGCAGACAGCTTGGTCTGCATTCCACCCCGACCGAGACCACCACTGTTGCCAGCCATTTTCAGCAATGATACGTCACCCGCCGCGGCCTGTTTTATAAGCTGTGCATCCTTGTCTTGCCGGGGATCGGCACTAAAGAGACCTTGCTGATCTGTGAGAATTATCATGGCATCGGCATTAATGAGGTTCGCCACCAGTGCGGCCAGGGTGTCGTTATCACCGAAACAAAGCTCGGCGGTCGCCACCGTATCGTTCTCATTAACAACAGGTACAACCGCCATATCCAGCAGGGTAGTCAACGTGCTGCGGGCGTTGAGATAACGTTTTCGATTTGACAGATCTTCGTGACTTAATAAAATCTGGGCTGCGTGAACACCGTATTTGGCAAAACAGCTTTCGTAGGCCTGTATTAAACCCATCTGCCCCACAGCGGCAGCGGCCTGCTGCATGTGGATAGCACTGGGACGCGCATTCAGCCCGAGGCGCGCTACGCCTTCGGCCACCGCACCTGAAGAAACCAGCACCAATTCTTTACCTTGCCGCTGCAGCGATACCAGTTGTTCGGCCCAGCATTCAATAGCATCCCGATCCAGCCCCAGGCCATTATTAGTCAACAGTGCGCTGCCGATCTTTACGACCAGCCTCTTCGCCTGGATAAGTTCGCTACGCATCATCATCCCGATCCGGATCATTCAGATCATCAACTTCTCGGCGGCCAGCGGCTTTACTATGCTGGATACTCTGGCGTATTTCGATCTCCATTTCTTCATCCATGACTGATTGTTGTGCGGCATAAGCCTCGTCATTGATCATTTTATCCCGGTGTAATTCTATTGCACCCATTAATGCCTCGCACAATCCCGGTACACCGTTGCTGCTTATAGCTGAAATTTCCAACACCTGCCCATCCCATGGCAACTCAGTGCACATGCGTTTTCTAAGCTCACTCAACTGAGCATCGCCGAGCAGGTCCGTTTTATTGAGAATCAACCAACAGTCTTTCCTGGCGAGGCTGGGGCTGAACCTGGCTAACTCGGCAAAAATCTTCCTCGCATTGTCTACCGGATCACTATCATCAACAGGGAGAACATCCACCAGGTGTAACAGCAGCCTGGTTCTGGATATATGCTTAAGAAAACGAATACCCAAACCAGCGCCTTCTGCCGCACCTTCGATAAGACCAGGAATATCCGCCATAACAAAACTACGATCCATGCCGACACTTACTACGCCCAAATTTGGAACCAGGGTGGTAAACGGATAATCAGCCACCTTCGGTTTTGCCGAGGAGACTGCCCGAATCAAGGTGGATTTGCCCGCATTGGGCAAACCCAACAATCCTACGTCGGCTACCAGTTTTAATTGCAATTGCAGCACTCTGGATTCACCGGGAGTGCCAAGGGTAGTCTTGCGCGGCGCTCGATTGGTGCTGGATTTGAAACGGGTATTACCTAACCCCCTTTCCCCGCCCTTCGCCACCATGACCTTCTGGCCTGGTTCTGACAGATCAGCGATCAACTCCTCAGTGTCTATATCAACAATGCTTGTTCCCACCGGAACCCGCAGCATCAGGTCATCGGCCCCTCTGCCGGTACAGTTCTTCCCTTGTCCCGGCCTACCGGCAATGGCCCTATAATGCGGCTGAAAACGGAAATCCACCAGGGTATTCAACGCGGCATCGGCTTGTAGATAGACACTGCCGCCGCTACCCCCATCGCCACCATCAGGGCCGCCTTTCTCGATATATTTTTCGCGACGAAAGCTGAGACAGCCATTACCGCCCTTTCCTGCTGCTACTGTAATTTCGGCTTCATCGACAAATTTCACTGGGTACCCTGCAAATTTTAACTGGTTAAGCTGATGCTATATCTTGTATACAAAAAAGCCCCGTCGAATGACGAGGCTTTGGTTTACAACAATTCATTACCTAGGCCGGTTCGACTCTGACAAATTTTCTGTTTTTCGGCCCTTTAATCTCAAATCTGACTACCCCGTCGGCCTTGGCAAACAACGTGTGATCGTGACCGCAGCCTACATTCTCGCCAGGATGAAATCGGGTGCCACGTTGCCGTACTATGATATTTCCGGACTTGGCATGTTGACCACCAAATAGCTTTACTCCGAGCCGTTTGGATACCGAATCACGACCGTTACTGGTACTACCACCTGCTTTCTTATGTGCCATTGATTACTCCCGGAATTTTCTAAGCCTTGATACCAGTGATTTTTACTTCGGTGAACCACTGTCTGTGGCCTTGCTGTTTGCGATAGTGCTTACGTCTGTTGAACTTGATGATATTAACCTTTTTAGCTCGTCCCTGGGTCAACACTTCGGCAGTCACTTTACTGCCCTCTACATAAGGCGTACCGATGGTAACGGATTCCCCTTCTCCAACCATCAGAACCTTGTCAAAATCGATTTGTTCACCAGTAGCCGCTTCCAGCTTTTCCAGCTTGAGAGTCTCGCCCTCTTCTACCCGATGCTGTTTACCACCACTTTCAATCACTGCGTACATAATATTCTGGCTCCGATCTGTTAGTCGAAAATTTCCCGACCCTGGTCCATTCCCATAGGGGCCGGCATTTTACGGGAACAAAGGTGTAGAGGCAAGCTTGTAAGTGGCAATATACAGGCAATTTTGTTTACTGCGGCTATCCTATCCAAACCAACTGACGCGTTGGCAACCCCGGACTTTCTATGCCGGGGCCTTCATCACCGATAACACCCATTCTTGACAGGGATATATTGTCTCCCTAGGATGCAGTCACAAAATCATTCCCTGGGTGTACCATCGCCTTTGCAACTGACCTGAAAAACCATGTACCAACAAATACGTTCAAGTGTGGAAGCTGATTTTGAAGCGGTTAATCAATTTGTGATTGACCGGCTTCATTCGGATGTAGCACTGGTGGAAAGCATCGGTCACTACATCGTTGATGCCGGTGGCAAACGCATGCGTCCGATAATGGTGCTTTTAAGCGCCCACGCTTGTGGCTATAACGATCGCGACCATATCAAGCTGGCGGCCGTTATCGAATTCATCCATACCGCTACGCTGCTACATGATGACGTGGTAGATATGTCAACCATGCGCCGCGGGCGCCCTACTGCCAATAACCAGTGGAGTAACCCGTCCAGCGTCCTGGTGGGGGATTTCATCTACTCCCGGGCATTCCAGGTTCTGGTCTCCCTGGGCAGTCTACGCATCATGGAAATTATCGCCGATACCACCAACAAAATCGCCGAAGGTGAAGTGCTGCAACTGATCAACAAACACAATGTTGATATAACCGAAGCTGACTACCTGAAGGTAATCCACAATAAAACGGCCATCCTGTTCCAGGCCGCAGCCCAGTGTGGGGCTATCCTTGCCAATGCCCCGGCGAAGATAGAACAAGGACTACGGGACTTCGGGCTACACGTCGGCAAGGCATTTCAACTAATCGATGATGTGCTGGACTATGCCGGAGACAGCGCCGCCATGGGTAAGAATATCGGTGACGACCTTGCCGAAGGCAAACCCACACTACCTCTCATCTTTGCTATGAAACATTCCTCAGACGCCGATTCCCGATTGATAAAAGACGCCCTTAAAATCAGCGGCCTGGATTCTCTGGAAAAGATAATTTCAATTGTTAATACATCTGGTGGTATTGAATACACTCGCCAGCTCGCCGAAGCGGAAGTGGGAAAAGCCAGAGCCTGCCTCACCGATCTGCCACCCTCACAGTACCGTGATGCACTGGAAGCAATGGCAGAATTAGCGATAAATCGAACTAGTTAGCCACGATAATGGATATTACCTGCGAAATCACCGGCGGCTCATGGGGGATATGCATGTGATCTCCAAGTATCAATTGAAGCGTATGTTCCCCCGGCGGCAAGGTTAAGATGGTCTGGGTCTGCCCACCACCAAAGTGCGTCACCACGGCCCCAAGCGGCATATCCAGGTCAGGCATTACTACCCCATCTACCAGCAGATGATGGTGACCCGTGCCCTGTTTTACTATGCCGGCCGGAGCTACCCCCATCCCTGTCAATCCAAAGATGACCGTAAACGTGATGGGAACCACAGCCCCATTAGCAGGTGATACTATGTAAACCGCCGCATCCTCCGGGGAGGAGGTTTTATTCCCCTGCTGCGCCTGTATTGAGGCCCCCGCCAACAAAACAGCACACATAATTGATACAACCATCACGACTCGCTTCATTAAAATCTCCTCTTTATTTTCTGTGTTATCTTAAAATCTATTCTGTCTTTTCCGGATCTTGCAGGAATCCGTATCAGGCGAACCATAAAGTATGGAGCACCCGCTAATCAAGCACCATCGCAATTTGCCTGTTTTTACAGTAACAATTTCTGAATGCGCTATTATCGCTGGCGAATTACTTGAGGAAAAAGAAAAGATTTCTGCCCAAGTGACGACAAAAACACACAGACGGGTCTTATAGTTCATATCAATCTTGAATCCGCATAATACATTGTCGCGGTCAGTGAACCAGCGCAGAACTTTATTTCAATATTGATGTAAACTTAAAAACAGATTTAATCACAAGGGGATTCAAATGGGATCAGCCATCAAAGCCACATGGTTAAGTATTGCCATGGTACTACTGAGCCAGTGCACTACCACTGGGCTTACCAGCGGTACGCCGCAAGAACAACGGCAAGCGATACTGGAAATGCGTGAAGAGGTACTCACCGAACTGTTTCAATTAAAGCCTGATGTCAGATCCCAGGTCGGTGAAGCCGCCGGTTATGGCGTATTCAGCAGCGCCAATATCAATATTATCCTGGCAAGTATTGGCGCAGGTGTTGGTATTGTTCGAGACAATAGTGACGGTCAGCAAACCTATATGCGTATGGGCGAGGTCGGGGTCGGCCTGGGCGCTGGCGTCAAGGACTTTAGAGTCGTGTTTATTTTTCACAAGAAAGAATCTCTTGACCGTTTCATTAACCAGGGCTGGACGTTTGGCGGTCAAGCCGATGCGGCGGCGAAAGCAGGAGACCTAGGGGCAGCGGTAGGAGGAGAAGCCGTCATTGACAACATCACGGTTTATCAGCTGACTCAAAGCGGGCTGGCACTGCAGGCTACCGTGAAAGGCACTCGCTACTGGAAAGATTCAGATTTGAATTAGAGAGGAGCTTCTGAATTACTGGTTAATTTGCAATAACTGATAACCCAGGGCTACCGGGCCGTAAAATTGACTGACTGTCAATGATGCGGAGCTTGTTGTCACTAGGCTGGAATATTTCCTGATTCTGGGCCAGCAATTCGCTGGCCTCTGCCTGCATCCTTTGCTGCAAACGGGTGTCACCGGTCTGGGCATAAGCTTGGGCCAGCGCTGTATAAAAATCTGGTTCCAGTTGCTTTATCTTTATCGCCCGACGATAGTGCTCAACAGCCCCTTCCAGATCCCCGGAAGCGAAGGAAAAATTGCCCAGGTTAAAGTGATAGTAGGGGTTTTTCTTGTTAAATTTGTCTATGGCACGAAGATAGGATCTGGCCCTGCCTTCATCACCCTTTTCAATATAAAACCGTGCCAGATTGCTAATGGCTGTGGCATTGGTTGCATCCACATCGAACGCCATTTGATAACTGAACTCCGCCAGTTCCTTTTCCCCGAGACGATTTAAAACCGCACCTATATTGTTCCAGCCAATAGACATTTGTGGATCTATCCACAATGCATTTTTCATATAAACCATCGCGGCTTCCAATTCCCCGGCAATCATTTGCTCTACCCCGAGATTATTGAAATACAGGGCCCGGGCCTGGGTGTCGGAGACGATTTCAGAGGTTAATTGTTGCAAGGCAATTTCAGGAGTGAAGTCAACCACATAAGAGTTTCGTTGGTTAATCTTGCCAGATGCGTTGATATGCTGGCTAAGCACCAGAACTGACCCACGGCGATCCCAATAGGGCCTCACCTGAACGGTTTGAAAGCTGGCATCCAGATCAAGATAGCGGGCTATAGCCACGTAAAGGTTTATCACCGAAAGACAGTTGCCCGAGCGCGAATTGAACAGCTCAACAGCTGTCTGGGTATGAAAATCGCTGTATTTGATGTCGAGATACTCTTCACCAAACAACAGATCTTGCAGCAATTCCACCTTGCGCCGCGAGCTTAAACGCGGGCCAACCACAGCGTCTACATAGTGTTTAATTTCATCGCTGATATAAAGTGGCGACACGGTGGCAAACTGATCACTGCTTTGAGTAATAACCCTGTTATACAACTCCGGATCAGAAGTGAATTGAGTATCCAGATCAATAATGGCACAGCCCGTCAATATCGCCAGGGTCCCGGCAATCAGCATCAGTTTTGTTAATTGCAGCTTTAATTTATTCACCACAAGTATGTATGCCTTTTCACCATAAAATCAAAACCTTCTGGGGGTCTCACGCCCGCTCTTGTCAACCTTCATAAACTCATAGCGCCCATCAAGAAACCGGGTTTCCCCTTCATGTACACTTCTAAACAGCGCGGCCCAGGCCGCATATCGCGCCAATGACGCCGTTCCTCTACCAAGACCGTCATAATCAAGATTTTCATCCAGAGCCTTCAAATCCCTGCCCCAGGAATAGCTGTGCCTGAGCGCCGAATTCGCCTCCTCATATTCGTATTCCAACGCCACTCTTGTCTGCGCAATTCGCATTGTGTCTGCACTGAGGAATCGAATTTCATATAAAGTGGAGTAGCTCAGATTCTCTGTTCCAGGTTGTTTCTGAAACTTGACCGACGTGTCAATAATCACACTCTTGGTTACTGACAAATTTCGCACAAACTTGAATGGTTCGGTATCCATTTCCATCAAGTGATAACCAATATCTGTGTTGCGAAACTCGAACGAAATCTTGACCAGTCCCTCGGCATCTATATCCACAATTGCATCGGAATTAATTGTCTCAGATCGTTGCACAAAATCATACAAGGCCTTCAGACTGGCAATATCTTCAGCCGGCAAGTTCCAGCGGGTTCCATTGATGTCCTGGAACCAGATTTTTTCATCACGGTAAATCAGATTATCCAGCCCCGCAGGAAGCTGGGCCACTTCACCTAATGCAATGCCTCCAGGCACGATAATCTCTTCTATGGTTGAAGCCTCATACTCATCGCCGAGAGAATGTTTGCGAAATACCGACGGTTCACCCCTGGTGATTCGGCGTTCCCGCCCCGGGCCCAGTGAAAATATCGAGTTTGAGTTACGTCGCACCCGCTCACCCAGATAATCGAATTCACTTACCTCGCTGCGATATCGTCTCGCGGCCGATGAATCCAGTGCCATGCGTAATCCGGCGGTAGCGTAGAGGCGACCTGGAAGTTCGGCAGAAGCATCGCGGTCAAATGCCAGCACGCCAAACCCTGACTCTTTAAGCACCGCCGATAGACCTTCTGCGTCTGTATTATTGGCGGAATTAAAAGATATAAAAACCCTTTGTGAAACCTCACTATCAAGCCATGCCGCATGAAAATCATCATAGACGGTTGAAACTCTATTTGGCGTGTCCTCCCTGACAAGCAGTGCAACGCCATTGATGTCTCCGTCTGTAAATTCCTGCTCCCAGGCCAGCAGGTCGCGCGATGTCGGGTATTGCCCCGGTGCCAGATCTGGAAACCTGCCGAGCCTGGGTCGCTCAATCTTTCCACGAGCAAGCTCACGGTGATTTAGATTATGGATTACATCAATACCCAGAATATCCAGCTGGTGGCTGATCTCTAATAACCAGGAGTCGGCATCCTTATTTTCATCCAACACCTCGGCCTGAACTACAAATCCCAACACAAGAATTGCGGGTATTAACATGATTTGAATCAATGTCTGAATCAACTTAAGCATAGGGTGGCGTCCTTCTCACTTCTATACCCCATGCTCGCAGGCGTTATACTCAATTCCCTTTTGTTTGTGTGTCAATTGCCGGCGCAGGTCCGTTACCCAGGCAAATTCCTGCCAGAAATGTAGCGGCTGTGACAGTTCATTAATCAGCCTTTGCGCCTCCTTAAATTCTTTGGATTCTATTTTATATTTGACGGTTTGTTCCATTATAAACGTATCGGCAGGTAACAACTCCAGTGCTTTTACCTGATAAACAAGGCCTTCCTGATAGTCATTGCCTGCCAGCAGATATAACTGAGCCATAGCCAAATTCGCCTCGGCACTGTCCGGCGCCAACTCAATGGCTTTATGAAACTGGTATTCAATTTCATCCTGCGTACTTGCCCTCAGAGCCGGGCTCAAAACAAGCCCACAATCACCAAGTACCGTTTCAAGGTATTCCCCGTAGTCGAGAAAAGAAACAGGATTTTCTGGTGCCAGGGATATTGCTCGGCGGTAATAATTTGTCAGTGTCTTATCTGACACATCGATCCCTTCCTGCATCCGCAGGGCATCGGCAAGGCCAGAGTAACTTCTAGGTAATGCTGCCCCCCGATCAATTGCTTCTGCGAAAAAGGATTCGGCCAGTTTAAATTTGCCGGAATTTATGGCCAGTTCTCCGAGCACATTAGCTAGCACAAAAAAGTCGACTGCCTCTGCCCGATAGTCTGCGCCGACACCTGCCCCCACCAGATCTGCAATATCCAATTCCCCCTGCCCCCTGCTACTTTCGCCAAGATAGCGCGCGAATTCAGTGTCCAGCTGGGCCGTTGTCCCATCGAATGCCTGGTCAAAGGCGAAGCGCTGGCTACGCCCGGCCAGTAAAAGCTCAATATATCGCTCCAGCTGTGTCCGGCGATCCGAAAAACCATCTTCTTCATGGGCGTGCAACAGGAAATGTAGGAAGGTCTCTGATTTGTGATTTGCCAATTGTATTAGCCGCGGCGAGCCCAGTGCCTGTTCATCAAAAAACAGGTCTTCCAGCGAAACCTCCCTGCTTGCTATCGTTGCCACTTCAAATGCCTGCTGGCTGTAAGGTTTCAGTTCTACCCGTTTTCTGTTTACCTGCAAATTGGACAAATAGCCGGACAACCCTTCCTCATACCAGCGGGGAATCCGCAGATCAGTGAAATTACGTATCAAAAAATGGATATAGTGATGCCTTGCCTGAACAAGCGACTGCTCGTCATCGAAAACTACCGCCATGAAGTTACGTCTTGGGGTTGGATAGAAAAAGGCGACCTCGTTTGCCAGGGCAAAAACCTGAAAGCTCTCCAGGTTTTTAAACAGGAATACCCGGTTTTCTACCGCTGCGCCTGGCAAATCCTCGCTATCTGAAATGATATAGGCAGCCGCCCTTCGCCAGGTTTCAAGATTCCGGGCGAACCGTTCGGTTCGACCAGCTGACACCTGGCTGTAAATAACAAAATGTGGCGTTTCCAGGCTGCGCCAGCGATCTTCAAGCAGTGCTGGTTGCGCCAGCACAAACGACGGCATATAACCCAGGAAAAGCAGCAAGATGGCAATCGGAAGATACTGGCGAGACATCATTTAATTCCACGGGATGAATGAATGAGCCTGGCATTCACTTTACCAACAGCCGGATGGCCGAGTCAAAGCATGTAGCCAAGTGCAGGCTCACAAATCGCCTGGTTGTGATCGAAAGCAATAAGATTCACATGGCAGGATAATTCGGCCCACCACCCCCTTCGGGAACAACCCAGTTAATGTTCTGGGACGGATCTTTGATATCGCAGGTTTTGCAGTGCACACAATTCTGCGAGTTAATCTGAAACCGCTTTTTGCCCGCCTCCTCTATTACTTCGTAGACTCCCGCAGGACAATACCGCTGGGCTGGCTCATCATACATTGGCAGGTTGATCCCCAGGGGTACGCTGGGGTCTTTCAGCTGCAAATGGCAGGGCTGATCCTCGCCATGATTGGTGTTGGAAAGAAACACAGAAGACAGCTTGTCAAATGTGATCTCCCCGTCCGGCCTGGAGTATTGGATCGCCACACTTTCGGCAGCGGGTGTCAGCTGGCAATGGTCTTTACTGCGGTCATGGAAAGTAAAGGGGAAACGTCCCCGGAAAATATTCTGCTCAATGAAAGCCAGTGCGCTGCCGGCCCAGAATCCGAATTTATGAAATCCGGCACTGAAGTTTCGGGATGCATGTAGCTCCCGGTACAGATCTGAAGCCTTGAACCCTTTCCCCAAATCGGCAGGTTCCTGTTGCTTTGTTTCTCCGGCCAGTTCAGTAAACATAGCCCGGGCCGCCAGCATGCCTGATTTCATGGCGGTGTGGCTGCCCTTTATTTTGGCCGCATTCAAAGTGCCC
>JAESQX010000003.1 GCA_016764875.1 Gammaproteobacteria bacterium
AATAAGGATTTCTACGTCGTACAGCATTACAACCAGCCAGACGTCGATGTGAATAGCTACCGGCTGAAAGTGACCGGCCTAGTTGAACGTGAAATGGAATATACCCTGAGCGATTTACAGGCCATGAGTCAGTTTGAGATTGATGCGGGTTTCGAATGCGGCGGTAATAGTCCCGCTATATATCACGGGCTTATTGGCAACGCGCACTGGAGCGGGGTGAGGCTCAAGGACATTCTGCAAGCAAGTGGTATCAAACCCGAAGGTGAAGAAGTTGTTTTCTTCGGCGCCGATGTTGGCACTGAAACGATACGGGATACTGACGTAGAGCAGAATTTCGCCCGCAGCCTGTCTGTGGATTACGCCATGCGTAATGAAAATATGCTGGCACTTAAAATGAATGGCGAAGATCTTCCTTTATTTCATGGCAAACCTTTACGCTTGTTAGTGCCAGGTTTCTACGGTGTCGCTAATGTTAAATGGATGACCCAGATCCATATTCAGGATCGTCGCTTTATGAGCCGTTTTATGGGTCGCGACTACGTAACATTGAAGAAGGAAAACATTGGCGGTCAGGAGCGTTGGGTTGAAAATTCAGTAACCAAGATTCAATTGAAATCGTCAGTTGTTCGGGTTACCAAGCTTGGCAACAAGCACAAAATAACCGGTTTCGTGTTAACTGACGGTACCGCGGTTCGCAATGTTGAAGTTAAAATCGATAACGGGTCCTGGCAAAAAGCTACGCTGGATTCAAGGGCAAGTAAGTATTCCTGGAAACTGTTTACCCTTGACTGGAACGCTACACCAGGAGAGCACACCCTGATATCACGGGTAACTGACGTAGATGGCAATGTTCAGCTTACTCAAGAACAGATGCCTGAGAAGATAAGCCGCTGGGAAAATCATGCACAGTTTCTCCGTACCCTGGTGATTGACGGTTAAGTTATACACAAGCTGCCATATCACTGAAGGTGCCGTTTTAGGGGTATAAAAATGAAAATCAATCGGTATGGGATTTTAAGCCTGCTGGCTGTAATGACTTCACTGGTTTTTGCTAACGTTTATGCACTCGAAGATCCGGTTCAGCTTGATAGCGGAAAAGTTTCAGGAGTGGCGCTAAACAGTGGCATCAAAGTCTATCGCGGCATACCTTTTGCGGCTGCTCCGGTAGGCGATTTGCGCTGGCGGCCACCGGCTTCCCCCATTCCCTGGCAAGGCATACTGGAAGCATCCAGTTTTTCGCCAATATGTATGCAGCAACCCCGTAGTGAACCCCAGGTTTTGATGAGCGAAGACTGCCTCTATTTGAACGTATGGACTCCAGCCAATTCGGCTCAACAGAACTTGCCAGTGATGGTCTGGATTCATGGCGGGGGCTGGGCTTTTGGTTCCAGTAGCAGCGACACTTATGACGGCGAAGGTTTTGCCCTCAAGGGCGTGATATTGGTATCGGTAAATTATCGAATGGGCCCATTCGGTTTCATGGCTCATTCACTACTGTCTGCTGAGTCAGAGCGCGGTGTTTCCGGCAACTACGGTCTGCTGGATCATATAAGCGCCCTTCAATGGGTACAGGAAAATATTTCCGGCTTCGGCGGAGACCCTGATAATGTCACTATTTTTGGCGAGTCGGCCGGTGGTGGCAGCGTCTACAGCTTGATTGCCTCACCACTCGCCGCCGGACTTTTTGATAAAGCCATTTCACAAAGCACCTGGATCCATACCAACAATACCACCAGATTACGCCGCGCAAACGGATTCATGGATAGTGCTGAAGCCATTGGTGACGCAGCGGTAAATGAAAAGCTTCAGGAACTGGGCAAACTGTCCCAGGGCGGTAATTCCAATAAAAATGTGCTCGCAATCATGCGGGCTCTACCTGCCACCGATGTCCTGGCCATACCCTCCCCGGTAACGGCCACCGCCGATGGATGGGTTCTACCCAAACCAGCCGCTGAAATATTTGCCGAAGGATCGCACAATCACGTGCCTCTGTTAGCTGGAACCAACGACGGTGAAGGCCTGTACTATATACGCGCCCGGCCATTGCCTTACTCTACAGTGGCCGAACAATTTAAGGCCAGGGCCACTGAATATGGCGAATCCGCCACCGATGTGTTGAATTATTATGTGGCAAAAACTGACGCGGATGTAGTTAAGATGGAAATTGATTACATCACTGACACCACCTTCGCCCGTGCCTCCCGTGAACTGGTATATGCAATGGCGCAAACAGTTGAGCCAACCTGGATGTATCAGTTCACCCGAAATCCCGACGACCCCTCTCAGCGCTCACCCCATGCTGCAGAACTGCGCTATGTGTTCCAGACCTTAAACCCCACTGACGTAACCTCGGTAGATATGTCCATCTCGGACAACATGAGTAGTTACTGGGTACAGTTCGCCAAAAGTGGCAATCCCAACGGTACTGGATTACCTGACTGGCCAGCCTATACTCTGGAGACGGAGCGATATCAAATCATTGGTGCAGAATATGGGCAGGGGTCTTTCCTGCGTAAACAGGAACTTGATGCACTGGATCAGTACATTTATTCGAAGAATGCGCTGGCGAAATAAGGCTTGATTTGAACTGCAATAGAGCCGAATGAGTTTAGCTTAAGAAAAATAATCGACTCTTATTTTGCCCTGTCTGTAAATTATTCTGACGCTTTTAACAGGTTAATTCCGTAATAGCGTCAACTTATTAGACACCGTCTAAATTACACTAAATAACCTGTTGATATTATTGACATATTAATTGAAATTATTTGGCTCAAAAATTGCAGCAATATGTGGCTTGCTAAATTTAATACCGTCATATTAGCAGGCAAATACCGATCGATTATTGAAATCAAATCTACCCTTCCCTTACAGCAGACAGGAAGCTCATTAAAAACTCAGAACCCGCATAGATAGATTCCCTGGACTAGATGTTCGATTCGTCGAATTATCAATTATTCCAGTCAGACACTAATTAATAATAGAATTAATGAAGGAATATTTATGTCTTCTCAAACTAAAAAACTAAAAATCCACCTTAGTGCAGATCTAGATTTTACCAATGTTTTTATTGATGCCAGCTACCTATGGAATCTCCTCGGTAGTTTCATGCTCGATGCTGTAAAGAGCGGTGGATTTGATGATATTGATCCTTTTAATATTTCCGAAGATGGTGACCTTGAGTTTGCCGAGGGTATTAATTTCACCACCGTAGATTTTGAGAGCGGTAAATTTACCATCCAGTTTAAAGGGGATGATGGCAAACAGAAGCTTCAAATCGAGTTTGTCAATGCCAGCGATGTAATTCTGGAACTCGATGATAGTAATCCATTAATCTCACTTTCATCTGACTGGGATGGTGAACGCCTTCAATTGGGCGATATCGATCCCGATACCATTGAATCAATTCATGTAAATGACGATCGCTTCCACGTTGTTCAGGATGAATCAGGCGACTACCTGCTCAAGCTGAACGAGGGAGAATTCGTAACTGAACAAGGTAGCCTTGCCTTAACTTTTACCGTTGCCACTGATGACGGTGTATTTGCCGACACACTAACTCTGGAAGCGCTAAAGAGCGACCCTAATGTCCTTGTTGGTGCCGGTCAGGATGGTTACATCGAGGGAGCACTTGTCTGGGCAGACAATAACGAAGACAGAGTTTTTAATGACGGCGTGGAGGCCTCGGATTTAACTGATGCCCTGGGAAGCTTTTCACTGGAAGGAAATACAACTGGCACCCTGAACCTTATGGGTGGGACAGACGTTGCCACCAAACTTACATTTGAGGGCCGAATGCTCGCTCCGGAAGGCTCAACGGTGATAACTCCCATTACTACGCTGATAGACATAGTCGCGGAAGAAGGGTCGCTAAATACAGCCAGCGCTGAGTCAGCAATTAAAGCCGCTTTTGGTCTCGATGTTACCATTGACTTGACCTTTTACGACTCCATCAGAGTCCTGGCCGAGGCAACCACAGCCGCAGACATTTTTGCCGCAGCAAATGTTTTTGCAGTAGGCAGCACAATCCTTAATGCAGCAACTGTTGCTGGCAAATTGCTTGAAGGCAGTTCAGGGTCTGTCTCTTTTCTTGAAGCTGAGAAGGCCGTGTACACAGCATTGGCTAACCTGATTCTCCTTAGTGGCACTATTGATCTGACGGACGCTGGTACCGTGGAAACGATAATCAATAATGCGGCAACTGCTCTGGGGTTTACCGCACCGGATAGCGCCGATGCTGCCACGATTATTTCAGATATAAACACCCTCATCGATACCGCGACTCCCGACTTTGAA
>JAESQX010000055.1 GCA_016764875.1 Gammaproteobacteria bacterium
ATGGCCGAAATCGAAGTTGATCTGGACACTGGAAAGTATGAAATTCTGGATTTTGTGTCCGTATCTGATTGTGGCAAGGTCGTTCACCCCAGAGGTTTGTCACAACAGATAAATGGTGGTGGTGTCTGGGGTTTTGGTATGGCGAGTTCAGAACGTCACGTCTATGACCCTCAGAATGGGCTGCCTGCCAACGTGGGTCTTTATCAGAGCAAGCTGCCGTCCATACTGGACGTGCCGTCAGTGATGAAGAACGCGGCGGTGGATATCCCTGATCCTTACAATCCAGCCGGTGGCAGAGGTGTGGGTGAACCTTCGCAGGGTTCTGCCGCCGCGGCCATTACCGGCGCAATCGCCGATGCCCTTGATGGTCACATGTTTAATCGTGTGCCGGTGACACCGGACATGATTGTTAATTATGTGGCAAACAACGAGCAGGGTTACAAAAAGATGGGGCAGAACTCTTTCTGATCAGTAACAAGAAAATATAAGTAGCCTTAAAAAGGCGAAGGAGCTTTTAAAGTCCTTCGTTTTTTTATTGCCTAACCTTAAGAGAATTACCCAACTGTCGATTCAATAGATAACCGGAAACATAAGCGTTTCTTATTGAAAAAACCTGGTCCACTTAACAGTTGGTCAAAAAGTAGCTTGTTAAAATTAGCCTATGAAAAAATTACTCTTATTTCTATCAGTTATCTTGTCTGTATCCGTCTACGCCCAGGAAAGTCGCTGGGTTAACAATACCTGTGGCAGTGGCGCCGGTAGCGGAACCTATACCTGGGCTAATGGTGAAACTTACGAAGGCGAGTGTCTGAATGAACGGCTCAATGGCCAGGGAACATTGTATCTTGCCACCGGTGTTCGCTACGTCGGCCAATGGCGCAATGACATGCAAAGTGGTGTAGGCACTTATATATGGTCCAATGGTGATCGTTACGAAGGTCAGTGGAAGGATGGCGCACAAACCGGGAAGGGCACGTTCACCCAATCCAATGGTGATCACTACATGGGAGAATGGACTAACGGCCGTAAAAATGGTGAAGGAACACTGACTCTTGCAAATGATGAGCGTTACGAAGGTCAATGGCTAAATGATCAGATGACAGGCAATGGCTCCTATTTCTGGCCCAACAATGAGCGTTATGAAGGCCGCTGGTCTAACGGCAGGCAAAATGGTCAGGGCATAATGTATCGCGCCAACGGAGATCGCTACGAGGGTCAGTTCCGAGACAATCAACGGCAGGGGGAGGGTACCTATTATTGGAATAATGGAGACCAATACCAGGGGCCGTGGGAAAACGGGCGTCAAAATGGTAAGGGTAAAAAGGTCTGGGCCAATGGCGACAGTTACGAAGGCCAGGTGCAGAATGACCAGTTAAGCGGGCAGGGTGTTTTTACCTGGGCCAATGGTAATCGATACGAGGGACAGTTCCAGAATGATGCTATAAACGGCACAGGAACATTTTTCTGGTCCAATGGCGAGCGCTATGTTGGACAATGGCTTGATGGGGAACGGGACGGGCCAGGAACCTTTTATGATGTCAGCGGTACTGAATTTGAAAAAATATATCGGTTCGGAAATATAGTTAACTGATTTTATTGGCAGTTTCCAGCACTGCCTCCAGATACAAATCCCTTACATGTCTACTAATGGGGCCGGGGATATCCGTTCCTATTTTCTGGCCATCAATGGTTTTTACGGGCAGAACCAGGGTGGTTGCCGAGCTTAGAAAAGCTTCATCAGCACACAACGATTCTTCAACAGTAAAAGCCCGTTCTTCAACTTCAATCCCCTGTTCCTGCGCAATCTCAAGAATCACCCGGCGGCGAATTCCCGGCAATATAGAACTGGAGAGGGGGCGGGTAATGATGTTGTGGTTTTTAACAATAAAGGCTGACGAAGACGCGCCTTCAGTGATAAAACCGTCCTCTACCATCCAACCTTCAAAGCCCCCTTTTGATCTGGCCTGCTGTTTTGCCATGCATTGTGCCAGCAGATTAAGGGATTTTATGTCCCGGCGTTTCCAGCGCAGGTCTTCCACCGTAATGATGTCTACACCGGTATCCGCCAGAGGGTTCTGGAGGATGTCTCGATTAGCAGTAAACGCAACAAAGGTAGGTTTAATGTCCTGTGGATAGGGGAAATCCCGTTCCGCTTCACCGCGGGTAATTTGCAAGTAGATATAACCTTCCTGCAAATTGTTACGTTGAACCAGTTCAAGGAGCACCGACAGAAATTCGGTTTGATCACAGGGCCACTCCAATTCCATTTCTGCCATGCTGCGTTCAATTCGCTGGAAAAAATATTCTCGATCTATCAGTACATTTTTTATTACGGGTATTACTTCGTAAATACCATCACCAAATAAAAAACCCCGATCATATATCGAAACCTTCGCCTGAGTAGGTGTTACGAAATCACCATTTACAAAAACAATATGGCTCACTTGGTGTTTTTCCAGTAGGTCGTAGTGGTTACAGGAGTAATCCGCGGGATGCTAAAGAAAGTGAATTATATTGGCCTGGTTATTGATTGTCTTCCGGCAAATTAATTATTTCCAACCAAAAAATGCGAATAGCGCCAATCTGGATCAGAAGCAGCAGGTTTGCCCAGACTATGGCCACAACGGGTATCAGGGTCTGATTTTCGTAGATGTCGGTCAATAAACCAAACAGGGTAAGCAGACTAACGGCAAGGATCGCCCATTTGAAGTCTTTCCATGTAGCCGGATCCCGGGTCCGGAAGAAGCGGTCATTAACAGGATCATTTCGAGCCTTGCGAAAATTCAGATGGCTAATTGTATTGGCGGTAACAAAAACTGATGCCAGTACATAGAGCCAGGTTCCGCTAAAATCATCACTGATCAGGCTCACCAGCATAAATTCCTGAATGCCGATGATAAATGGGAATATAGAATCTCGCAGGGTTGGTACCCAGCGAAACCCCATCACCATACTGGAGTACATAACCCAGATTTGCAGAATTCCGAGGAAGCTTACACTAATCATTCCCCAACCCAGCACGGCTTCCCGATTCAAACTCCAGAGGAACTCGCTGTCGAGTACTTTCCCCCAGAGCAATTCCAGTGCAAGTGCCTGAATGATGCTGATAAGGGTTAACAGAACGGCAGGGAAATGCTCCTGTGCTCGATCTCGCATGGGGTTCATGGCGGATGTTCCTAAAAGGAAAGGTGAAAACACGTTCGTCTTGAAAAGTTAACGGTTGATTTTGCACATTCTGTACCGTAACTACATGAGGGTAAGAATGTACAACAATGGATTTTGATCAGGTTCACCGCACAAACTCGGGTCTGACCCCAAGTACCCAGGCCGAGGTTAAGGCCTAATTTACAGACAACAGCCCAGAGTGTATTGCAAACAAATCCCAGCTTGTTTAAGCTGAACGCCCTGAGTTTTCAAGAGAACGTAATAACAACAAGGCGGATCACCATGAATTATCATTTAGCCTGCAACAAACTGTTTATATTCCTTACCTCTATAGTGGCCACTATAGCTTTTGTCTCTACGGCCAACGGCCAAAGCACCGTAGAGTTGGACTTTGAGTATTTCAAAAACGAAGTACAGCCCATATTCCTGGCCAAGCGCAGAAACAATGTGACCTGTATTCAGTGCCATGTCCGGAATCGCACCTTTCCAATGCAAGCTCTGGAGGAAGGCAAATTCTTTTGGACCGAAGAGCAATCACGCCTGAATTTCCAGTATGCCTCGGCCTTCACCCGGCCCGGGGAGCATCCACTGAAAAGTCGCTTGCTGACTCATGCCCTTTCATCCTCTGCCGGCGGTGACCCCTTTCACGGTGGCGGCAAACATTTTCTCAATCAGAACGATCCGGAATGGCGCATCATGGCTGACTGGGTGGCTGGTGCCAAAACGAGACGCAAGGCCAGAGACACTGTGGTGAGGATTGTTCAGACCAGTGCAGCCGGCGATTCATCGGCCATTATCGATCCCGTCACCAATACTGTTGTGGCCATGATAGAAGATGTGTCAGTCCCTCACGGGGTGACATCTGCCCCCGACGGCAGTCAGATCTACCTGACCAACGAGTCGCTCCATACTCTGGATATCATTGATTCCCGAACCCTGCGCGTTAAGCGCCGTATTCATTTGAGCGGCAGGCCAAATAATGTGGCGGTCAGCAAAGACGGTAGCAAGGTTTATGTGGCCATTATGCAGGAACCTGGGGCGGTGGATGTTATTGACATTGAGAAGATGGAAAACGTCAAATCTATCATGACCGTAGGTCCGATTCACAATGTCTATGTTACGCCAGATGGCAAGTATGCCGTTGCCGGTTCGATACAGAAGACCACTATCAATGTTATTGATACCGTAACCGATGAGTTAGCCTGGACCAAGGAAATGGATGCTGGAATCCGGCCTATGACCTTCGATACGCATCCGGACGGGTCTACCAGGAATATTTTTGTGCAACTTTCCGGACATCATGGTTTTGTCGCGATAGATTTCAATTCCCATGAAGAAGTAGCTCGGATCGAGCATCCAGCCATAGCAGACCATGAAGCGCATACGGATGGATTGCAAGGGGCCCCGGCCCACGGTATCGGTGTGGCGCCAAATGGTAAAACCATCTGGTCCACCAGCAAGGTTTACAGTCACGCTTACGTCTATTCGTTGCCTGATCTAAAGGAAATTGGCCACGTCTATGTTGGCCAGCATCCAGAATGGGTTACTTTCACCCCTGACAGCAAAACGGTTTATATTGGTGCCGCCGGTGAAAATGCTACTTATGCTGTTGATGTAGAAACCTTGACGGTGGTGGCGAAAATCGATGTGGGGCAAGTGCCAAAGCGGGTAGGCATGGTATTAATGCAAGTAGATTAGTTACCCGCTCCTGCGTAAAAGGGATCATTAGCAGTCAGCTGTTATGGTCCTTTTTTTGTGCTGTTGTTTCGCAGTTCCCCGCGATATCCACCGCGTAATTTCATGCTGCTGTAAAAGGGATCAATTTTGATTGTCAAATTTCGCTCTATGAGTAAATTAATTCAAGAATTCGCTTCCAGAAGCCGTTTATTACTGTTAATTCCTCTGCTCTTTGCAACAGGATTCTCATCCCAATCCCTGGCCCAGGATAACGTGGGTGACGATTCCACCGTAGTTTACCCCGCATCCTATTTTGTGGAGTATTCACCGGTTACTGCCCAGGACATGTTGGACAGGATTCCAGGAGTTAACGTTTCTTCCGGCCCGGGAGGCCCTGGAGGGCCAAGAGGCCGTAATGCCAGCCGAGGAGGTCGTGGGCTGGGTAGCGGTGGCTTTGGCACGCAAATACTGATTAACGGTAAGCGCACGGCGGGTAAGAACAACAATAGCCAGAACCAGATGGAGCGTATCAGTTCGGATCAGGTGGATTACATTGAGTTGATTCGTGGCACCGGAGGAGATCTTGATGTTCGTGGCGGCTCCCAGATTGTCAATGTCGTTTTGTTCGAACAATTGTCCAGCACCAGCCTTTCCTACGAATTGAACATGGACCGTTATCATGATGGTGAAATCGAGCCAGGAGGTTCCTTATCTTATGGTGGCCAAACAGGTAAGCTGAATTTTCTGCTAAGCGCTGTGGCACAACCCCGGTACTCCAACAGGCTCAGCAAGGAGACGAGTATCCTGGGTGATCTATCTCTCAACGATGAGATAAG